>NZ_JACVAO010000023.1:0-95725 GCF_014851885.1 Ensifer sp. ENS02 | reverse complement strand
AGTTGGAGATGTCGGTCAAGCGCCTTTGGTTGTCGGCCTGGAGAGACGACACGGCACCATTCATCACGCCGATCAGTTCATTGATCGTCAGCCCGGCTTGCACCTGAAGCTGTGTGTTCTGGTCGATCGAGCCCTTGATGTCCTTGGCCTGGCCGATATTTGCGCCTGCCTGCTCAAAAGAGGTACGGCGGGTCTGGACGGCCTGCTGAGAACCCGTCACCAGGGCGGCAACACCAAGAACGGTGTTCACCATCTCCTCGTAGGACTTGTCGCCCGAAAAGGAGCTGCCCGCTTGGCCGGACAGATTTTTCACCAGTTGCAACCCGTTGATGAAGGTCGTTGCGACTTTGGAGACATCACCGCCCATACTGCCGAAGTTCGGAACGCCGCCGGACATAAGGCTATCGAACGACGGCATTTGGGAGACGCTAAATCCATTGCCGACGGCAAGATTCTGCATCTGGTTGGCATCGCTGCCGCGATCACCGGTGACCGCTTGAAGGGTCTCTTGGACCGTTTTCAGGACTTCCTTGTTGGTGCCGAGAATATCATCGGTCGTCTTCGACGTTCTCTGTGCAATCTCAAGATTGGCGCCGTCGATCACCGGGACCTGCGCCAAAGCCGAGGACGCAAGGGCGGCCACCGAATACGCCGTCAAAATCAAACGTTTCATGGCAGTTCTCCTCATTGAGCGTTCAACATCAGTTCTACGTTGTCCTCGCGTTCCCGCTTTTGGACGCAAGCTTTCTCAGCCGGGCTCCATTCCAAGCCTGCGCGGTCATCGCAAATGCCTGTCGTTTCGCGATCGTCCTTGTCGTCGTCATCCTTGAAATCGCTCGTGCGTGACGATCCGGACAGGCCGCTGAGATCAACCGCGTTACGCGAGTTCATAAGGTCCGCCATCGTCGTGCCGAGGCGGATGACCTGGTTCATCATTTCGAGATTGGCATTGCGGGCACCGGAATTGTGATCCCAACTATCCTGGATAGTGCCGCTGGACATTGCGCCCAGCTGCTGCATCCAGGACGCCACGTTGCCGCTTCCTTCCCCAATCGCCTGAGACGTCGCCATCGAGTTGATGGTGGAATCCCGCATGCCGGTAAAGGCCGTCGATCCACCGCCATAATTCACCGGGATGTTTGCAACGTCGGAACCGCCGAAGGCCGGGAGCCACTTTTGGGTGATGTTCGCCACATACCCTTGTGTCTCCTTAAATGGTGGAATGCCGCCGTACTTCTGAACATTGCCCGGCCCCGCATTATAAGCGGCCAGGGCCAGATTGGTGTTGCCGTTGAAGCGGCGAAGTTGCTGTTTCAGGTAACGCGCACCGCCCCGAAGATTGTCTTCGACATTGTGGGGATCGACGCCGAGGTCTTTTGCCGTACCCGGCATGAGCTGAGAGAGCCCGATCGCACCGACCGGCGACTTCGCACACGGATTGAAGCGGCTTTCCTGGTAGACGAGCGCCATGAAGAGTTTTTCATCGACGCCTTCCTCCTGAGCTACGCGCTTGACCAAGCCGGTAATTTCCGGATTGGCCGTCGCTGCTGAGGCTGGATCGCCGCCTCGCCCGGGACGATACATCGAGCAAGTGACGCTTTTGCTGACCGTATGACGGTCGCTATCCGTCTTCTCGATTTCGGTGGTTGTCGCGTCGCGTTTCGTGTCGGTCTCGAGCACCTTCCCGTCGATCACTGGCACCTGAGAGAGTGCCGGTCCGGAAACACCGAGCCACAGCGCAGAGATAACCCCTAAAGTAGGACTTTTCCTCATTCGGCTTTCTCCCATCCGCAAAATTCAGCCAGCCAATTTTCGGGCTCGTCGCCATATTTTGCCCGAAGCGCCGCGCACTCCTCGACTGTCTCCTTTCGCCCGGAAAGCACCTTCACGAGATCGGGCATGGTGGAGAGATCGAGCCGGGCGATGACCGAGTCATTTCCGTGCTTGATCAGGAAAGTTCGCTTTTCGGGCGGGGTGTTCTTGATGAAGTTGAACTCCTTCACCGTCAGGCCGAAACGCTTGATGTAGCTGTCTTCGTCGGCCCGAGGGTTCGGGAAATGAATATTGGTCGCCGATTGCTCGATGAGCGTATGCGAGGCTTTTGCCTTGGCGATATCCGCGGCGGACTGAGTGCCGAAACCGACAATACCGTTGAGCTTACGGATGGTCTTCATTTTGTCGACGATGAAGGCCGAAAAGGTCTCGTCCATTAGGAGCTGCCAGCCCTCGTCCATGAAGAACATGACCGGGTTGCCGTCCAGCAGCTCGTCCAGGCGGTGATAGAGGTACATCAGCGCCGGCGTGCGAAGATCCTCGTTACCGAGAATGCTCGTCATGTCGAATCCGAAGACGCTGCGGCCTGAGAAGGAGAGGACGTCATGCTGTGCATTGAAAAGCCACGCCTTTTCGCCATCAATCCAAGGGCGAAGGCGAGCGTG
The DNA here is from genome assembly GCF_014851885.1 of Ensifer sp. ENS02. NCBI lineage: Bacteria > Pseudomonadati > Pseudomonadota > Alphaproteobacteria > Hyphomicrobiales > Rhizobiaceae > Ensifer > Ensifer sp. ENS02. The sequence goes on along the minus strand of NZ_JACVAO010000023.1, from coordinate 93,287 downwards.
AAGGTCATTGGCGTCTGCCCGTGACCGACCCACCAGCAGGCCGGCGAGATTTGGCAAATTGCGCTCCGCCGCAGGTTCCTGCATCAGACGGACGATCGCCCTTTCAAGCGTGTCTTCGTCTTCCTGGGTGAAGTCGCTGCGATCGCCGGATCGCAGCATTGCCTTCAGAAGGCGCAGCAAAAATTCGCGATTGGGCCCGGTGTTATCGAGCTGAAGCGGGTTGAAGCCGGTTGGCGTCCCCGGCGACAGCACCTCATAGGAGCCGCCGATCGCCCTTACAAAGATCTCCGCGCCGCGATCCTTGTCGAAGAATACGGCCTTCGGCGTGGGTGAAACACGCATCGCCTGCGCCAGCAGGAACGTCAATGCGACCGTCTTACCAGAACCCGTCGGGCCGGTGACGAGGAAGTGGCCGATGTCGCGGCGATGGAAGTTAAACCAGTACGGCGTTTGCGACGTGGTTTCTAGAATCGTGATCGGAAGTCCCCAATGGATGCGATCCGCCTGTCCTGTCGCGAAATTGTGCATCGACGAGAGACCGGAGAAATTCGCGCTTGAGAGCATCGCCTTGCGGGCGATGTAGCTGTGGTTGCCGGGAAGCTGTGCCCAAAACGCGGCTTCGAGGTTCAGATCCTCGCGAAGCCAGTTGATGTTCATGTCCGTGAGGCAGGCGCCGAGTTCGGAAACCGTGCGGCTTATGCCGTGCAGATCGCGGGAGAGGCACAATAGCGAGAGATGGTGGAAACCGAACACGGCTTCCTGGTTCATCAGGCTATTGAGTGCAAAGTCGATATCCTGCTCGACCGAACTGCCGGATTCGTCCGATGCCCGGATTTGCCGCTGGAGGCGGCTGATGCGCTCTTGCGCCATTGGCTTGTCGGCGACCGTGAAGGATTGCGTCAGGATGAATTCGTGGTTCACCTGTAACAGGCCGTCGAGCATGCCCGGGCCGGTAAAGGGCGGATATTCCTTGATCGATAACAGCGCCCCAAAGCGGCTGTCTTCGTCGACCGCCGCTTGAGCCTGCATGGTTCGCTTGCTGAAATGCAGTCGTGAGGCGCCGACGTAATTGCGGATTCCCATGCGGGGCAGGCGCATTTTGCGGGGCACGCCGCAGGTCAGGATCGTATTGAAGAATTCGCAGGGCTCGGAATAGGGGTCGCCTCTTTCCTTTTCCTCCTGCCCTTCAATCTTGGCCTCGTCGTCGTTCCTGCGACGATAGGTAATGCCGAGCGCCCGGGCTCCATACTTGTGCAGATCACGCACTATGTTGCCGATCAGCTCTTCGAGCTCCGTGACATCTTCGCGCGTTTGCTGGACCCGAGCGTCCTTGTTTGTCTTGTCGAAGATCCTCTTCAGCGTGTCGCCGACGCCAAGTGCTCCCCGCATGCCGGAGCGCACGATAGTCAGGTAAATTTCGTTCGTGAACATGCGCTTATGGCGCAGTTGCTCCATGTAGCGCTTGTTCAAAAGGTCGCAAAATGATTCATCATACGCGCCGCCGATTTCCGTCTCGACCTCTCGGCGGATCACGGTAGACCAAAGTGAATAGCGGCTGGACCCCAGTGCTCGTATCATCGTGTTTTGCACGACCGAGCGCATGTTGAGCTCAGCCTGGTCCTCCGTCTGGAAGAACAGGCCGTCCAGTTTGATGACGCTCAAGAGTGAGCCGTTCTCCAGCCCGATCACCGTATCCGAGACGTGGCGTAGATACGGGATATGAGTCGACATGGGCCGCTCATTTCCAGCGACCCGGCCAAACCCAAGCTCTTCTTTGACGACTTTCAGCATGGTTACGGTCCGTAAGAGTTGGTGCCCCAAAAGCGCTTGTTGGGAGTGCGCGGCGTCTTGCGAGACGTCACCTGCAGCACGTCGAGGATCTTGTTGTCCCAGGTGCAGAGCGAGAACAGGACAAGGTAGGCGACCGGCGCGATGAGCAACGCCAGAAGATGGTTCGTTGCCAGCCAGCCAATGATGGTGATGCCGACGATCAGCACCACTGCCATGTACGGCACACCCCATAGTGTTGGGGACCGGGTTAACCCGATCACCAACGGCGTCAGAGATGGCTTTTCGTCCTGAAATTCGCTCATGATCAGTTGCCGCCGCCGACTGACGAAATCATCTGGTCAACGATCGCCGGCGCACCGAACACAAGGCCAATGCCGATCACGACCGCGCCCGCCGTGAACCACGAAAGGCGTCCGGCGAATGCAAGAAAGCCAAGGCCGATGACGGCAATGATCGCCATCAGGCGGCCGAAGGGGCCGGTGATGAAATCGACGATCATTTGGACGGCGGTTTGAAGCGGCGCAAAGGCGCCTCCTCCGGTAGCCTGCGCAAAGGCGACGTCCGCACCAACAACCTGGATAGCGGCCACGAGACCGAACAGGGCCGCAAGCTTTACGGCCTGAGACTTCCCCGTTTGCATTGAAATCTGCATACTTCTCTCCTTCAAAAGTGCATCACACCGCCGACAAACGCGCCGGTCTTTTTCACAGCGATGACACCAGCGTCCCCGCTGTCACCCGCATCCAAGACCGCCCGGTCAGCGGCCTTTCTCGATTTGCTTCCTGCCGCCGGCATAGGCAGGCCGAGCTGATAGTTCACGACCTTAGCGACGTACCCGACTGTTTCCTGGAAGGGCGGGATGCCGCCGTGTTCGTAGATCCGCTGTTCGCCGCTGTTGTAGGCGGCGGCGACAAGGAGGGGGTTTTGAAACTCGTCCAGAAGCACCCGCAGGTACTTCATGCCGCCCTCAATGTTCTGCGTCGGATCACAGACATCCTTGACGCCAAAGCGTGCGGCCGTGGCCGGCATGAGCTGCATCGGCCCGCGCGCACCCTTGGGAGAGTTGCGGCTTTGATCAAAGCCGCTCTCGGCCCAGGCAATGGCCGTCGCGAAGGCTTCATCGACGCTGTACTTCCGCGCTGTCTGCACAACCATAGACTTAATTTCTTCGGCGTTGAGCGGAGACGGACCACATTCATGCACGTCATTGGTGCTGCTTCTAGCCTGTCGATTTGCGCCAATTTGCGTTATTGAGCCCGTCGGAAGTTGCGCTTTATCAGTATCGAGCGCTGCATCAATGGTAGCGGCGGAATAACCAAAAGCCGCATCAAATTGATTCGAACCCCCAAATTCTTGGAGGTTTTCGTCCGCGCTGTCCGTCTGCTTTACGACGCCATCGGTGCCAAGGACGAACTCCTTTTCGGAGCCATGCCACCGTTCCTCAAAGTTCGTTGCAAGCTCAGAATTGCTGCGTCCCTGCCAAGTGCTTTTATTGTCTATGATATTTCCCTCTTTATGACCGTCTTGGGCGTGACAAATCCCGCCCAGGATCACGGTCAAAAGGGCCATCCCCGCCAACGCGGTCTTGCCCGAACTGCCTGCAATTCTAGCCCTTTTTTCCATCGGTCCCCGCCAAACTTGCGGTGTTGTGATTGACACGAAAACTGATTAAGTTGGTGAACGCGTGACATCGATTTGGTTCAGCGATACACTTTTTTGCTGCACACTTAAACCCCTTTTCGCGGGGGCGCAGACGGAAGCAATATGGGTAAGGGCTAGAAAATGAAACGGATCATCATTGCTGCACTCTTAGGTTGCGTTATGGCAACGCCCGCCTTGTCCGCTACGGACATCAACAAGGGCTACATCAAATCCCTGGCAGCACCGGGCAAGACCGTGCTGGTAATCGAGTACTATGACGGGGGTGGCAAAGTCGCCGACCGCAAGGGCTATGCAACAACGGCCGGCTTCAAAGCCGTGTCGCCGACCGACTTCCGCGTTGACGAGAAAACGACGCTGCACCTTTACGGGCTCGAGCCTTGCAAAGGCGAGATGGTAAATCGCAGTGAAGACTTCGCCGGGAACTGCACCGACTTTGCGCAGCAGCAGCTTCAAATCATGCTGCAGAACCCGAAGGTCGTCTTTTGCCGTGCCTTCGTGAGCGAGCAAGGTGCGCCGGTTCAGAACGCGACTTGTTACGGCTACTACAATTTTCCCGGCAGTCTCGATTCCGTCGATATGTTTGAAGAGCAGCTTTTATCGCTCGGCGCACTCCGCCTTGCCAAGAAGCCAGACGGAACCCCTGTCCGCCCGGACCTCGCCAAGGCCGAGGAGATTGGCCAAAAGGGCTCTTTCGGAATGTGGGCTGATCCGAGGATCAAGGGCCAATGAGAAAGGCTCTTTTCCTTCTTTCGGCGCTTCTGCCATCAGCCGCCGCAGCTGCGCCGACCGGATATTTCGATCTATTGCCAGGCGTCACACTGGAGACCGGTGATACGTGGATTTCGGAGGGCAAGCGCTTCCGGCTCTACGGCGTTCAGTCGTGTTTGCGGGGCACCTCTTATACCGACAAGCACGGGCAGATACGCGATTGCGGCGAGGCGTCCCTTGCCGTGCTCGCGGCCTATATCAAGGACACCAAACCCGTTTGCGCACCTGTGGCGAAGAAGGATGATACCGCCTACGTCGTCTGCTACGCCACCATCGGAAAACAACGGCTCGACCTGGCGAACGTCCTGATCACCAGCGGATACGCCTTCGCAGCCCTCAACGGGGAGGGCATGCCATATCACGTCCCCTATGCCGTGGCCGAACAACTTGCTCGCGATAAGCGGGCCGGCCTCTGGCAGTTCGAAGACGTGCAGCACCCGGCCATTCTCCTGAGCCGCGAGGTGAATGCACGAAACAAGAAGGCAAACCAATGAAGCGATACCTGTCCGCAGCCGCGGTTCTTGCTGCGATCGTCCAACCGGCTACGGCGGCCGATCTGGTCAAGAATACGCCCGCGACGATCGGGCAGCAGCAGGATTGGTCCGGAGCTCCTGTATATCCGATCTACAAAGGGCGGGTTGCGGTCATGGATGGCCGAACCCTATGGTATCCTCAATATGGGCAGCGCGTTCGCCTCGTCGACGTCGACGCGTGCGAACTCCCGCAATGGGCCCTTGATCCGAAATGGGGAAACCGCCAACGGCAGAAGGCACCTTCCCCCGTCCCTTGCGGCCCGCTCGCCAAAGCCTGGCTCAAAAGGACGGTAGGTAACAAGCCTGTCGAATGCAGCGTCGTAGCCTACGGCAATGACGGAATCCCGCAGGCGCGTTGCACATCAGCCGGGCGCGACATTGCGGCGGAAATGCTTCGCGTCGGCTGGGCGCGCGTCGCGTCCCCTTACTCCTACAACAGCCAGTACCTAGCCTATCAGCGGCACGCAATGGCGGCCCGTTATGGCATGTGGGCCACCTATGTTCTCGACATGAACGAATGGCGACGCAAGGCGGTGGACAAGACGTTAGGGCGCCAGCCGATCGCCGATGCCAACCTCCTCGCCGAGCGTGAAAGCGAGATTTCACCTCCCTTCATCGATGCTCGCAAGAAGCCTAAGAGGACAGACCGATAGTTGCCCGACTTCGCTCATATTGCGAATTCGTTCGCAACGGATCCGCTGGCGAGCCTGCTGCTCGCCATTCCGCTGTCGTTCGCGCTGATCGTCGTTTCGGAAAAAATCTGGTGGGTTCATGCACCGTTGGCCGCGGCGCTCCTGATCGTTTCCATCCTCTTTCTCGATCAACGTCATCTAGCGCTCGACTGCTTCCTGGTCGGTCTGTTCGCCTTTCCGCCGCTCTGCCGGGACATCCCCAATCAGCCGCTTCTCTTTCGGATCGGGATCTTCTGGTTCTCAGCCTTCGCGCTCATCGCAGCCGTCATCTACGCGGCCGGGGAACGGGTGCAACATGTCGCTCCGATCGACAAGCTTTTGGTCGGTCGGGCCTCTCCAGCCGCAACCATCAATGAGGACCATCTGACATGAAACGTCTGCTTTATGCCGCCACCGGTCTTGCTGTGATCGCAATCGCCCCTATGGGGGCAAAGGCGCAAGACGCCGAGTGGGGCTGCCAGATTCTACTTTGTGCCGCGTCCCAAAACCCGTCCTGGCATGGCGTCCCCTATTGCGTTCCGCCGATGAAGAAGCTGATCCGCGCAATGTCAAAGCCGGGGTTCGATTGGCCCATCTGCCAGCAGGCTAAAGCCGGGGAACCGGGCCGCGAAGAGTTTGAGGAATGCCCTGCCGGCTCTCGACCCGCCTCTAGCAGCAATGGAGATGACCGTGTCTTCAGGCGGGATGAAAATGACCAGTGCGTCCGCATCGTGGACAGATGCGAAGGCCGCGACGAGTACGACCGCCTCTATGGTGATGCAGAGGCCAACGACAGCAATCGGATCACCTTGGAAATCCTTCGCAGCGGCAGAAATGATGATGATTTCGGGTATCGAGACAACAACAACGGTTGCAAGGTGAAGGTAACGTCTCCCCGGCCGCGGCGCCCGAATCCCTGGTATTTCGACATTCCAAATGACAAGGGCGTCAAAGAGCGCTTCTGGTTTAATCTCCGGACTTAAAGAGGAACCCTTATGAACCAGAATATCCTTTTGGCGGTCGCAGCAACCGTCGGCCTCGTGACCGGCGCTGGCGGCACGTATCTTGCGACTTCAGAGCCCATGGTGGAGACTCAGGCCATTTCGAAGGCCGAATTGGTCGCGGCTATCTCCGCTGATCCGTCACTTTGCCCGATCCCAACAGTCGAAGCGCCGACGGAGGCCGAAGCAACCGCGGCCTACCGCAAAGCTCACGCGGCGTCTCCCCTCGTTTGGGACAGAAACGATCTGCCGGAAATTTCCGTGGCGCTCGGGCAATGTGACAAGGCCGGTTCAGGCCCAGGCGTCGCCTGCATGACCTCAGTCAAAATGTCGCCTGAGGCACAGCCCATCGAACGGATTGTCGGCTTTGCCAAATCAGCATCTGGCGAGTGGATCGCGACAATCAACTAATCATAGAAAGCCCGCCTTGTGCGGGCTTTTCGCTTCGCAGATCTCGAAGGGCGACAGAAGCTGCCCTACTCCAAGACCGAATCCATCTCATTGGCGGTCAGAGTGCCACGTGTCGCGATCAGGTAAGCCGCCATATAGGTCAGCTTCAGTCTGGATTCCACATCGTCGTGCGGCCTGTGATTGACGATCGCCAGCCTGGCGGCTTCTTCGTGCCGCGCCACGTCCAGCAGCCCGTTCACATATACGACGCTCGTAACCTCCCTAGCCGCCCTGCGCTCATCCCATGCACGAACGGCATCCGCGGTCGCCAGTTGCGCCGCGATATGTCGATTCATCAACTCACCAAGGGAAACCGCAGTTTCCGCCCTGCTCTCTTCCGTCATAGCAACCTCAATCCCAGGTTCCACGGCCACTCCTTGGCCTCCCAAATCGGAAGGGAGGGCAGGAGCCCCGCTCCTGCTCCCCGAGTTCGCGCGGAGCAGCGGAAGAGAGGGGGACAAGCGCTAAACCGGAGGGGGATCACCCACCCAAAGGGCCGATCGGCGCAGCCGGCCGGTGCTGCAGGCCATCGGCCGAAGCATGGGGAGACCGGTTTAGCGCTTGTGGGGGAGAGAGGGCAGCGCTCTTTCTCCCCTCTTAGTGAGTTGAATCTATTGGCCTTCGGCCCAAATTCGGTGCCACACGGAGAGGTATTTTCTCTCTCTACTTAAGATAAGCCGAGCGTACCGAGCTGATGGGCTTGCATCAATGACAGACGGTTGCCCCCAATTTTGCCGCAAGCGACAAAATCGGCTCCCCCATCTGCCCTTCGGACCGCCGTGGCGGTCATTGACCCAAGCCCCTCATCTCGGGGGCGAGCCTCTGTTTTCAATCAGAGGAGATGACGATGACTACTTACGACCACATTCAGCAGCTTCGTGCCGAGTTGGCAGCATCGATCGACGCCGGCGAGCGTCAGCAGATCGCGGCCGAGCTGGAGCAGGCTATCGCGCAAAATCAGCAGGAGGAGGCGGCATTCGACGCGCTGATCAGCGCCGAGCCGCCTCACTAGGCGGCTCTCGATCTTTCCTGAGTGTCACGGTGACAATTGTCGGGTTTTCTCCCGCGCGTTCAACATCGACGATACCGGACGCTTCGACGAGATCGCTGAGGCGAGGAAAGCCGTAATTGCGGGCGTCGAAATCCGGCGCTTGCTTTGCCAGATGCGCGCCGACCCGGGCAAGATTTGCCCGCCCGTCTTCATCGGCCGAGGCGGTTACTGCCTTGGCCAGCATGTCGAGAGCAGCTTTGTCCAGCGCCGGCTTTACATGCGATGGCCTGCCGGCGACCGGCGCTGCTTCGGCAATAGCCTTTCGGTGAACCTGCCTTTGCGTGATTGGCTCTGGCGCTTCGGTCGTGGTCGCATTGAGAACATCAAAATAGACGAACTTGTCGCAGGCGGTGATGAACGGGCGAGGGGTCTTTCGCTCTCCGAAGCCATAGACGGTGACGCGGTGTTCCCGGAGGCGTGCGGCGAGCCTGGCAAAGTCACTGTCGCTGGATACGATGCAAAAGCCGGAGAAGCGGCCGGTATAGAGAAGGTCCATGGCATCGATGATCATCGCGCCGTCGGTGGCGTTCTTTCCGGTGGTATAGGCGAATTGCTGAATTGGCTGGATGGAATGCTCAAGCAGGCATTCCTTCCAGCCCTTGAGATTCGGTCCAGTCCAGTCGCCATAGATGCGCTTGACGCTTGCCACGCCATAATTTGCGATTTCGGCGAGCAAGCCGGTGACGATCTTCGGCGACGCGTTGTCGCCATCGATCAGCAATGCAAGGGAGGGTGCGTTGTCAGTTGCTGCCATACAATACTTTGTGCCAGTCAACCGCGAAAGTCGCAATGGCCTGGAAGACTGATACACGTTGTGTGGGCGTGAGCAGTCAGCGACGTTAGATGAGCTCGCATAGATCCCCCCGGGGCTTTCGCCGGTAACCCTGAGGGCTTTCTGTACAGAGAATCTTGCTCGCGCGCATGCACATCGGGGTATCCAATCGATCTAGCGCATCCGGACTACTGGATTGGCACACGATTGACGTTTAATCGACGGCTTGAAGTGCAACGAAAAAGCGAAGATGCTCATGCGATTTCAGATCACGCGCGATCTGTAGCCTCGCTGCTTGTTCTCAGCGCATTAGCAATCCCCAAGTTTGGTGACGTGGAACATGTACATCTTGTTCATCCAGACCGGCGAACGGCGTACAAGGGCAAGGCGATCGATCACCAGATTCCCTGATTCGGCCGAGGGGACCGCGTGCGCACCGGAAGTGAATTGGGGGAAGGGGCAGCATGAACGCCATTGAGATCGAAGAGGCTATCTCAGCTCTCGCTGAGCAGGCGTTCGATTCTGGCGAGTTTCCGTATGCATTCTTGCAAGCGTTCGGAAACAAGGAAACGACGATTAAGCGGCTGCGCTCGGGCGCATCGAACAAGTCTGACCTGGGCGGCGTCCTGCAAACTAACAACATCCACATCGCGCTGTCCGCGTCCGGCGATGTTACGAAGACGCTGGCTGCGCTGAAAGCGAGCCCGGCCACGGCCAGGGCGAAGGCGCGCTTCATTCTTGCCACCGACGGCACTGACTTCGAGGCCGAAGACCTGGAAACCGGCGAAACCGTCGCCTGTGCCTATGCCGATTTTCCCGATCATTTCGGTTTCTTCCTGCCGCTCGCCGGCATCACCACCGTCAAGCAGGTGCGCGAAAGCTCCTTCGACATTCGCGCCACGAGCCGCATGAACCGGCTGTATGTCGAGCTTCTGAAAGACAACCCCGATTGGGGCACCGCCTCCCGCCGCCACGACATGAACCATTTCATGGCGCGGCTGATCTTCTGCTTCTTCGCCGAACGCACGGACATCTTTCACGGCATCGGCCTGTTCACCGACACCATCGCCCGGATGTGCGCCAAAGACTCGTCCAACACCCATGAGGTGATCGGCGAGTTGTTCCGGGCCATGAACACGAAGCGGGAGGACCGGCCATGCGCCGGCAATCCGCGATGGGCCGATGCCTTCCCCTACGTGAACGGCGAACTGTTTTCCGGCAGCGTGGAAACGCCGCGTTTCAGCAAGATCGCCCGTTCCTATCTTCTGCACATCGGCAGTCTCGACTGGACGAAGATCAACCCGGACATCTTCGGGTCGATGATCCAGGCGGTCGCGGAAGATGAGGAACGGGGCGCGCTCGGGATGCACTACACGTCCGTGCCGAACATCCTGAAAGTCTTGAATCCGCTGTTCCTCGACGACCTGCGGGCGCAGCTTAAGGAAGCGGGTGACAATTCCCGCAAGCTGCTCAACCTGCGCAATCGCATGGCGAAGATCAGGGTGTTCGACCCGGCCTGCGGCTCCGGCAACTTCCTTGTCATCGCCTACAAGGCCATGCGGGAGATCGAAGCCGAGATCAACACGCGGCGCGGTGAGGCCGACCGCCGCACCGAAATCCCATTGACCAATTTTCGCGGCATCGAGTTGCGCGACTTTCCGGCCGAGGTCGCGCGCCTTGCGCTCATCATCGCGGAGTTTCAGTGCGACGTGCTCTATCGCGGGCAGAAGGAAGCCTTGCAGGACTTCCTGCCGCTCGACGCGCAGAACTGGATCACCTGCGGCAATGCCCTGCGCCTCGACTGGATAGGCATCTGCCCGCCGACCGGGACAGGGGTGAAATTGCATGGCGATGATCTGTTCAGTTCGCCGCTCGATCAGGCAGAGATCGATTTCGAGAATGAGGGGGGCCAGACCTATATTTGCGGAAACCCGCCGTATCTTGGCGACAAGTTCCAGACGAAGGGACAAAAGGAAGAACTCGCTTCGCTTGTGGTGGGGAAAAAGGTCAAAGCAATTGATTATATTGCCGGATGGTTCTGGAAAGCGGCTGACTTTATCATTGCGACCGATGCACTGGCGGCGTTTGTAACAACAAACTCCATATCGCAGGGGGTTCAGGTTCCGGCAGTATGGCCGCGTATCCTGTCGAAAGGCATTGAAATTTTTCTCGCAGATCGAGATTTTAAGTGGTCGAATAACGCCACAAATAATGCTGGGGTTGTAGTAAGTATAATTGGAATCCGATCAAAGTCGAATGCATCGAAAATAATAGTAGAAGGAAACACGCGTCGCATTGCGTCGAACATCAACTGTTATCTCGTGGATGGCCCAGATATTACCGTTTTGGCGGATTCCGCTAGCCGCTTTGGATTGCCCCTTATGAATGCTGGCAATATCGCGCGTGATAAGGGCAACCTAATGATAACTGCGGATGAAAAGGAAAAGCTTCTCCAAGGTTTTCCCGACGCACAAAGATTAGTAAGGCGAATTTCGGGATCGAATGAGGTCATTAACGGACTTGTACGTTACTGTCTTTGGATCGAAGACAATGATGCCGAATACGCTGAAAAAATTCCTTTTATTGCGGAGAGGCTAGAAAATATTAGAGATTACCGTGCAAATGGCAGTGAACGCGGCAAACTCGGGCTCGCTACTCCTCATAGATTCGAGCGCACAATCACCGGAAAAAAGTATCAACTTATTGTTCCAAGGGTATCCTCTGAAAGGAGAGAATACCTTCCAGTCGAATTCAGTAGCGCTGAAATCATTGCCTCTGACGCAGCAATGGCTATTTATGATCCACCAATGTGGGCGCTCTCGGTGCTTGCGTCCCGTATTCACCTCGTTTGGATTGCGACCGTCTGCGGAAAGCTGGAAACCCGATACCGCTACTCCAATACCCTCGGCTGGCACACCTTCCCAATTCCTGCATTGACTGAAAAAAACAAGACTGACCTGGCTCGCTGCGCTGAGGACATCCTGCTCACGCGGGAAGCGCATTTCCCAGCCACCATCGCCGATCTCTACGAGCCCGACGCCATGCCGGCCGATCTGCGCGCAGCGCACGAGCGCAACGACGAAGTGCTTGAGCGTATTTATATAGGCCGCCGATTCCGTAACGACACTGAGCGGCTGGAAAAGCTGTTTGATCTTTACACCAAAACGATTGCGTCGCCGGGGGCGGCGGCGACGAAGAAAAGGGCGGGGTGAGCGCGTGACCGACGAAAAGAAATCCATCCCGTCCGTTTCGGTTTCCTATGCCCGCAACGGCTCATCGACCAAGGCCAACGAACTCGGTATGCGGCCGATGCAGGAGCGCGCCTATGAGCGGCGCGGCGAGCAGTATCTTCTCATCAAGTCGCCGCCGGCTTCCGGCAAGAGCCGCGCGCTTATGTTCATCGCCCTCGACAAGCTTGCCAATCAGGGATTGAAGCAGGCCATCATCGTCGTGCCGGAAAAATCCATCGGCGCGAGTTTCAATGACGAGCCGCTGACCAAATTCGGATTCTGGGCTGACTGGCAGGTCGAGCCGAAATGGAATCTCTGCAACGCGCCTGGTTCGGATAATGGCGGCAAGGTCAATTCGCTCGGCGCATTCCTCGACAGCGACGACAAGGCGCTGGTCTGCACCCATGCGACCTTCCGCTTCGCGGTGGACAAGTTTGCCGTCGAGAAATTCGACGGCCGGCTGATCGCAGTGGACGAGTTCCACCATGTTTCGGCCGATCCCGACAGCAAGCTCGGCCAGCACCTTGGCGCGTTCATCGCCCGCGACAAGGTGCATGTCGTCGCCATGACCGGCTCGTATTTCCGGGGCGACGCCGTGCCGGTGCTGGCCCCGCAGGACGAGGCCAGATTTGATACCGTCACCTACACCTATTATGAGCAACTGAATGGCTACGAGTATCTGAAGCAACTCGACATCGGCTATTTCTTCTATTCCGGCTCCTATGCCGACGACATTCTCGCCGTTCTCGATCCCACCGAGAAAACCATCATCCACATCCCAAGCGTCAATTCGCGCGAGAGCACGAAGGACAAGATCAAGGAAGTGGAGCACATCATCGAGGCCCTGGGCGACTGGCAGGGAACCGACCCAATCACCGGCTTTCAGCTGGTCAAGACGCCCGACGGCCGGACCCTTCGCATTGCCGACCTGGTCGATGACGACGCCGGCAGGCGCGACAAGGTTTCCGCCGCGCTCAAAGACCCGGCGCAAAAGAACAATCGCGACCATGTCGATATCATCATCGCGCTCGGCATGGCGAAGGAGGGTTTCGACTGGATTTGGTGCGAGCACGCGCTCACGGTCGGCTATCGGTCGAGCCTCACCGAGATCGTGCAGATCATCGGTCGCGCCACGCGCGACGCGCCCGGCAAGACCCGCGCCCGTTTCACCAATCTGATCGCCGAACCTGACGCGTCCGAGGACGCCGTCACCGAGGCCGTCAATGATACGCTCAAGGCCATCGCTGCGAGCCTTCTAATGGAGCAGGTGCTTGCCCCGCGCTTCAACTTCACCCCGAAGAACCCGCAGAGCGGCCCGGTTGAGGGCTTCGACTATGGCGAGGGCGGCTATAGCGCTGACAAACCCAATGTAGGTTTCAACGACGAAACCGGCCAGTTCCACATCGAGATCAAGGGACTTGCCGAACCCAAGAGCAAGGAAGCCGCGCGCATCTGCACCGAGGATCTGAATGAAGTCATCGCCGCCTTCGTTCAGGACAAGACGGCTATCGAGCGCGGACTGTTCGACGAGGAGCTGATCCCGGAGGAACTGACCCAAGTGCGCATGGGCAAGATCATCAAGGACAAGTATCCCGAACTGGACGAGGAAGATCAGGAGGCGGTGCGCCAGCACGCCATCGCCGCCCTTAACATCACACAGAAAGCCAAGCAGGTCGCGCTTGGCGACGACGACCACCCGAGCGCCAACACGGCGCTCATCGACGGCGTGCGCAAATTCGCAATGGACGTGCGTGAACTGGATATCGACCTCATCGACCGGATCAATCCGTTCGGCGAAGCCTACGCCATCCTCGCCAAGACCATGCGCGAGGACAGCCTGAAGCAGGTCGCTGCGGTGATTGCTGCCAAGCGCACCAGCCTGACGCCGGAGGAAGCGAAAGAGCTTGCCGTCCGCGCCTCGCGGTTCAAGAAGGACCGCGGCCGGCTGCCCGCCTTCGACGCGCAGGACCCTTGGGAAAGACGCATGGCCGAAGGGGCTGTGGCGTTCATGCGCTTCAAGAAGGAAGGCCGCTATGACGGATGACCTCGATCTTGACGAACTGGCGGCGGAACTCGCCGACTACGCCCCGCAGGACAAAAAGGGCGGCCGCAGCCCGCGCGAGGAACGCATTATTGCGGGCTTCGAGGAAATCCAGCATTTCGTCAAAACGCACGGCCATGCCCCCCGACATGGCGAGAGCAACGACATGTTCGAGCGGCTTTATGCGGTGCGCCTCGACCGGCTCCGCGGACTGCAAGAATGCCGTTCGCTTCTCGCTCCGCTCGACAAGCAGGACCTCCTCGCCGGCGCGGTGCCACTTGCCGCTGAGCCTGCCCAGTCGATAGACGACGAGGAATTGCTGGCCGAGCTTCAGGGGATCGGCGGTGACTCCGACATTACCGAGCTTCGGCATGTCCGCACCGCCGCCGACAAGCGCGCGGCCGAGGAAATCGCCAACCGCACGCCCTGTAAGGATTTCGACAGCTTCAAACCGCTGTTCGCGCAGGTGAGAAAAGACCTCGACGCCGGCATACGCCAGACACGGCCCTTCCAGACGATGGCGGAGATCAAAAAGGGTGAGTTCTTCATCGTCGGCGGTCAGATCGCCTATGTCGCCGAAGTCGGCGAGGAGTTCATGACCGAGTATGAACGCCGCGACAGTCGGCTGCGCGTCATCTATGACAATAGCACCGAGAGCGACGTTCTGTTGCGCTCGTTGCAGCGGGCCCTTCACCGCGACGACGCCGGCCGGCGCATCACCGACCCCACGCCGGGGCCGCTGTTTTCCGGCGAGAGCGAGGACGGCGACCTTGCCAGCGGCACGATCTATGTGCTGCGCAGCAAGTCCGACAATCCAGCCGTCGCCGCCAGCCGCGACGTGCTGCACAAGATCGGCGTGACCGGCGGCGATGTAGCCCGGCGAGTTGCCAACGCTAAACTCGACCCGACCTTTCTCTTGGCCGAGGTGGAGATCGTAGCGACCTACGACCTCTACAACATCAACCGCACCAAGCTCGAAAACCTCATCCATCGCGTCTTCGAGCCGGCTCGTCTCAACATCGAGATCAAGGATCGGTTCGGCAATCCCGTTATCCCGCGCGAGTGGTTCCTGGTGCCACGTTTCGTGGTGGATGACGCCGTGAAACGCATCAAGGACGGGACGATCACCCAATACATCTACGATCCAAAGACGGCCCGTTTGGTTCGACGCGAGCAGTAAGGCTGACCTTTCGTGTCCTCGCGGGTGATTGCGCGATGGCAGCGGGCGATCTCGCACGTCGCGAATTTGCTCGTCCAATCAAAGCCCGTTCGCGTGTTGGCCCGAAGCGAACCGGTGGGCACCGCTTTGGCGCCGATTGGTCGGCGCGAGGTGTAATGGTATAGCATATCACATAAGTTCTATTATGGAACTAACATATTGATATCATTATGAATGTTGATCATGTGGCCCAACCTCACGACGTACTGGGCCCGGAGTATCGGGCGCTCGCGTACGGGCAGCCAGAGATCACGCACGAGCCATATTCCAAGCTCAGATCATGCAAAGAAGGTGAATGAACCGACTACCAAATTCGATCGAGCTTCACGTGCCCGAACCCCTGCGGAGTGGTAAACGGCCTACTTGAGCAAGGATCCTAGCGCATGTTTGCGGACCAGCGATGCTAGCTCCGATCGCTTGCCCAAACGGATTAACTCGATCATCTCAAAATGCTCCTCCGCGGAACGCTGCAGCATCGTCAAGTTGTATCTTTCCCGTTGAACGGCGACGGGGATGCGATCGCGGAGGTCGAAGATCAGATCGACCAAATCTCGGTTTGGGCAGGCACGAAGCATTTCGCGATGGAAGGTCCGGTTCGCTTGTTCCTGATCGAGCGACGTCCCGTTCCTGACCGATTCCAAAAAATCCTCCGCTGATCTGGTCATTCGCGCGATGCTCTCGTTGTCCAGGTGCCCCGCGACCGACTCGGCTGCCGCGACCTCCAGGATGGCGCGAATATTGATGATGTTGTTGAAGCGCTCCGTGTCGAACTCCTTCACCCGATAGCCACGGTTCGGGAGTAGCTCCACATGCCCTCTTTCCGCAAGCCGTTCGAGCGCCTGACGAATGGTTAGCCGCGAAGCGCCGTACGCCCGTTCCAAATCGATCTGCTTAAGCCATGCGCCAGGACTGACGCGACCGATGTTGATGTCTCTCTCGATGTGAAGCGCGAGGTCCTTCACACCCAAAGGCGCAGCGTTTTCGTTTTTCGACTTCGCCTTGTTGGCGCTTTGCATCACTTCCAAATCCTTCTCGATTCAACTTCAAAGCATGGTTCGAAAATATCCTAAAAGGAATCCATTGACAGCATCAATTTTTAAGACCACGATTGGCGCCAATGATATACGCCATATTTGGGAGGACAGTCGGTAAATCATGTCAGTAGTTGATCAAAAGCACTTCTCTTACCGGATTGGCATCGATTCCGGCGGCACGTTCACCGACGTATGCGCCCTGGATGAGAGAACTGGAGAGTTCACCGTTTGGAAAGTCAGCAGTACGCCCTACGATCCCTCGGCTGGTATCGTAAACGCCGCTGAAAACATGTCTTCGCTGCTAGAGAAGCGCGACAACGCCACGCCCCACATCACGTTCTTTGGCCACGGCACCACTGTGGGTACCAATGCGCTCATTGAACGCCGAGGCTCTTCAACCGCGCTGATCACGACGGCAGGCTTCCGCGACGTCCTGGAAATCGCCAGGCAGCGCAGACCCGAACTCTACAATCTTCAGACCGGCCGTCCGGAACCGTTGGCCTCCCGTGACCAGCGCTTCGAAGTTACCGAACGCGTCCAGTACGACGGCTCCGTGCTAACGCCGCTCGCAGAGGAAGAGATTTATGCGCTTATCCCCGTGCTCAGCGCGTCTGGCGTAAAGTCGGTAGCGATTTGCTTCCTGTTCAGCTTCCTCAATCCGATCCATGAGAAACGCGCGAAGGAGATCCTTGAGCGCGAGTTGCCGGATATCTTCATCTCCATTTCGTCGGAAATCGTACCTGAATTCCGGGAATACGAGCGGACGTCGACCGTGGTGATGAATTCCTATCTCGGCCCGCTGATGAGAACCTATATCGAAAAGCTCCAAGGGGAGCTTCGAGAGATGATCCCCTCACAGATCATGATCACACAGAGCAACGGAGGTCTGATCAGCGCGGATCTCGCGGCTTCTCAGCCAGTTCGGACCGTACTCTCGGGGCCGTCGGCCGGGGTGATGGGGGCGTTGGAAATTGCTCGCCGCATCGCCCGCGGAAATCTGATTACCTTCGACATGGGCGGCACCTCAGCAGACGTCTCCATCGTCAGCAACTTCATGCCGCGCTTCAAGCCAATGACCGATGTCGAGGGCTTTCCGATCAAGGTGCCCATGATCGATATTCACGCTGTCGGCGCGGGCGGTGGCTCGATCTCCTACGATGACCACGGCTTGATCAAGGTTGGCCCGCGGAGCGCCGGCGCGAATCCCGGCCCTGTCTGCTACAATCTCGGAAACACGGAGCCGACAGTCACCGACGCCAATGTCGCACTCGGCATCCTCAATCAGAATCACCTTCTGAACGGCCGCCTGCCGATCGACTCCAATGCCTCCCGCGCGGCAATCGCAAGACTTGGCGAGCGATTTGGGATGGGTTGGCAACGGGCCGCTGCGGGGATCCTTCAGGTCGTCAGCGCCAACATGGTCAACGCCATACGGGCGATGACCGTGGAGCGTGGGTTGGATCCGCGCGACTTCTCGCTCTTTTCGTTCGGAGGCGCCGGACCGCTGCATTCGGGATATCTTGCGCGTGAGCTTGAAATCAAGGAAGTCGTGGTTCCCGCGTTTCCGGGGGTCATGTGCGCCGTCGGCCTTCTTACGAGTGGTCGCCGCATGGACCTTGTCCGGACCCACTACGGCGCACTGACGCCGGAAACGTTCGGCGGATTGGCACAGCATTTCACCGAACTCGCGCAACAGGCCAACGCATGGTTTGACAAGGAGGACGTCACGCCGCCGCGGCGGAACATCTCTGCTGCCGTGGACCTGCGCTATGGCGGACAGGCCTACGAACTCACGATCCCTGTTCGCGCCGGGGCGGCGGAAGGTGGGTACGAGGCCCTGCTTGCCGCGTTCGTGGACACGCACCAAGAGCGCTACGGCTACATTGTCCATGGCGAAGGGGTCCAGATGACCGCGGTCCGACTTGAGGCCTTTGAAACCTTGCCTTTCACAAAGCCCAGCGCCGGCCTGCCGGCCCGGGGCGGCTCCATCACTCCCTTCGAGTACCGCGAGATACTGGAGGTCAACGAATTGAAGACCTACCGCACGCCGGTCTATCGCAAGACGGACCTGCCCCAGGAGGTTGAATTCGCGGGCCCCTGCGTGGTCGAACAGATGGACACGACAATTCTGGTGCTCCACGGCCAGCGCGCGGTCATCGACCGTCATGACAACGTAATCATCACATTGGTCTGAGGGCGTTATGCAAGTTGATCCTATTACGACTGAGGTCGTCTCGAAGTTCCTGCAATCGGTCGTCGACGAGATGGGCAGCATTATCGTGCGCACCGCCTTTTCGACCAACATTAAGGAGCGCGAGGACTGCAGCACCGCCATTCTCAACGAACGCGGCGAAATAGTCTCCCTTGCTGAGCGCATCCCGATGCATCTCGGGTCGCTTCTCGGCATTGGAAACTATGTACTTGATCGCATCGATCTGACCGAGTTGCAGGAAGGGGACGTATTTATTGGTAACGACGCGTTTCGCGGAGGCGGCACGCATCTCAACGACATCGTCCTGATGCAACCCATCTTCGTGGACGGGAAATATTGTGGATGGGTCACCAACCTTGCCCACCACTCGGATTTTGTGGATCGCAGCCACAAGCACATCTTCCAGGAGGGACTTCGGATCCCGCCGATCCGGCTTTATCGCCAAGGCGCGCTCCAAAACGACGTGCTCGAATTGATCCTCCTCAACTGCCAAGTTCCGCGAGAGCGAAAGAACGATCTTGCCGCCCAGATGGCCGCGAATAGACTGGCCGTGCAGCGCTACGGGTCCCTCTGCGAACGCTATTCACTCGATGTGGTCAAGAACGTCGAGCAGCAGATTATGGCTTACGCTGAGCGAAAGACTAGGGCCTCCTTGTCACTCATCCCGAACGGCGTTTATCGCTACGACTCGAAGTTCGACACAAACCTGATCGACCATGTCCTCGACCTGTCCGTGGCGGTGGAGGTGAAAGACGGCTCGATTCACTTCGATCTTTCGAACAACCCTCCACAAGTCGCCGCGCCGATCAACATGGTTTTGACCGCGACTCTGGCGACGCTGTACTACGCGGTTAAGACGCTCATTGACGCCGACGTCCCGCCAAACGCCGGGTTCCATCGCGCCATCACCGTTCATGCCGAGCCTGGCTCCATCCTGAATGCCCAGGAGCCGGCAGCAGTCTACAGCCGGACGGACATTGCGATGCGGCTGGTCGATATGATTCTTGCGGCGCTTCAACCTGCGATTCCGGAAAAGGTCATGGCCGCGTGCACGGGCGGGGGCCTTGTCACGATCAGCGGTACGAACCCGCGCAGCGGCCGCTTCTATGTCTACAACGAGATGATCGGTGGCGGCATGGGAGCACGCTACGCCCGAGATGGCATGGATGGAACGCAGGTTCATATCACCAACACCGGCAATCTCCCAGTGGAGGCGCTTGAGCTCGAGTTCCCGCTCCGCGTGGAGCGTTACGAACTGGTACGCGACTCCGGCGGTCCCGGAAGAAGCCGCGGCGGCATGTCAATCCGCCGCACGGTTCGCGCATTGGAACATGACGCGGTAGTCAACGCCGGGGGCACAAACAGCGTGCTGCCACCGTTCGGAATCGCCGGTGGAGCGGACGGACAGGTCTGCCGCGTCGAGCTGAGCGGGGATGCATCTCCGCTCGTAAAGCGCAGCGGAAAGCTGAAAGCCAGCGAAACCGTCACGATGATCACGTCATCCGGCGGGGGATACGGTCCATCGGCTGAACGCTCTCGCCCCAAGGTGGAAAAGGACTTGCGCGAAGACCGCATTTCGCGCGACGCGGCCGTGCGACATTACGCCTACGCCGCAGGCAGTTAAGGGTCATTGCCATGACAACGATGCACGAGCTTTATTCGCTTTCCATCGACTGGATGCCGTTCCTGCTTTCGGGAGTGGGAATGACACTGCTGCTGGCGACAGGCGCGCTTACGATCGGCCTTGTCATCGGAGGCGTGGGTGCCGCACTCAAACTTCGGGGGAACCTCCTCGTTGTGGGCTTGATGGAGGTCTACACGACGATCGTGCGGGGAGTGCCCGAGCTGATCGTCGTCTACTACTTCTATTTCGGTCTGAATGAGGGGCTCAAGCTCCTACAGTGGGTGCCCGGTGCACCCACTACGTTCGAACTTCCTATCCTGCTCATCGCCCTGGCTCCCCTTGGGTTTATCGGCGGTGCTCTCGCGACGGAACTCTTTCGCTCCGCTTACTACGCGGCGCCGCAAAGCGAAATCGTCGCCGCACGCGCCTTCGCTATGCCCCCGCTGCTGTTGTTCCGGAGGATTTTGCTTCCGCACATCGTACGCCATTCATTGCCGGGGCTGGGGAACATCTGGATCGGGCTATTGAAGGAGTCCGCACTGATCTCGGTTATGGGTGTAACGGAGTTGCTGCGCGCGACGACCATCGCCGCCAACTCCACCGGCGCGCCATTCCTCTTCTACCTGCTGTGTACGGCTCTCTATCTCGTCATCGCGCTTTGCTCGGGGGGTCTCTTCGCCTGGCTAGAGCGTCGGTATGAACTGTGAGGATGCAGCCATGAATTATACAGAAATCGCGATTGAAGTCGCCGCTGGTGTTCCCGTCTCGCTCGCCGTTGCTTTCGGAGGCATCCTGTTCGGTGCAATCTTAGCAATCGGCGTTGCCGCGGCGCGCATCAGTCCGGTGAGAGCGTTGAGCGGATCGGCTTGGGTCTATCTTCAGCTTGTTCGCAGTATGCCGATGATCGCCCTGCTCTTTCTTCTCTACTACGGCCTGAGCCAGTTCCAAGCCGTCCGTGAGAGCATATTTTGGCCGGTTCTGCGCGAGCCAATTTGGTGCGCGATCATCGCGTTGTCACTGAAGGCTAGCGCCTACATATCGGAGGTCTATCGGATCGGCATATCCTCGGTTCCAAGTGGCGAAATCCTCGCCGCTCGCAGCTTTGGTTTCCGAGGATTCCGCCTCTATCGATCGATTATCATTCCCTACGCGACGCCTGTAGTACTGCCGGCAATGAGCAATGAGTTCGTCATTTTGGTCAAGGCGTCGTCGTTAGCGTCTCTGATCACGCTCATGGACATCACAGGCATCGCGGCTTCGATCGGATCGGAGACCTTCCGGCCACTCGCGGCACTCTCGATGGCTGCCGTCTATTACCTGATTTTCAACTCCATATCGATCGCCCTCTTCCGCCTTGCGGAGAGGAAGCTGAAGAAATGAGGCCTCGAATGAGCACCGTCCTTTCCGCTAGGGGAATCACCAAATCGTACGGTTCAAAGACCGTGCTCAAGGATTTGAGCATTTCTGCCGAACGTGGCGACGTCATTGCGATCATCGGCGCATCGGGCTCGGGAAAGTCGACCTTCTTGCGCTGTTTGAATCTACTCGAAATGCCGGATGCCGGAGAAATCGAATTCGGTGGCGATCACATCGATATGCGCACCTTCAACGGCCTGGCGACGAGCGAAAAGAACCGACGCATCCAGGCGCTGCGAAGCAGAATTGGCATGGTTTTCCAGGGATTCAATCTCTGGTCTTCGAAGACCTTGCTGGAAAACGTGACCGAAGCACCCATTCACGTTCATCACAGGCCGCCGCAGGAATGCATCGCGCAGGCAAAGGAACTGCTCGCGTCGGTCGGCCTTTATGAGTTCCGTGACTATTACCCCAAGCACCTCTCCGGCGGGCAACAGCAGCGGGGAGCCATTGCTCGCGCGCTTGCCATCAATCCGTCAGTGATCCTGTTCGATGAGCCCACCTCCGCACTCGATCCGGAGCTCGTCGGCGAGGTCCTTCAAGTCATGCAAAAGCTCGCGGAAGCGGGCAGCACTATGCTTGTCGTGACACACGAGATGTCGTTCGCACGCAACGTCTCTAACAAGGTGATCTTCTGTGAAAACGGTTCCATCGGCGCCCAAGGATCTCCAGCGGAGATCTTCTCGTCGGATAGGTCCGCAGCTCTACGAAAGTTTCTGTCAATCGCATAACCAACCAATGAAAGGGGAACTACAATGCGATCATTTACTTGGGCTATCATCGCCGCCGCGGTCTTGGGGGTCACTCAAGCATCCGCGGACGAGGGTAAACTGAAAGTCGTCACGGAAGGAGGTTTTCCGCCGTGGAACCTAACAGACCCATCTGGTGAAGTGAAAGGCTTTGAGATCGACTTTATGAAAGCGGTGTGCGGCGAGTTGAAAGTCGAGTGCTCATTCGAGAGCCAGTCTTTCGATGCAATGATTCCCGCTCTGAATGACGGCAAATACGATCTCATCGTCGATGCGCTCGGTATGACAGCCGCACGAAGAGAGGTGATTGACTTCACAGTTCCATATGCGGGGCTATGCTACACTTTCGCCACCGTGAATGCGTCGGTCAAGCAAAAGCTTCCATACGAGGACCGTATCGAGGTCCTGGACGAGCAGAACCTCGAAAAAATTATGTCGACGTATCGGGATGCGTTCACAGGTGCTACGATCGGTACGCTCGCGTCCGGGACCTCGACCCGTTTCGTGGCGAAGAACCTCTCCATGCTCTCATCAAAGCCATACAAATCACCGGCTGCCCGCGATCTCGATCTGAAGGCCGGCCGCGTCGACATCATATTCGCATCGAAGGACTCGGTTCTTGCACTCAAGAAGAACCAGAACATCGACCAGCTTCAGCTTGTCGGCCCTTGCCTGCGCGGCAATCTACTTGGCTCCGGCGGAGTCGGGATCGGAGTGAAAAAAGGCAACGCCGAACTAAAGATGCGACTGGATCCCGTGATCAAAAAACTTGTCGAAAATGGTACGGTCAGGAAGCTTTCCGAGCAGCATTTCGGCATTGATATGAGCCCCGTGGATTTGGATTAGTAGCCAGCACGCCATGCTTCGGCCCCTACTAAACGGGGTCGAAGACCTTTGAAGTATGATGGGGAAAATGAGAAAGCTCGTCGCTGGAAAGCTGCATGGCATCTACATCACCGAGGCAAATCTCAATTATCATGGGTCAATTACACTGGATCCGGATCATTGCGAGGCAGCGGGCATCTTGCCCATGGAATTCGTCGAGATCTGGAACAAGAGCTCTGGTGCCCGACTCTCCACCTACGTCATCTTGGGTGAGCGTGGCTCCAGGTGTTGTGTCCTAAATGGGGCCGCTGCCCGAACATGCCAACCCGGGGACCAGATCATCATATGCAATTCAGTCTACCTGGACGAAAGGCAACTTACGTCGCTGAAGCCAAAGGTTATCACGTTCGATGAGGATAACCACATACGCGATCGCCTAAGCTATTCGGTAGGTATCGATGCCGAGGGAAGATACAAATTTGACATCCTGGACCAGGAAAACGCCGTGCATCCCGTACCGCTTCTGGTTTCAGCTGGAAGCTGAAGTCCGGACTGACTTGAGCGGAGACGCCGGGGCAAGTATCGCACCCAGATGGCTCACTGGACGCGGGGAAGTATTCAACGACAACGCTTCGGAAGTCTGACGAAAGGCGCCTGCGCTGAGATACGCTCCCTCGCTCCATTACTTACCTGCGTCCGAACGACTACTGTACTAAGGCCGGCTGTTGGCACTTGACGGCGGTGACGCGGATGTCGGCCTCACCGACCCTGCGCCGACGAGTAGAAGCAGGTTGTACAGCAAGTCGTTCGACTGCGGCGCGCTTTGGTGTCTCGGTTTCATCGGCGATGAAGTGGTCGCAGCGCTATCGGGCGACCGGCTCTGTCGCGCCGGGCAAGATGGGTGGCCATCGCAAGCGCATTCTGGAGCCGCATCGCGCCTTCATCACCGAGCGGCTCACCCAGAACCCGCAACTGACCCTGCATGGGTTGAAGGCCGAGCTGGTGGGGCGCGGTGTGACTGTTTCCCACAATGCGGTGTGGCAGTTCATCCGGCGCGAAGGGCTGCGCTTCAAAAAAACACTGTTCGCCCTTGAGCAGGCCCGCGCCGACATTGCCCGCCGACGTCAGCGATGGAAGGCGTGGCAGGGTGGCCTCGATCCCAGACGGCTGGTGTTTATCGACGAGACCTGGATCAAGACCAACATGACGCCGCTGCGCGGCTGGGGGCCGAAGGGCAAGCGCTTGTGTGCCTTTGCCCCGCATGGGCACTGGCGCACGTTGACATTCCTCGGCGCACTGCGGTGCGACCGGCTCACCGCACCCTGCGTCTTCGACGGGCCGATCAACGGCCAATGCTTCCGCGCCTATGTCGAGCAACAGCTTGTGCCTGTGCTCAGGCCCGGCGACATTGTCATCATGGACAATCTCGGCAGCCACAAATCGGCGACCATCCGTCAGATCATCCGTGCGGCCGGCGCAAGGCTCTGGTTCCTGCCGCCCTACTCCCCCGACCTCAAGCCGATCGAACAGGCCTTCGCCAAGATCAAGCACTGGATGCGCCATGCACAGAAGCGAACGATCGAGGACACGTGGCGACACATCGGCGCTCTCGTCTCAACAATCCAACCCGGCGAATGCGGCAATTACTTCGCAAACGCCGGATACGCTTTCGTCAAAACATGAAACGCTCTAGGAGGTCGCGGGCAACTCCTCGCTGGCATTGGCGGCAGGTGTTCCAAATTGACGAAGGCGATGATCTCTCACCGCCTTCGCCATTCCCGAGCGCGGGGTGCGGGTACGCTCAGAAATTCTGCCAGCCGTCTGCAGTTCGTGCCGCAGCAGGGCTTGTTCGTTGACCGCTGCGCATCGCGCGGGCGGTAGCGTGCAGGCGTGACGGCTGCGTGCGGTCGTCGAAGTGACGGTTCGCATCGATCACCTGGGCTTGCTCACCGTAGCGGAACTGCCTGAGCAGTTCGTGCAGGGCTTCCGCCTCGCGAGCCATGGCGTGGCTTGCGGCTGTGCTTTCCTCGACCATGGCGGCATTTTGCTGGGTCGCCTGGTCCATCGAGTTGACCGCCTGGTTGATCTCCTTGAGGCCTGTCGATTGTTCGCACGCAGCTTCCACGATCGCCGAGACGTTGGCGTTGATCTCCTGGACCTGGACGAGGATTTCTTCGAGTGCTGCACCCGTCTGGCCGACCAGTGACACGCCGTTCTTGACGTGTTCGGTCGAGGTGCCGATCAGCGCCTTGATGTCCTTGGCAGCACTTGCGGAGCGCTGCGCCAGTTCGCGCACTTCCTGGGCGACGACGGCGAAACCCTTGCCTGCTTCGCCGGCACGCGCCGCTTCGACGCCGGCGTTCAGCGCCAGGAGGTTCGTCTGGAAGGCGATGTCGTCGATCACGCCGATGATGTTGGAGATTTCCCTCGACGATTGCTCGATCTGATCCATGGCGCCGATCGCGCTCTTCACCACGTTGCCGGAACGCTCGGCGCCGGCCTTGGTCTTGGCGACCAGCCCGCCCGCTTCTTCGGCGCGGCGGCTTGAATCCGACACGGTGGTGGTGATCTCGTCGAGCGCGGCGGCGGTTTCCTCCACCGAGGCCGCCTGCTGCTCCGTGCGCTTCGACAGGTCGTCGGCCGCTGCGCGAATCTCGCGGGCGCCGGAGGCAATCGCGCTGGCATTGTCACCAACGGTCCGCATCGCTCCCCGCAGCTTGGCGGTGGCATCGTTGAAGTCGATGCGAACCGCCTCCATGCTAGGCACAAAGGGCGTATCGAGGTTTCGGGTCAGGTCACCTTCGGCAAGCGCCCTCAGGCCAGCGCCCAAGGTGTTGATGGCGCTCATGCGCTCGCTGACGTCGGTCGCGAACTTGACGACCTTGTAGACCTTGCCGCTGAAGTCGCGGATCGGGTTATAGGCCGCCTGGATCCAGATTTCCTTGCCGCCCTTGCCGTAGCGCACGAACTCGTTGGAGAAGAATTCGCCGGCGGCGAGACGTTTCCAGAAGTCGGCATATTCGGCGGTGCGCGCATAGTTCGGCTCGCAGAACATGCTGTGATGCTTGCCCTGGATTTCCTGGAGGCTGTAGCCGAGCGCCGCGCAGAAATTTTCGTTGGCGGTCAGGATCTCGCCCGATGGCGTGAACTCGATCACCGCCTGGGAGCGGGAGATCGCGTCGAGCTTGCCGGCATCTTCCGTCGCCCTTGCCTTCGCGGCGGTGATGTCGCTTGCGAACTTGACCACCTTGTAGGGCTTGCCGCCCCGAAGCACCGGGTTGTAGGTCGCCTGGATCCAGATTTCGCGGCCGCCCTTGGCGACACGCTTGTAGGCATTGGCGTCGAATTCGCCGCGTCCAAGGCGGGCCCAGAAGTCGCGGTATTCCTGCGTCTGGGCATAGTCGGCGGAGCAGAACATGCGGTGGTGCTGGCCGACGATTTCGTTGAGGTTGTAACCGAGGGCCTGGCAGAAATTCTCATTGGCAGTCAGGATCTTGCCGGTCAGGTCGAACTGAATGACGGCTTGCGATTTCGAGAGTGCGGCGACGATCTGGCCCGCATCTGCAGCTTTTCCGAGAGAGAACATGGTAATCCTTCGATTTTGTTTCGATCTTTGAGCGAACCGCCCCGACTTCCCGCTTTAGCCTGACGATCTCCTCCGGCCCCGCCAAGCTTATTGTACTAGAACAGGCGGCTGGCACTTGACGCCGGTAACGCGTACATCGGCCTCGCCGATCCGGACGCCAACGAGCAGCAGCAGGTTGTGGAGAAGGTCGTCGACCGGCTTGGTCACCGCGCCCAGTGTTTGTGCGAGCGCCTGCTGGATCACCGTGGGGCTGCCGAGCGTCAGCAACAGAACCTGGATGTTGAGGTCGAGATTGTTGAGCAGTGTTTGGGTCGTGGACGTGAGGATATCCTTCGTGGAGACGCTCTTGATCGATCGCGCCGCGATCTCGGAGGGGCTGAAGCTCAGGCGCGAGGCCTTGAGGTTCTGCGCTTCCACATGAGCGAGCGCGTCGACCTTGACGACGAGGGCGTCGACGAGGCGGACCCTTTGCACGCGGGCATCGGACGAGAAGTTCGATAGCACCGTCGGGTTGACGTCGCCGATGGCGATCTCGGCAATGCCGGGCACCGCGTCCACGGTGACCGCGGCGTTTTCCGGCGTCCCGCCGTAGCAGCGAATGTCGGAAAGTTTCGCTTCGGCATAGGCAAGTTCGACGTAGATCGGCAGCCTGACGCGAATGCCGGAAAGGGCCGCAAGGCCATCGACATTGACCTCGACGGCAAGGCGCGTCTGCGCGGTGCGTACGGCTGCGCCCGGGGTTCCGAGGCGGTGGCTTGGCGTCTCAACCGGTGGCTCGCCGATCGCGAGCTTGACCTTGGCGGAGGCGATGCCGGAAAGCCCGGTTACCGCGTTGAGCGCGATCTGGTTTTCGCCATTGGCAATTGCTGCGGCGGCGGAGACGATCTGGAGTGCGCTGATCTTCATCGCCCAGTCGGAGCCGGCATCGATCTGCAGGCTCTTTTTCGGGTCGAGGTTGAGGATCTGCGCCAGCGTAACGGTCTTCTTGTTGGCCGCGGTCGAGAGCTCGATGCTCTTAAGCGCCGCCGTCACTGTACCGGAAAGGCCCTGGACGAGCCGCATCGAGGAGAGCAGCTGCGGCATGGTCAAGTTGGCCTTCAGGACATCCTCATAGGAGGCTGCCGTCAGGTTCAGCTTGGTCGCGACGATTTTCAGGAACGGCTGGACGTCGATGTCGGCATCGATAAGCGCCTGATAATCCATGACCTTCAGCGAGATGGTGGTGCCGAGCATCTGCCCGAGAATCGAATTCAGCAGGCCGTCATTGAGGCTGGCGAGGCGAGAGCCGACGGAAAAGGCGGCGATCTTGGAGCTGGCGGCCATGCCGATGACGCTGAGATCAGGCGGTGCGCTGAAGATCGAGGCAAGGAAAATCTCGCCTTTCTTTTCCAGCAGAACTTGCACGGCATCGGTCGGCGTCGCGTCCTTGACGAAGCGCTGACCCGCTTCGACCGAGGGGTCGGGGACGTATCGTCCGCGCGTCAGCGTGGCGACGCCGTCCACCTTGCCGGTACCGACATCGCTCAACGGCAATACCTTGCCATCGACCGTCAGCAGTCCGTACGGGGTGGCGACGGCATAATTGAGGCCATTGTCGGAGAAATGGTTGAGCACGGCCTTTTCGGCCGACGAGATGTTGGCCGCGGCCGCGATCGCAGCCAGGTCGACCGCCGACTGCATCTCGCGTTTCTGTACGGTGAGATAGCCGTAATCGATGCCGAGCGCCATTGAGGTGACGACCAATGGCATGACCAGCGCAGCGGAGATGCCGATGTTGGCGTCCCGCGATTGGAGCAGCGTGCGAAGGCGCGTGGAGTTCCACAACATGTCAGACGCCTCCCACGCGTATGGTTGCAAAGCGCTCGATCTGGCTGCTTGGCATCGCGAAAGTGAAAAGGTTAAAGATCGGTAGGTCGGCGGCGTCGTATTTGATGCGAACTGTGAACTGATTGGTGTTTTTGGCGTCGTCCCTGACGGTCACGGTCATGCGTGAGGATTTGATGAAGGCCTGATCCATCGTGGTGCGCCGGATGTAGTCGGTCGCCAGGCGTTCACGCTCGCCTTCCGACAGTCCAGCGATGGCGGTACGCGCGGCATCTGCGGCGATTTGCTGTATGGAATGGGCTGTGCTGAGATAGACGCCATAGGCGATCAAGGTCAGCACACAAGCGAAGAAGAGCGGCGCTATGATTGCGAATTCGATTGCAGCAGCGCCCATTTCGCAAACGAGAATCGATCTTTTTGAATTTCTGGATTTGATGATGGGATAAGTTGCCTTATCGCGCGAAAATTTCCGACGAGAGCAATCCATTTATTTTGCCTACATCACTCGTTGCGTTCCTTAATTGTTATATTTCTTGGTTGAGGGCTGTTCGACTGTGGAATTAATCAGTTGTCAATAATTTTATGTAAAAGTAACTTAAGAAGTATTGTGCCGGTTTTTTTATAGGGTATTCATTGATACGTTTAGAAGTCCTTGCTCTGTGGTAATCTAAGATGACTATTACAGGACACGTAGATAGCGGCGGCTTGAGACCGACTAGATACACGAAGTTTCGATAGAATCTGTGCCACGTGGTAGTCAACGTTTCGTTGGGATATTCCGCAGATTACCGATATAGCGAAGTTAGATTTACCCTTCGCGATCCAGCTTAAGATAAGTTCTTGTTTTTCGCTCAGCAATGCGGATCTAGAACAATCATTTTCCG
Source organism: Ensifer sp. ENS02 (assembly GCF_014851885.1). Taxonomy (NCBI): domain Bacteria; kingdom Pseudomonadati; phylum Pseudomonadota; class Alphaproteobacteria; order Hyphomicrobiales; family Rhizobiaceae; genus Ensifer; species Ensifer sp. ENS02. The sequence goes on along the minus strand of NZ_JACVAO010000023.1, from coordinate 63,944 downwards.
AACTATTAGGCGCGGTTTTAGCTTTCATAAAAAGCGCGTTCGAGACCATATTTATTTCGGGTACAAGTTCATAGGCGAATGATCCAGTAGACCGTCGCGAAAGACAAAGAAGCGAACACTCGCTCTGTGGCGATCCCATCAGAGCGACTAAGCCGCATTTCGCCGGCAAAGACGGGACAAAAACGGAGGAATTCAGGTGAGCGGCGCTATCGAGATCCGATTCCTGCCAAATGAAAAGCCTACCGAGGGGGGGCTGAGTCGATAAGTTCAGTGAGGCGTGTGAATGCCAATTGTCGACGTAGTTATTTGCTATTTTTTTGGGCCAATTTGTTATGAAGTGTTGTTCCCGATCGCTGTGAACGAAGAGGAAATCTTCAAACCCAATTTGGGCAAAGTAAGGATCAAGAAAACTGGCGATACTATCCCAATCCGAGTAGCAAATATTGTTCAGTAGTCTTAGAGAGACTTCAAATCGTTGCATTTACTAGCTCTGTAGCGCGAGCGAACGTCACTTTATGATCAAGCCTCCGCAGCCTCGCTCCAAAGGCCACGCACTGCGTTAGGTGCATCAACGGCGTTGAAGTTATGTCGGTACGGAGAGTGCATGCTTTACACGTAGGACGGTGATCAACACCGCTCCGATCACGACGGGTATCGAAAGAAGCATGACCGTCGGACTTATGTGGTAGCCGGCATGCTCACCGGTCTCGTATAATATTTTCAGCAAGCTCAGGAGATAATAGCTGATCGCGATGATGGAGAAACCTTCCACCGCTCGTTGAATTTTTACCTGCGTTGCTGCTCGCTCTGCCATTGCGCGAATTTGGACAGCATTCTGATACTCAATCTCAACTTGTATGCGTGTTTGTAGGAGATCGATCAGGTGGGTTGTCGCATTTGAAAGCTGATCCAATCGCAACGCTGATGCTTCACAGGTCCTCACGGCGGGTTTGAACCGTCGTGCGACGAACACACCGAATCGCTGAAAACCCGGTACATGGGTCTCACGCAATTCGTGAATGCGTTCCTCAACAATCTTTGCATAAGCTGAACTGGCGCCAAAGCGATTTCGCGTTTCAGCAGAAGCTGAAATGATTTGGCCGGAGAGCCGGGAGATGTCTTCGAGTAGGGTTCTATGCTCAGACGTCGTTTTCGTCTGATGTCGATTCGCCAATTCGACGAGTTCCCGGTCATAGCTCCCAAGGAGGGGAGCCAATCGGCGGGCCTCTGGAAGTCCAAGCAAGGCCATAGAGCGATATGTTTCGATTTCACATACTCGCCGGACCATGCGACCGAGTCGGTACGCGTTTAGATCGTTATTAAAAAGAAGAATGCAGCTGGATTGATCATCCCGAACGCGAAAGTCTGAACATACCTGAGCGGCGCCACCACCGATCCAAGAGGCCGCGGTATCGCGAAATCCGAACTTTGAAAGGGTTGGTCCCAGCTCAGAAGGTGGAGACCCCAGCACCAGCATTGCGATGCGGCAAATGAGTTGTGTCGAGCTTGCGCCTACGAGGTCTGAAAGGTCCGACAACGAAAGGGTAGATGTGGGCCATTCGTTCGCTTCTATCTCCAACCTGGTAACGCGAGTTACCGTTACGAATTCGGTGTGATATTCCACCTGGGTGCGAACATTGGAGTCTTCGCCCGGACCGCCGGATACGCAACGCTTGTCACCCTGTTTAACCGATCCCAGCCAAAGGACTGCTGCGTGCTCAACCAGCGCTGGACCAGTGAAGTAAATGGATGGTCGAGCGTGAAGCTCCGCATTAAAGTCCGACGACATATGTTTCGCCCAATCTGATCCGGTTCCCGAAGGTGGTAACGATCTAGCGTGCATCTGCTTCGGTCAGCTTTCGATAAATCGCCATAGCTCTGGATGCCGGAGTGCGCAGTCGATCGCGGTTTCGGCTCGAGATTTCTCGGGAGCCCTTACCGCGCATGCGGCGACAACGGCCCGAATGCCAATTGGTCCGTAGTGCTCGACCAAATTAGGCTGGTCGAGCGGGCGGTTCTGGTTAGGTGTTGATTCCAACATGCGAAAATCCCTCGTTTAACTGGAACTGGTTCGGGAAAGCATCAATTCGATTGTAAAGACGGATGTAGATTTGCTTGCCCGCAGATCGGTCTTCTCTCCGACCTTCAGACGGATGGCGTCGAGATACTCCAACGCTTCTCCGGTGTACTTGAGCTGACAGGAACTGATAACAATGACGAGTGTCTCCGACGTGTCCGATCCCACTTCCAACTCGCGATCAAACGTGCGCCGTAGAACACGATGCGCACAGTGCCCCCTTCGACTCATCACGTTGAGGTCGCTTATTGGGGCGTCCACCAGCCGCGCAATCGTGGTCACGTCAGCTGGAAAGGTATAGGGGTCGCTATCTGGATAGCAGATCACTGGAGCGGATCCACTGACCGTGAGCTCGATCCCCTCTCCGGTTAGGACAGTTAATGTGCGATCGATACCATCGAACATTGAGAATGGTCCGTCGCTCACGACTGTCGCCGTGCTGATGCGCCAGTCGAAGTCCTCGACGGTCGCATTGGGCGGAAAGACGGCGATTTCCACCGTCTCCCCCTTGCCGTTCTTCCACGGCATGCGCTTGTAATCGGCGGGATGCAGTACTTGCACTGGATCAGTTTCCGAGAATGCCCGGCAGGCGCAGGCTCTTGTCCTTGGCGCAGTCAAGCGCGATGTCGTAGCCCGCATCGGCGTGGCGCATGACGCCAGTTGCCGGGTCGTTCCAGAGCACGCGCTCCAGGCGCTTGGCTGCATCGTGCGTCCCGTCGGCGCAGATAACCACGCCTGAGTGCTGCGAGAAGCCCATGCCGACGCCGCCGCCATGGTGCAGTGACACCCAGGTGGCGCCAGATGCGGTGTTGAGCAAAGCGTTCAGGAGCGGCCAGTCGGAAACGGCGTCCGAGCCGTCCTTCATCGCTTCGGTCTCGCGGTTCGGCGAGGCGACGGAGCCCGAGTCGAGATGGTCGCGGCCGATGACGACAGGGGCTTTCAGCTCGCCGTTCTTGACCATTTCGTTGAAGGCGAGGCCGAGGCGGTGGCGGTCGCCGAGACCGACCCAGCAGATGCGCGCCGGCAGGCCCTGGAAGGAGATGCGCTCGCGCGCCATGTCCAGCCAGTTGTGCAGGTGCTTGTTGTCGGGCAGCAGTTCCTTGACCTTGGCATCGGTCTTGTAGATGTCTTCCGGATCGCCGGACAGAGCCGCCCAACGGAACGGGCCGATGCCGCGGCAGAAGAGCGGGCGGATATAGGCCGGCACGAAGCCCGGGAAGGCGAAGGCGTTTTCGAGGCCCTCTTCCTTGGCGACCTGGCGGATGTTGTTGCCGTAGTCGAAGGTCGGGATACCCATGTCCTGGAAGGCGATCATCGCCTCGACATGTTCGCGCATCGAGGCGCGGGCGGCCTTCTCGACGGCCTTCGGGTCGCTGACGCGCTTTTCCTTCCACTGGCCCATGGTCCAGCCCTTCGGCAGGTAACCGTTGACCGGGTCGTGCGCCGAGGTCTGGTCGGTGACCATGTCGGGGCGGATGCCGCGGCGGACCATTTCCGGCAGGATCTCGGCGGTGTTGCCGAGCAGGCCGACGGACTTGGCTTCGCCGTTCTTCGTCCAGCGGTCGATGATCTCCATCGCTTCGTCGAGCGTCTCGGCCTTCTCGTCGAGGTAGCGGGTGCGCAGGCGGAAATCGATCGAGTCCGGATTGCATTCGACGGCCAGGCATGATGCGCCGGCCATGACGGCTGCGAGCGGCTGGGCTCCGCCCATGCCGCCGAGACCACCGGTCAGCACCCACTTACCCTTAAGATTGCCGCCATAGTGCTGGCGGCCGGCTTCGACGAACGTTTCGTAGGTGCCCTGAACGATGCCTTGCGTGCCGATGTAGATCCAGGAGCCGGCGGTCATCTGGCCGTACATGGCGAGACCCTTCTTATCCAGCTCGTTGAAGTGGTCCCAGGTTGCCCAGTGCGGCACGAGGTTGGAGTTGGCGATGAGAACGCGCGGCGCGTCCTTGTGGGTGCGGAACACGCCAACCGGCTTGCCCGACTGCACCATCAAGGTCTCGTCGTCGTTGAGGTCCTTGAGCGTCTCGACAATCTTGTCGAAATCGGCCCAGGTGCGCGCCGCGCGGCCAATGCCGCCATAGACGACCAGTTCGTGCGGGTTTTCCGCGACATTCGGGTCCAGATTGTTCATCAGCATGCGCAGCGGCGCTTCGGTCAGCCAGCTCTTGGCGTTGAGCGCCGTGCCCTGAGGGGCGCGCACGTCGCGAATGTTGTGGCGTGGATTGTTCATGGTCGATGGCTCCCAATATTCAGTTATTCAATTCAGATGCCACGCGTTCGAGGCTGGTCAGGATGTCTTTCAGCCGTGGACGAATGCGATCTGCTCTTCCGGAGTCGTACGCAAAGGGTGGCGCTTCCGCCGCGAGATGCGTCGACTGCGCCAGTTCCATCTGGATTGCGTGCACACCAGTCTCCGGGCGGCCATAGTAACGGGTCGTCCAACCGCCTTTGAAGCGGCCATTTAAGACGCGCGTATATCCATCGGCATTGCGGACAATGTTGACCACCGCAGACTGTATGGAGGGATGACATGACCGACCATCATCCGTTCCAACGTTCAAATCCGGCAATCTGCCTTCAAACAGGAAGGGAATATGCGAGCGGATCGAATGGCAGTCGTAGAGGACGGCTATCCCATGTATGCTCTTGACGCGCTCGATCTCGGCGGCGAGCGCTGCGTGATAGGGCGCGTGAAACGTCTGGATGCGTTCGGCGATATCGGCTTCGGTTGGCGCTTCTCCATCCTTCCAGATCGGCTTACCGTCGAAATCCGTCTCCGGGATCAGACCGGTTGTGTTCTGGCCAGGATAGAGCGTGTTGCCCGACGGATCGCGATTGGCGTCGATCACATAGCGATGAAAGGTAGCGCGAACGACGGTCGCCTCCGGAAGCAGGCCGTCATAGAGTTGATGGATGTGCCAGTCGGTATCGGCGAGTGTCCGCCCGTTGTCGTTCAGGCGGTCCCAGATGTCGCTCGAAACCTCCGTTCCGGTGTGCGGCTGGGCGAGAACAACTGGAGACGTACCCTGCGTGACCTGAAAGACGCCCATAGGTCAGGCCTCCAGAATCGGCAGAATGCCATCCGAGATCGACGAGACGAATGCGCCGTTGGCCGCTAGACTGGCCGCAGCAACAAGATCAGGCGCCATGTATCGATCGTCCTCGAGCGCCGGTACCACAGAGCGTAGCACCGCAATGGCCTTTGTGAGCTCAGGACTGGTTTTTAGCGGTCCTCGCAATTCAACACCCTGCACTGCAGCCAACGCCTCAATCCCGAGGATACCGAACAAGTTCTCGGTCATAGCGAGGAGCCGGCGAGCACCGTGGCAGGCCATTGAAACATGGTCTTCCTGGTTGGCCGAGGTCGGCGTCGAATCCACGGAGGCTGGATGCGACATTTGCTTGTTCTCGCTCATCAGCGCCGCGGACGTTACCTCGGCGATCATTAGACCCGAGTTCAGCCCCGGCTTTCTCGACAGGAATGCCGGCAGGCCATAGGAAAGGGCGGGATCGACGAGCAGCGCGATACGGCGCTGCGAGATCGCGCCGATCTCGCAGACGGCGAGCGCGATCTGGTCGGCCGCGAAGGCAACCGGCTCGGCGTGGAAATTGCCGCCGGAGACGACGGTATTGTCCGAGAGCACCAGCGGGTTGTCGGTGACGGCGTTGGCCTCGATCTCTAATGTGTGTGCCACCGCTGCCAGTAAGTCGAGGCACGCACCGTCGACCTGTGGCTGACAGCGAATGCAATAAGGATCTTGCACGCGCTCGTCGCCTTCGACATGGCTGTCGCGGATTTCGGAGCCTGCGAGCAGTCTGCGGAGCGCAGCACCCGCATCGATCTGCCCCTTATGGCCACGCAGGGTGTGGATGTCCGAATGAAACGGTGCGGAGGAGCCCATCGCCGCATCGGTCGACAGCGCGCCGGTGACGAGCGCTGTTTGCGCGGCGCGATGGGCACGGAAGAGGCCTGCGAGCGCCAACGCTGTCGAAGTTTGCGTGCCGTTGATCAGCGCCAGGCCTTCCTTGGCGGCGAGCACGACCGGCAAGAGACCGGCTTTCGAAAGCGCATCTCTGGAGGCCATGCGTTCGCCGTGGTAAAAAGCTTCGCCCTCGCCCATCATAGTTGCAGACATGTGGGCGAGTGGCGCAAGGTCGCCGGACGCGCCAACAGAACCCTTTTCTGGAATCACCGGAACCACGCCCTTTTCCAGCATCCCTTCGATCAACCGAATAAGCTCAATTCGGACGCCAGAGGCCCCTCGACCGAGCGAGATCAATTTCAGCGCCATGATGAGCCGCACGACATTTTCTGGTAGCGGTGCTCCGAGCCCGCAGCAGTGGGAGAGAATGAGATTTCTCTGCAGCGTCGCGACATCTGCGCTATCGATCTTGATCGAGGCGAGTTTGCCGAAGCCGGTATTGATGCCGTAGACAGGTACGTTTCCGGCCGCAATCTCGGCGATCCGTGCCGCTCCCTTCATCACGCCGGCGTCAAAGGACGGATCGAGCTTTGCCGAGCCGTTATTCCAGTAGATGTCGGCAAGGTCCTTGAGAGGCACACTGCCCGGGTAAAGAATGATAGTCATGGTGATACCTTTTTGCCTTTGAATACGCGGGAATGGAGGGGATTGAAGCCGATGCGATAGATGAGTTCGGCAGGGTGTTTGATGTTCCAGACGACAAAGTCGGCGGACTTGCCAGCCTCGAGCGTTCCTGTTGCGTGCAACAAGCCGAGAGCCCGTGCGGCCTCTCGTGTCGCGCCTGCAATGCATTCAGCGACCGTTACGCCGAAAAGAGTGACGGCCAAATTCATGGCGAGAAGTAATGAGGTTAGCGGCGAAGTTCCCGGGTTGCAGTCGGTGGCGATTGCAATGCGTGCGCGGGCGTCGCGCAATGTCTGAACCGGCGGCACCCGTTCCTCGCGAAGCGCATAGAAGGCGCCCGGCAGCAGCACGGCGACCGTGCCGGCCTTGGCGAGAGCCGCAGCCCCTTCGGCGTCGAGATATTCGAGGTGATCGGCCGAGAGCGCACCGTAGGACGCCGCGAGCTTGGCGCCGCCGAGATTGGATAGCTGTTCCGCGTGAAGCTTGACCGGCAGGCCGAGTGCCTTGGCGCGCTCGAACACACGGGCGATTTCCGCGGTCGAAAACGCGATGCCCTCGCAGAAGCCGTCGACCGCATCGACCAGCCCTTCGGCATGTGCCGCATCGAGCCCGGTCAGCACGACGTCGGAGATGTAATCGTCGTTGCGGCCCTTGTATTCCGCCGGCGTCGCATGCGCGGCGAGGTAGCTGGTGGCGATGCGTACCGGGCGGAGCGTTTCGAGCTTGCGGGCGGCGCGCAGCATGTTGAGTTCGGCGGTGACGTTGAGCCCGTAGCCGGATTTGATCTCGACCGTCGACACACCCTCGGAAAGGAGCGTGTCGAGCCGCGGCAGTGCGCTTTCGACAAGCTGATCGACGGTTAGCGCATTTGTCGCCTTCACCGAGGAAACGATGCCGCCGCCGGCCCGCGCGATCTCTTCATAGGTGGCGCCTTCAAGCCGCATCTGGATTTCGCGAGCGCGGTTGCCGCCGTGCACGAGGTGCGTGTGGCAGTCGATAAGGGCGGGCGTGATCCAGCGGCCTTCGCAGTCGGTTGTGCGACTGCTTTTAACCAGCTCACGAGGTAATAGGGCTTCCGGACCGACAAATTGAAGCTGACCATCATCGACGATGATCGCTCCGTTTTCGATGATGTCTAGGGTCTCCCTATCGGAAGCGACCGTGATCAGATGCGCGTTTCTCCAGACATCGACCACCCGCACCTCCTGATTTTCTCGTTGCTCCCGTACGATTATGTATATATCTATTCAGACAATTTGCAAGATGAAAAAATCCATACAAGTCAGGAAGAGAAATGGATCAGCTATATGCGTGCAACGTTCTTCTGCCCTCCGGATGGGCAAAAAACGTCCAACTATCTCTCAAAGAAGGGAAAATCGCTGCGATCAAGTCAGACGTTCCGCCGGAGCAAGCCGTCGGCGAACGTCACGACGTGCTACTCCCAGCGATGCCGAACCTGCATAGTCACGCATTCCAGCGCGCAATGGCAGGTCTAACCGAGACGCGTGGGGCTGGTGTTGACTCATTTTGGAGTTGGCGTGCGCTCATGTACCGGTTTGCACTCTCGATGACCCCAGACCAGATGGAAGCGATTGCTGCGCAGCTTTACATGGAAATGCTTGAAGCCGGTTTTGGTCGGGTCGGCGAATTCCATTATCTGCATCACGATAAGGATGGAAACCACTACTCCAACGTTGCAGAGATGTCAGAGCGGATCGCCGCGGCCGCCAATGACACAGGTATTGCTCTGACGCTGATTCCGGTTTTTTACGCCCATTCCGGATTTGGCGCGCAGCCGCCGGGAGAAGGACAGCGACGCTTCATCAGCTCGACGGAAGGGTTTGCTCGACTGACAGAAGCAGCTGCAAGTTCAATTGCTTGCTTGCCTAACAGTCGGATCGGCATCGCACCTCACTCGTTGAGAGCGGCAACATTGGATGAAATCCGTGCGATCTTGCCGGTAGCGAATGGCGGGCCGATTCATGTCCATGTCGCCGAGCAGACCAAGGAAGTCGAAGACTGCGTTTCGTTTTGCGGTGCACGACCCATCGAATATCTTCTCGCAAACTTCTCCGTTGATGACACCTGGTGCTTAATTCATGCCACTCACATGACGCCCGAGGAAACGGTCGCTGTTGCAAAAGCAGGAGCCGTCGCCGGTCTTTGCCCGATTACCGAGGCCAATCTTGGCGACGGTATATTCCCTGCGACTGATTTTCTGGCTGCCGGCGGCTCATTCGGGATCGGTTCCGACTCTAATGTTTTGATTGCGGTCAGTGATGAGCTACGCCAGTTGGAATACTCACAGCGTCTAGCTCACCGTTCGCGCAACGTCATCGCATGGCCAAACCGCTCAACAGGTCAAACCTTGTATGACGTGGCGGTGAAGGGCGGCAACAAAGCCTTGGCAGCAGCATCGAATGTAGCACCAGGGGAGCCCGCCGACTTAGTGTCTTATAATCTTCATCGGCCCTGGTCCAAGGATCACGCAATCCTCGACCACATCATATTTGCCGGCGCCCCAAAGCCGGATTGTGTTTGGGTGCATGGGGTGAAGCAGGTAACGGGGGGGCGCCACCATCATCGTGAGAGGATCGAGCGGCGTTTTCGCACTGCGTTAGAGGCCCTGATGTCTTTATGACGCCGCCTTCTTACAAGGCCCAAAGCTCACCGGGGACCTAGCTGCTCGTCGAGGTCGGGTAGCTACATAGATGCGACACGAGGTGAATGGAAAATTACATCTTGCAAGAGGATAAAAATTTCCATACATTGAATTTGTCTTACCCAAACCTAATAAAAGGGGAACTCAAGTGAAGACCATCTTGACTGCTACCGCGCTCACTCTCGCGATGGCGACTTCCGCATTGGCTCAAAGCAAGGAATTGGTCGTCGCGGCCTTCGGCGGCGCCTATACCGACGCCATCAAAAAGAACATTGCCTCGTTCGAAAAGGAAAACGACGTCAAAATCACATTCGTGCCTGCGTCGGGCGCCGATGGTCTTGCAAAGGCGATGGCCAAAGAAGTCGATGTGGTACACGCTGACATGGCATGGGCAACCCGCGGCGAAGCGCAGGGTGCTTTTGAAAAGCTTGACCCGGCAATTGTAACGAACTTGGAGAAGCTATACCCGAAAGCGCGTTTTTCGGATTACGGCGTGATTACCAACTTCGGCCAGTACGGCATTGCCTACAAGCAGACGGAAGTTAATCCCGCCCCCACTTCCTGGTTGGACCTGTGGAACGATCAATATTCTGGCGCTGTCACAACGGCCGGGTTTGACGCAGCAAACATCGAGCTGCTCGTCCTCATGGCAAAGCTCAATGGCGGGAGTGAAGACAACATCGACCCCGGCTTCCAGAAGTTGGCGGAGTTGGGGAAGCACATCACAGTCTTCTATAGCCAGCACCCGCAGCTCCTGGACCTCTTCCGAAACGGTGAAGTCGTGATGGCTCGCTGGCTGCGTGGACGCGTCGATTGGGCCAACAAGCAGGGCGTTGAGCTCCAGTTCGCTGTGCCGAAAGAAGGTGCGATTGGCCTAGTTTCGACAGTTCATGTCGTGAAGGGCCGCCCCAACACGGAGCTTGCCATGAAGTTCGTGAATAATCTCCTCGGAGAGGCAAGCCAGAAAACCTACGCGACGGATCTCGGCTATACACCGGCACGTATGGGCCTCGATCTGTCGGGCGTCAATGTGCCTTACAGTGATGAGGTCGTAAACTCGCTGCTCATTTCCGACTGGAGGAAGATCGTTCCCCAGATGGACGCATGGAAGGAGCGGTGGGAAAAGGAAGTCGTCGCGCGATAATCTCACCGGTCAACTTTCCGATGTGCCCGGCGTCTCTTCGCCGGGCCCTTTCTACAAAACGTATGGTGATGTGATGGGCGAGATTAGCGTAAGAAACATTACAAAAAGCTGGGCGGATTTCGCAGCGCTCAAAAACATCAACCTTGATGTGCGCGAAGGCGAATTCCTGTCTATCCTGGGACCCTCCGGTTGCGGAAAGAGCACTTTGCTACGCATTATCGCCGGGCTTGAAAACCCGACCGGTGGGGACATTGTGATCGCCGGCAGGCGCGTTACGGATGATCCCGTCTGGAAGCGCAAAATTGGCTTTGTATTTCAGAACTTTGCGCTTTGGCCCCATCTTACGGTCTTCCGCAACGTTTCAATGGGATTGGAGCTTCGTAAGACTCCTAAGAATGAGGTCCATGAACGCGTCATCGAAGCACTGCGCATGGTCCAACTTGAGGCGCTTGCAGATCGGCTACCTTCCCAGCTGTCCGGCGGTCAACAGCAACGTGTCGCGCTTGCGCGCGCAATTGTCCTGAAGCCCCATGTTCTCTTGCTCGATGAGCCGTTAAGTGCCCTCGACAAGAACTTGCGCCAAGACATGCAGGTCGAGCTGAAGGCGCTGCAGCAAACCTTAGGGTTGACCACCGTCTTCGTAACCCACGACCAGGAAGAGGCGTTATCGCTATCTGACCGTGTCGTGGTGATGAACCGTGGGGTGATTGAGCAACTCGACACCCCGGACAACATCTACAACAAGCCTGTTTCTGAGTACGTTGCGCGGTTTGTAGGCGAGGCCTTTTTCTTCCGCGGGGCTTTAGAATGCCTTCGTGGTGGCAAACATCTCAGGATGCAAGATGGCAGGTCTGTCCCAGCTAACGCGGAGTTTGAAGCGAGCCCTGGAGAAGCGGTCGGGTTCGTTCGGCCGGAATGGATCTCGCTCAGCAAGCTGGATGACCCTAATCCCGATGTCCTTCAGGGAAAAGTTGAACGCCTGATGTTCTTCGGGCAATCGAGCGACTATATCGTTCGCGTCGGTGATCATCCCATGCGCGTCAAGCGGAGGAGTGACGTGCCGACATTGTCCGAGGGTGACACCGTAGCTGTTCATTGTACTGCGCGGCTACTTCCCAATGAGGGGAAAGCCCGATGAAAAAACCCGGTATTCTCTTCCTACCCGCACTCTCGATTCTCGCTGCGTTTTTCGTACTTCCGCTGATCTGGGTCTTTATTCTCAGTTTCATGGGAACCGGCCCCACGGGCGAGGTGCTGAGCGAATTCACGCTTTCCAACTACGCCCGGTTCCTCGGGGATAGTTATTACTTGGATGACCTGCTTTGGCGGACTATCAGGATGGCGGCCGTGGCTACGGTGTTTTCCGTTGTCATTGGTTACCTAGGAGCCTTCTTGATCGTTCGAGCTCACGAGCGTGCCCAGACATGGATGATCCTCCTCGTGATGCTGCCGCTTTGGGTAAATCTGGTCGTACGGACCTTGAGTCTTATGGTGGTGCTCGGCCGCACGGGCCCAGTCAATCAACTCCTCGTAGGTCTCGGATTAACCGAACGGCCGTTGCAACTGCTTTACAACGAGACATCCGTGATCATCGGTATGGTGCAGGTCGCGGTACCCTTTGTCGTGATGTCCATCTACGGAGTGCTACAATCCATCCCGCGCCAACTAGAGCATGCTGCCATGACTGTCGGCGCGACACCAGTCGAAGCATTCAGGAGGGTGACTTTGCCGTTGAGCGTGCCGGGAATCCTGGCAGGTAGCGTCCTTGCCTTCGGCATCAATGTCGAGTCGTTCGTAGTGCCGATCCTGCTCGGTGGCGGCCGTGTCCGGTTTATGAGCGTGGCAGCCTACGAGACGGCGACGCAGTCGAACAATCTGCCATTTGCCGCCACGATCGGCGTCATTCTCCTGATAGTTACGATGGTGATGCTTGGTGTGTACCAGTGGGCGGTTCGCTCCGCCAGCCGGCCAGCCACGCTGGCGCCGGCAACCTGAAAGGCGATCCTATGCAAAAGACATTTCTCACGACTGCGCTTTGGTATGTGGGTGCCGTTCTCTTCTTCGGCTTTCTACTGGCCCCGCTGCTAATTCTCATCGCTGTTTCGTTCAACCCAACCGCAATGGTGTTCCCGCCCCAGGGCTTCACCTTGAAATGGTACGGGACGATCCTCGAGAAGCCTGATTTTCTCACAGCGGCTGTTGCAAGCACGATCCTGGGAGTGGCGACAGCTGTCGCTACGACCGCTCTGGGCGTGCTTGCCGCGATCGGCCTGCAGAGATACACGGGAGCTGCGAAGGGCGTGGTGTCATCACTCTTGATGTCGCCGCTTTTCATCCCGGCCGTTATCGTCGCGCTGGCATTGTTTCAGATCATATTCATGATGGGTATCGTCAACAATGTGTGGACACTCTTGGCAGCCCACATCGTTGTAACGCTTCCCTATCCCGTCCGAAACGTCATGGCCCAGATGGAAAATTTCGACGCTCGGTTGGAGGAAGCCGCTCTAAGTGTTGGTGCTACGCCGGCGCAAGCATTACGGCGCGTCACTCTGCCGTTGCTTAAATCAAGTATAATTCCATCTCTGATTATCGTCTTCGTTCTGTCGTGGAACAACTATACGGTATCGGTCTTCTTGGCCAACAAGGATTGGACAACCCTTCCCTTGCAACTTCGCGCTTACTTACAATATGAATACGAACCTTTCGTCGCGGCAATGTCGACGATCCTAATTGTTGCTTCGATCGTTTTGCTCATAATAGTGGACCGCACTGTCGGTCTGGGAAGCGTACGCAAGCCAAGCAATTAATGGAATACTCCAGTCGGCCTGCTTTGTGGCCGACTGGATTTAGGGGACTGTACCCCCTGGAGGGAAAGCTTGGCGGCTGAAGTCTCTGAGGCGTAACCATGCCCCCAAGGCCGCAGTTTGCTTTGACTGATCTTGCAGGTTTTCGTTGAAAACGGCCGAGGAACGTCGGCAAGACAGGGAATTGGATCCACGCAGTTGGCTTGCCAGTAATTGCCACCCGCCCTTAGCATCACGATCCACGATCAGCGCTTGGTGACGAATGCTAAATCACGCGACATCCGGAACTAACTGACAAAAACCTTTCGGCGCTTGGACGACCGGTCGATCGAATCCAGTCGCTTTTGAGCCTCTCCGTTCATATTATTGCACATTGCATCCAATAGCACGGACACGAGGGCAGAAGCCGCCGCGTAGGAATCGAAAACCAGTCTGCTGTCGACGCGGGCCGTCAGCAGAAAATCGGCGATCCCCTCATGATCAGTGAAGCCGGAGTCCGCTATAATGGCTATCTTCATGCCAGCATGGCGCGCCAGTTCGATCGCCTTCAATGTTTCCCGAGGATGCAGTGGCATCATGAAAACTAACATTGTGCGGCCGCCGGCAGCATAACATTGTTCGATTTGATCCTCGACTAGGGAGCCGCCCGAAGCCAGCAGTCGAATGTCTGGGTGTACCTTCGCGGCAAAATACGCGAACTGGGTAGCAAGACCAGCTGATGCCCGCAGGCCGAGAACGGCGAGAGGCCGCGAGTTTGCCAATGCCTTGCCAAACTGATCAATTGCCTTCTTATCTGAGAACGATTGCGCAAGCTCTGTTAGATTTGCCGCTTCTGCCAGCAACGCGGTCTGGAAGCGGTTTGCTTGTGTTTCGGAGGGCAAGTCCGACCCCGCGTGCGCGCTACGCAAGAATCGGCGCATTTCGAGGTAGCCGTCGAAACCAAGTGCTACGGCAAAGCGCGTAACCGATGGCTGGCTGACATTCGCCAGTTCGGCGAGTTCCATACTTGATAAGAAGCCGAGCTGCGCGCTGTTCTCGATCATCTGCTGCGCGATCCTGCGGTGTGCAGGTGTCAACCGCTGACCAGCCGTTCTGCGTTCGATCTCCGCTCTTAGCGCTTGGCGATCGGACGGTTGAAGATTTGAGGTGCTGTTTGCAAGGTCCTCGTCAACAATCACAATACTGCCTTCCGTCACGAAAGACCTCCGCAGGTTCATAATGTATCAAAATATTCAAAATTGAGTCCAACGTATAGCCCTGTTTCGCTCTCGACGCAAAAAACCAACCCGCATTCTCGAAGCCGCGAATTAAAGGAGGCCGGATCTCATGCGTCGTGTGTGTGGGGGGTGCTCCGCCGCCGCGGCAGACGGCAACTTTGGTCGATTCGAGCAAACTGGCTAGGCCATTCGCAAAGGAGAAGTAGCGCGAATGCCGGCTGCCTCACACTGGTAGATGATTTGGTATGGAAATATTCATGAAATAGTGTATTGTTAGTTTCAATGCAGAAAGGGGGGGTCGTATGACGCCGATAGACGCACCTGAATTCAATTATCTACCGGTCCGGCTGTCCCTTCCGATGCTGGAGGACTATCAGACGTTCGACAGCCCTGCCATAGCGCTGGTAAACGCATTCTGGGGCCGTCCACTAGCCATCGCATTCCGTGCAGCTGTGAGGACCCTTGTTCGAGCCACGTTAAACTGGCGCCTCTTCGGAACGGCTGGGCGCTAGCCTGGCAAGCATCGTCCCCGGTGGGCTCGGATCGCCGCTTGGTGACCAGGGTGGTCGCCTCGGTAAGCACCAAGTGAAGGCTACTGACATCCTCAGTTCGCCCTCGTCTACCTTTGGTTGTGGCGAAGAACAAGTTCGCTGCAGTTACCGGTCGGGGTGTGTGCCCCGCTTGGAGGTACGAGATTTGCTGAGCGGTCATTTTCCCGCGATGGACGGGATTCCAACGAAAAAGCCTCGGTGTTCACCGAGGCTTTTTTTGCTTTTCATTTGCGCACAAAATCAGAGCGCAGAGACGAGCTTGCTCACGGCCGTCACTTCGTTCGGCAGCCG
This sequence comes from Ensifer sp. ENS02, assembly GCF_014851885.1. NCBI lineage: Bacteria > Pseudomonadati > Pseudomonadota > Alphaproteobacteria > Hyphomicrobiales > Rhizobiaceae > Ensifer > Ensifer sp. ENS02. The sequence continues at coordinate 48,582 of NZ_JACVAO010000023.1, read as the reverse complement.
ATGCGGGAATGCAACACCCAGATTCCACGGGAAGATGAAATGGATCCAACGGTGCATACGAATGACGTAGGTCATCATAGCGCCGGTCAGTTCGACATACTGTTCCTTCGTCTCGAGGGTATCGAGAGCGTCGGAATACATCTGTCCGATTTCATGCATGTTCGTCAGACCCAGGTCGGTCATGAATTCGAACACGTTGAAGGTACCCGTGAGGAACTCGCGCGTCAGCCTGTTCATCGTGGCAAGCTGCATGTCGTCGTACTGCGATACCTTGAGGAAGCGGTACATTACGTCAGCGCCTACGAGCATCAGATACGCTTCGAGGTGGACAAGAACAGTAAAGGACTGCTCGCGCGTACCTGCGCCGCTGTCGATGATGCCCCAGCGAATCTTCTGGATTTCGCTGGGCTCCTCGAACCAGACGCGATCGATCTGTTGCTCAATGATTGCCTTAGCTTGGCGCCAGTCACCCTCGAATTTCTTGATAGCGGACATTAAGAAGCCCTCCGGACATTGATTTCGATCACATTGCGGCGCGGCAGAGCAACTGTCTGCTCATATACGAGTTCGCCGAGTTCCTGTAGCGTTGCGAGATCTTCCTCAAAGACCTCCGCGAACTTGTTGACGTTCGCACTCTCGGTGATCTTGCCGTAGGTTAGGCAGATCGTTTGACCCGGAGCGTAAAGGTACACAGCGCCCGGATGACGCTGAACCATGTTACTGCGTCCGAGATGGACGATGCGGGTCGGCATCCAAATTGCTTCACCGGAGATTACGACGTGGCCAAGAACGCTTTTGAGCGGTAGCTGCGCCAGAACCTGCTCCACGACATCAGGGTTTTCCTGTGTTAACAGTTTGGCCCGGAACGACTTTCCGACACTTGGCGCGTCGAACAACAAAATTTCTGAGGACGGCATGATGGCTCCTTTTCGCGATTGAATAAAAAATTGCCGTAGAAATATGTATGAATAAAACTATACAGAATGTCAATGAATGGATGAATTCATTTTTGCGCGAGGTTGCCGGTTCTCGATCCCGACAGGCCGAAATACCGTGCGTCCCGCTCAGGTCTGGCATCGTCTCAGCTCGTTTGTGACTGGAAATGATCTGTTGGAAATTTTCGCTTGGGCAATGCAACCCGGCTACAACCCTGTGCGTCGCCCGAATGACCAAACCCAAAATCTCGCTTGAGGCGTAGGTCCGCGATCGGGAGCACCGGCGATGAGGAGGTGCGGAGCATGCGCCACGCCTTAATGGAAGCGCTCAGTTGAGCGCTGCAGCTCACCAAAGGCCTGAACTGGCGCAAGCATCGTCAGGCGGTCACCGAACTGGGCCGCATGTCGAACCGCGAACTGCGCGACCTCGGCATCGAACGCGCCGACATCGACCGCGTCGCACGCACGGCCTTCGCCCGCTAAGGCGACCTACACAAACTGACTAATCTGCCAAGCGCCTGCATCTCCTGCGGACGCTTTTGCTTTGTGGGGACATGACGTGCAAAAGAAAACCCCGCCGGGGAAGGCGGGGCAAGGCTCGCGCACCAGTTGGCTCCCTGGGACGCGGGGAAGAAACTCCATCAGAAAACTGACACGCGCACATAGCGGAGAACGAAACACGGTGGGAAGGTCGCTTTCCGTGAATCCGGTACGCTGCCGCTAATATATCACTCGCTTAACTGTGCGCCGCAACTCCGTGGCACATTGCCTGCTAGATTAGGCGAGCTTTGGTTCTTCCGTGATCTCATAAGCTTCCGTCGGCCCTTCCATTTCTCGCACGCCCTTGAATGAAGGATGTCGGAGCTTCCCGTCTTGCGTCCAAGTACGATACTCGACATCGGCGACCAGGAGTGGCCGCGCAAAGACTGCTCCTTTGCGCCTCAACGTTACCGCCGGCCTGTCGGCAGGAATCGCGTTCAGTAACTCCCGTAGAGCGGTGGATTCCTTGTTGCTCCACCCGGTTCCGCATCCGCCGACATAGACAAGGCCTTCGCCCTTTCTCGCAGCTAGCAGCAGCCGGCCGATCGCGCCTGGCATCGTCGATGGCTCATATCCTACGATGACGAAGGTGTCTCGACGCGCGCATTTGATTTTCAGCCACTCCGGTTGGCGGCCCGATCGATAGGGCTTGTCCCGGCGCTTGGCGACGATGCCTTCAAGCCCATGCTCGCACGCGACGCGGAAGAAGGATTCTCCGTCGGCCTCGACCTCTTCGGAGAAGCGGATCGCGCTGGTGCGGCCGGCGACGATCGGCTCAAGGAGACGACGGCGCTCGGCCAGTGGCAGCTTCCGCAGATCAAGCCCGTCGAGATATAGAAGGTCGAAGGCAAAGAAGACGATATCGCTCGCATCATGTGCGCTGGGTCGTTTGCCGACCGCGCGCTGTAGCAGGCCGAAATCGGAACGGCCCTGGTCGTCGAGGACAACTGCTTCCCCGTCGATGATCATGGAAATGTGGCCGAGCTCGCGCGCCTCGGCGGCGATAGATCCAAACTTCTTTGTCCAATCGTAGCCGCCGCGGGTGACCGCCCTCACCTCACCTGGCTCGACATGCACCGCGAGCCTGTAACCGTCCCACTTCACCTCGAAGGCCCACTCCAGTCCGGTCGGTGGCTTGTCGACGAGGGTTGCCACGCATGGTTCGACGCGCCGTGGCATCGGATCGGCCGGCGTCGCGGGAACTGATTTCTTTCGAAGTGTTTTAGCCATGGCGCATTAACGCACGAAACACGGAAAACGTCTAAGCTGCCACTCAGGAGGAACCCCATGCCGAAGCCGCCGATACTCTCGTCACCGAAGCGCGGTGGCGCCTATCCAGATCGAGATCTGGATTGCCAAATGGCGATTGAAGAATTCTTCCGGACAGTCGCCGAGAAAGCGCAGGTGGCAGGCTGGTCTGAGCGAGAGGTCGCTGACGCACTGATCGAACTGGCGCATCATCACTGGTTTGCCCTCGACGCCAAGGATCGAATGTTCGAGGACGCCGCCGGCGTGATCATTCGGCGACCGAAGATGTCGCCCGTGCACTGACCTCCCTATTTCTCGGCGTTGACTCTCGCCTCGCATGAGAACAATATAAGAACATTCGAAGGCGAAAACCGCCGCCTACCAGCCGTCTGAAGATTGAAGCACTCCGGCGCAATCCGGAGAAGGAGAAGCCATGTCCGCCGTCCTGCATCGAAGCGAGATCGAAGAGAGCGAGGATCCAGTCGACGAGTTTGTCGCCGCGCTCGCGTGGCACCGAGGCGACAAGGACGCGACCATCCGAACACTCCTCGAAGACTGCAGGCACCTGCGCGAACAACTGACGCTGGCCGGCGCGACGATGAGCGTCGGCTTTGCCCGCGGCTGGCGACCGGCCCTTGAGCGCTCGTTGGATGCCGAGGCATGACCAACTTCGCCCTGAAACATCGATGGCGGCCGGCATGAGTGACGAACAGCCGGGCGCGCAGAGGTCGATTGAAGGACCATGGGTGCATCTATGCGAGCACCCTGGGTGTACGAAGTGGGGCGGTTTCGGTTTCTCGGCCGGCAAAGGCCCTTCGAAATGGTTTTGCTTCGAGCATCGGCCCAAAACATGGCCGCCAGCTCGGCAGCAGTAAAGCACATCACCGGCGCCGCGGCGGCCGCCAGCCACTCAATGCGGGCAAACTCGGAAAGGTTCAGGTGCCTGCGATGGCGCGCGTCCTATATGCAAACCACTCCTATCCTTCGCACCTGAAACTCGTCTGCCTCAAAGCCGATTGGCAGATTTGCTTCCAGGCCAACGGAACGCTCGACGGTCGCCGTATCCGCGCATGGCTTCGCAAGGTTGACGCTCAATTCGTTTGCGAAGTCGGCAAGGAGTGCCAGGTCGAAAACATGCCGGAATTCGAGCGACTGAATTTCTTTGGCGACAGATACCACCTGTCAATCGATGAAACCGACGATGCCGGCAAACGCACGAAGTCGCTTGCCGGCGCGGACAACATCCACGCCGCTCGCGCCGCGTTCGACGCACTCGTTCCGCAATATGCAGGCCGTCGCATCATCCTTCGCGAAGGGGCGAGGATCCTGCTCGTCGCGAAAGGCGGCAAGATCGAGGGTTAGGCCGTTGAACCCAAGCCGCGCCGCAATACTTGAGAACGTCGGATGAAACATCACCGGGGAATTGAGTTGGTTTCCGAACGCCGCCAGATCGACCCTGAAGAAGGCATCGGCCATATCCGCTTCTGCGACCTTGCCGAATGGGAGATCGTCGGCGCCCGGTGCGCCAAGTGTGGCTTCAGCAACTGGCTTGACCGCTGGAAGCTCGCAAATAAGTATGGCGCCGAAACGCCGATCGCCGTTCTCCGTCCATACCTGCGCTGCAGCAAGTGCGGCAATCGGGACGGCAACGGCCTGAGACTGGGTGCGATCAATCGCAACGCCTGAGAGGACGCATGTGGAATAAGTACACGATCGAAGTGCTCTTTGACGAACTCTGGCGCCGCTCGAAGGCGACGCGGGATATCACCAACCGAGCGAACCCGTCGCAGGAAGCCTATCCTGATAGGGTCGCGCCGGTGGTTCGGAATACCCCCGATGGCGAGCGCGAGATTGCGAACCTCACTTGGGGCATGCCATCGCCATTATTCGTCACCAAAGGTAAGCCCGACTATGGCGTGACCAACTTCGCAACGTCGAATCCCCGCACTGGCGGCGCTGGCTCGGCGTGCAGAACCGCTGCCTGGTGCCATGGACCGCCTTCATTGAATGGGAAGACACGAAACCGAAAAAGACCGAACGGCAGTTCGTGATAGACCCGAGCAAGCCACTGGCCTTCTTCGCCGGCATCTGGACGCCTTGGAAAGGCGAACGCGGCTCGCAGAAGAACCCGCGCGCCGGTGAGCATGAACTGTTCGGCTTCTTGACTTGCGAAGCGAATGCTGTCGTCAAGCCGATCCACGCCAAGGCTATGCCGGTGCTGCTGACCAGCGAGGCCGACATCGATCTATGGATGACAGCCGAATGGGACCTGGCAAAGGTGCTGCAGCGGCCATACCCGAACGAGGAGATGGCCGTACTTCCAGCGGCAACGACGACGACGGAGCCCCTGTTGATCTAATCCTGATCATATCGGTGCAAAAAGGTCACGAGATCGATAGGTTAGGCCGATCGTCAGCAGCTTCCAAAACGGAATTCTTCTCATTGGCATTCAAAGTGCCTCGCGTCGCGATTAGGTATGCCGCCATATAGGTTAGCTTTAGCCTCGATTCCCGGTCGCCCCGCGGCTTGTAATTGACGATCGCCAGCCAACCGGCTTCTTCATCGCGCGCAACGTCCAATAGGCCATTTGCGTAGGCGACATCCGTGACCTCGCCGGCCGCCCTGCGTCCGTCCCACGCGCGAACCGCATCCGCTGCCGCGCGTTGCGCCGCGATATGGCGATCCATCAGCTCGCGAAGGGAAACAGCAGGTACCGCCGCCCTTTCTTCTCCATTTCCGCCTCTGTCGGTCTCTATATGAAGCGCTGACAATGACAAAATTGGCATGGTTGAGTTTCTCACCGATGGCAAAAGGAGCCCTCCTCCCGGCAGTTGCACGCTTCATCTTGGAAGCGCCACAAAGTTGCGTTCAACAGAAAGGGCCGTAGATTGAGGGCAGAGGCACGATAGGAAACGAAATCCAGCGAAGCGAAACGAAACCAGGGCCTGTAAGCCGTTGATAAAAAACGGAAAGTTTTTTCTTCCACCGTCGAAAGACGGGAGTGATTTCAAAGAGCTATTCAAACAATTGGCTGCGGCGGGCGCGGGGCGGCCATTGGGCAACGATGGCTTCCCGGCTGGCCCATGGACCCCTGATCTGCTTGCCGAGGCGATTTCCCAGATCGATTCCAACCGGATCGGGGTCGATCTGCGAACAGTGCAGCTCTGGTTTCAAGAGAACGATAAAGGAATTAGCACGGCCAACATTCGTTGGCTGGCAAGGGTTTTTGGGTGCGATGATCCGGCGGCAACCAGCGAATGGCAGATAGAGCTTAGTGCGGCGCAATCTCGGTTAACCGCCAAGAGGCGATATTCGAAGAAAGCGGGAAGCATCGTCGCGCTAGGGGCTCCTGATCTGGAACGCACTGCGACCGCCGATGATGAGCCAGAGCCGCCGGCAGAGCTGACGCAGGATACAGACGGCCAGGGGCCGAGTCGGCGTATCAGTTTGGCGAGTAGATCGGAGGCGCTTTTTAGTCGCGGATCTCCCTTGAATTTACCGGCATCGGTGTTTGCGGGTGCCACCGCTCTTGGGTTTTTGTCTTATATTACGGGGATTCACAACGCTACTTACAGCCGGGCAGATGGCCTGGTTAAGCAGGTTGGATTCCTTTGGGCGCCGAATTGGACATTCGTCTTCATGGTGCTTCTACCGCTGTTTTTTGCGTTCGTAATAGAGCTGCTGGTCTTCTGGAAATATGAAGGGCGCTTAAAGCTTGTAGCGCAGGGCGACCGGATGGAAAGCGACGAGGCTTGGGCGCGCAACGTTGAAGCTTCTTCGTATACATTTTGGGCGGTTTTTTTAATCTGTGTGTTGTTCGCCGGTCTTTTTCAGTGGATCGGCGTGTCCTTGATTCCGTTGATCAAGGGTGGAGGCAACTACGCGATAGATTGGGGCAAGCTAGCAATTGTGCGCCCTGAGGTTATATCGCTGCCGATGCAGATTGTATTCACAGGGCTCGCTTACCTCTACATGTGCCTATGCTTCTATCTGTTCTTCGTAGGTCTCATTTTGCTTCATACATTGGTCCATGACCTTTGGAAAATTGGAGAAGAATCGAAGGATCGGCCGGGAGTGGATTATCAATACGAGGTCTATAAAGTCAGCCCACGGGTGATGCGCGGAATTTTTCGGTGTACTGTTTTGGGGATTCTGATCGCCATATGCATGAAGGCCCAAAGCTCTTACCTGACATCGACTGGCGAGAATATTGCGGCTTGGTTGGTCAGCGATATGTCTTCAGCCCTGTCCGAGCCTAAGGATGTGAGCACCGGGTTTCGCTATAGGATGCCGACGCATTACACCAGCCTACTTATCGCTATTTCGACCTGTGTTGTTTTTCTGTATGGCTCCATCCGTTTAGGCGCCGAAAGCCGATTTCATCTGCCCTTGTGGAAGATGTCGGCGGTTGTAGCGTTACTCTTTGCTGGCTACCTGCTAATCGGTGCGTTTGCAGGCTTTTCGATCCTCCTGGGCATTGGAGTGCTGCTCGCAATATACGGCCTAATCGATCCAGGGTTTGGCCGATGGCGAGCGAGCGAGTTAGGAAACAATCAGAGTGTATCATAGCTGGCTTGATCGGTGGGATGAGCGGCGGGCGCGACGCGGCGAGGAAGCGAAGAAAACAACCGATTTCATCCTTGACGCCGACCGCGCCTTTCCAGGCGCGAAGAACGTAGCGACTATCGAGGAGTTTTGTGTCCTTGCGGACCAGGCTGTGGCTGATCAGGCCTATTTCGATGAGCCCGGCGGGGACCATCAGCGTTTTCAACGGCAAGACGGGTGGCTCAAATTTCCTTCGGATATTGCCACTGACGTTGAAGAGAACAACGCCGTCTGGGCGAAAATCACAGAAGGCGGGTCGGTCGATAAGGCGATGGTGATTTTTCACCATTGGAATGCAAGCGCTCGCAATCGTCAGATTGCCAGCTTTTTCTCGCGGCGCGGGATCACGGTTGTCGAAATGGCTTTGCCCTATCATTTCGAGCGCAGCCGTTCCGGCTCCCCGTACGCCGATTATATGCTTAGCCCTAATCTCGGCCGAACGATCCAGTCTGTAAGGCAGGCAGTCTGGGATGGGCAAAAGCTCATACGCTGGCTCAAAAGCGAAGGCTATCGCGAGATTTCGGTTCTCGGCATGAGCTTGGGTTCCTGGGTCGCTGGAATGATCGCCGCGCACGACTCCGCAGTGTCCAAAGCCTCGTTGTTTCTGACGGCGGGGAGTCTCGCGGACATGGTTTGGACGGGGCGCGCGACACGATCGATACGTGAAAGCCTTGAGCCTAAGATTGAGCTGACCGATCTAAGAAGGGCCTGGGGTCCACTGAATATGGAGAACTACGTGCAGAGCTTGGCGCGGTCCGATCTCGAACTTCACGTTGTGTTGGCTAAGAGAGACAAGGTTGTCTTGCCAGAGCTATCGGTGGGCTTCATGCAGAAGCTGAAGGACGCCGGAGCCAGGCCAAATATTCTGCAATTAAACTGCGGTCACTATTCGCTCGCCATGCCGCCTTACATTTTGTTGGCCGGTTTGAGCTTGAAGCGGTTTCTGTCGAAAGCTGACAAATCGGCCCGGCGAACATGAGCTTGACGTTGGAATCTCGCTCTCCAGCATGACCCGCTCAGACCGGCGCATTGCCATTTTCGGCACCTCCCTGCAAAGGATCAACAACCGACGGAAGAGATGGCGCGGCTAGCGCCGCGCCGTCACCCTCGCCTCCGTTGCTATCGATGGTCGTTTGAGACTCAATGTGATTGAGCAGGCTCAGAACGTCGCGCAAGGTTTCCTCGTCGAAGCTCCGGAGCTTTTCGATCGAGGCCAACAGGAGTTCCGCGCAGGTTTCCGTTTCACCCCAAAGGTGGCGCGCCGGCGACGATAGAATCTCTTCCGGACTCGCCCCCAGGACCTCGCAAAGGTGCACCAGACGGCCGACCGTCAGACGGGAAACGTTGTTTTCGTAACGCTCATAGACCCGCTCGCTAAGACCAAGCAAGGTCGCCACCTTTTTCCGCGCCAGTCTTCGCCGATCCCGTGCTTCCCTCAGGCTTGAGCTGATTTGGCCTTCAAGTTCCGCACTGAGAATAACCCGACCGTCGATGGGCTTGCGATAGATAGGTTTACCGATTTGAGGGTCTTCAACTTGCTGTAAACCGAGGTCTAAAATCCATTGCTCGAGAGACGGTCCTGCCAAGAGTGATCCTGCCCGTAGGTTGTTAGTGGTCCAGATCTTTCTAACCCAAATGGTTGTATCTTTGGACCCATTAAAACGTCTTGTCTCGAATCAATTTGGCGCATCGCTGACGCGACCCGCTCTATGCCTTCGGCACGAAGCCCGCTGAAAACGGTCTTCGCCCATGCGGGTAACGATCGGTTGCGCAAGAGCCACTGCGCGGCCGCCTCGCCTTGACTGCACCAATTTGCCTCCAAATCCCGTTTACAGCGCGCTTGAAAATCAGCATATTGCCCGCCGGAAAAACCAATCAAGAGTTGGTGATGGCAAGTCGCTAGCCCTTCTTGTCATCCACCTGGGGGGCCGTCCTGATCTAACGAGGCAGGGCGGCCCTTTCCGTATCTGAAACGGCGGCCGCCAGGCGGCCGGCTCTGTCTTCCGTAGGAGGGAAAGAGGGCGCCGCCCTCTCTCCCTCACAAGTGAAAAAACGGTCTCCCCGTCCTTCCTCCGCTCGCCTTCATCTCGCTCCGTGCAGGATCGACGCGGATCCGCATACGCAGATCATGCGTCGCCCCTTCGGCTTGCCTCGGGCGGGCGAACCCCCTCCGTTTTGTTCCCTTGCCTCCCTCTCTCCCGCTGCTCCGCGCGAGCTCGGGGAGCAGGAGCGGGGCTCCTGCCCCTCGGGCAAGAGCTAGACCGCTTCGCGGAAAGGAAAGGGCTAGAACCATGATGCGCGTGAACATTGCTTACCTGTTGGACCCGGAATCCACGATTTTTAAGCCTGTCGAGCTTCTCGTTTCGATGGGCATCCGGCCGATTTATGACGTGATCGGTTGCCGCTTGCTCGAAGCCGTGCGGTTTGATGAGAAGCACACGCTTTACGTCGACGAGGAAGGATTGCAGGACGGCCTGACCGCCTTCACCATCTTTGAAGGCTTCCCGCAGCCGATCGCCGGCAAGATCGTGCTTGTCGGTGGCGATGGCAGCACACCTTACACGTCCCCCCTCATCAGCCTTGAGGATGCGGCAAAGCATTTCAAGTGCTGCCGCCCGGTCCTGGACCCGGTGTTTGCCAAGGCCGACGAGATTTCACCGGGCGGGATCATCATCGCCGGAGCGCTCGCAGGCTTGCAATGCCGCATCGAGCGCCGCGCCCCTACCCTTGTGGAAGGAGAGGCATGATGAAAATCGCAGCCTTTGAAAACAACATCCTCGCCATCGTCGCAGGAACCTTCGCCGCAACCATTGCGGCGGAGGACATCGAGGCGCAGTTTCACGCCCTCACCCACTTCCCCGACCGGCGCACGAAGGCCGAGCTTTCCGAGCTTGCGGAGCGGTTGAACCAGTTCGCCGCTTACGTGGCCGAGCTTTGGGACAAGGCCTGCGCACCTATTCCGGAACCGGAAATTGAAGCCTTCGCCCGCCGCCACGTCGAATTGACGCGGCGCTATTGGGCGGCGGAAGGCCGTTGGATGAACTGGTTTATCACCGGCCCCGCCCGCTTTCCCGTCGCCCGCAATGAAAAGCGCATGAGGATTGCCGACGCGCGCCGCGCCGACCTCAAAGCGCACGAGGCGATGGCCCGCAAGGCAGTGAAGCGGAAGGCGTTCCCGCATGGCACGGATGATGAGCCGATCCGTTCCGGCGATCCGGTCGCCCTGCAGAAGATCATGACGCGCATCGAGGAGACGGCGCTTGCCATCGACCGGATGAAGGCCGCGAACGCGATTATCCGGCGCATGGAAAAGGACCTCGTCAGCGAAGAGGACATGATTGCCGCCGTCGTGGCGAACACCGGCCTTTCCCCGGAAGCCGCAGCCGACGGCATCAAATTAGCGCCGTGGCAGTCCCGGCGCGGTTTCACGACGACCAACAGCCGCGCCGAGCTTCGCCGCCTGCAACAGCGCCTTGCGGTCCTCGCAAGGATGAAGGAGCGCGGCACTCAAAGCCAAGAGGTCGAGACGAGCGCCGGAGCCGTCGAGATCAAGGAGAACGCCGACATCGCGCGTATCCAGTTGATCTTTCCCGGCAAGCCCGATGATCCGACGCGGCGCGTCCTCAAGGCCAATGGCTTTCGCTGGTCGCCGTCGCAAGGCGCGTGGCAACGGCATTTGAACGAGGCCGGGCGCTACGCGGCGCAATCCGTCCTGAAAAAGATCAGCGGCGCCGGCGCCGCTTGATCAACCGCCCCCAAATTCGAAGGAAGGACATTCCGATGACCCAGGCAATTTATTTCGTCATGGAGTTTCACGGCACGGGCGATCCCTATTTCGGCGGCACGGCCGCCGATTGGGCGCTCTACAAGACCGAGGACGGCGGACAGGCGTTCATCAGTGCCGCCGACGCGCAGCGCCGGAAATTGGTCATGGCCTATTATCCGACCACGACGGAGGCGGAACATGCCGGAAACGCAGCCAGCACAAGGAAAGGTCGGATTTCCGCCCTTCCGGCCAAGCTCCGGCCGGAGGTGCCGACCGGGCAGATTTCTTGGATTGTCGGCAACAAGCATGTCGGTGAGAACGATAGCGAGCTCGCCGAGGATATGGCCGACAGGGCGAAACGGGCGGGCGCGACCGATCCGGACATGGTGGCGCAGATCGTCGCCTATGCCCTTGCCTGCCACCGCGCCAATCAGTCGCTTGTCGCTTATTTCAACCTGTAGGGAGCGGACATGCGACACCAGCGCCGCAACGTCGAGGTTTTCGATACGCCGTCAGGCATGGGCGGAAGCTTCACGGTTTCCATTGTCGAAGAGCTTGCCGCCGATAAAGTGCGGGTGCGCGTCTGGTACGGACGCGCAACCGCGAAGGGTTGGGAGGCTTGGACGGATTGGGACGTGTGTGGACGCCCCGGAAGATGCAAGCGGAATCTTACTTCGGTACAGGCATGTGGTCAGGCGCTGACGTGTGTCCGGCCTCATGTGGCGAGATCGAGACGCCGCGGGCCTTTATGGAGTTCGTGGATCGGATCCCAATCGGCTACGCGTGCTTCTCAGCACTCATCCCACTGCTGGTTTATCCGATCCCGTTCTCTGACCGATTGCCCATAATCCTCCGTTAGACCTCACCACATTCCCGACGTCTCGCGACTTCTGGCTGCTGCGTCAGGCAGAGCCAGGGGCCGGAGCTTCGTAGACGCCCCCGCGGGCCATGAGAGCCCAGGCGATACGCGCCAATTTGTTGGCCAGAGCGACTGCAATCAGCTTTGGCGGTTTCGTCAGAAGCATTCTTGCCAGCCAGGTACCAGCCGGAGCGCCGCGTCGCCTCGCCCACCGGACGACGGTCGTGGCTCCAATGATGAGCAGCCGCCGCAAATCCCGCTGCCCCATTTTCGATGTCTTTCCCAGACGCTCCTTGCCTCCGGACGAGTTCTGTTTAGGCGTGAGCCCGATCCACGCCGCAAAATCACGGCCCTTGGAAAAGGCCGCCGCCGATGGTGCTAAGGCTTCCATTGCTGTGGCGCAGATCGCACCAATCCCTGGGATAGTGGTCAAGCGCGAGGCAACCTCGTCCTGTCGAGCTCTGGTCCGCAAGTCTTGCTCCACGACGTTGATCTTGTCCGTGAGAGATTCGATGTGCTGCAAAAGTCCGAAGCTGAGGCTTCTGGCGATCTCTGGCATGTCCGGATGCGTTTCGATCAATTGCCGCAGACGGGGAACGTTTTGCATCCCTTGCGCGGCGACTAAGCCGTATTCCATCAGATGCCCCCGCAACGCGTTGATCGTTTGCGTTCGCTGTCGGACCAAAAGGTCGCGAACCTTGAACGTCATCGAGGAGGCCTGCTTTTCAGCGCTCTTGATCGGGACGAAGCGCATGGTCGGACGGGAGGCAGCTTCCGCGATGGCTTCCGCATCGGCGGCATCGTTCTTCTGGCGCTTGACGAAAGGCTTCACATAGGACGGGTTGATCAGCCGAACCTCATGTCCCAATTTGCCGATCTCTCGTCCCCAGTAATGCGCGCTGGCGCATGCTTCCATCGCGACGATACAGCATGGGAGCTTGGCAAAAAACTCGAGCATTCTGCCGCGCCCCAGCTTCTTTCGGAGGACTACCCTCCCATCGGGGCTCGCGCCATGGATCTGGAATACTTGCTTTGCCAGGTCTAAACCGATGATGCCGATCTCGTTCATAACCATTCTCCTTGAAGGAACACCCTCCACATACTGTCACATTCGAGACCGTCGGGGGGCGTCCACCCCATCGGCTACGGTTTCGAGACGGAGCGAGCCGCCCTCACCAACCAGCGGACAATGCCGCTTTTCAAATAGATCGAGGCCGCGCCATGGCGCGGCCTTCCCCCGAACCGACCAAGAGGAGCCGACATTGAGCCGCTACACCGTTGAAGTGAAATCCGCCACCAAGGCCGACCCGGAAGCCGCGATCGGCTATGATCGGCCGCTGAGGACCTTTTTTCTACAGGCGTTCCTCGACCCGGAAACCGACGAATGCGCCCTCTGGCTTGGCGCGTTCCTTGAGGAATACCCGAGCCTGGAATCGATCATCGAGACCGCGCGGGGGCAAGGCTACGAGGTTCACGGCATCACGTGCGAAATGATGCTGGCAATGATCAAGGAAGCCGGACCGCTATCCCCGCCGAGCCTTGGTGAACGACTCGGCATAGTGCGGTAAAGACTGCGATTAAGCGCTGGCCGTTCCAATCCCGCATCGAGCGGGCCAGGAACAGAACGAGGGGCGCCCCTGACGCCCCTCCCCTCGTGCTCCCCTCCCCCACCCACGGCGGCCGCCGCGCTGACGCAGGCAGGCTCACTTCGGCTTGTTGTCGTTGTCGGCCGTCGAACACTGGTGCTCGCATAGATCCCCGCTACAGCAAAACCGCGACCGAGGATCCGGCCTGAAGGCCGGATGGCGATTTGCCGATTGACGGCGAAGGCGGCGGACCGGGACTACGAAGGCCGCGTTTTCCGGCCTCTCCTTAGTGGCTGTACGCAATCTGTTGCTGCGCACGATACGTCAGGGTCGGCCTTGGCGTGCAACCCTAAAGGGTTCTCCTCTCCGCTTCGCTCCGTTGCGACCGCTTCGCGGTGCACTCGGCCGTCCCAGCCGTATTCGAGCTTCGCGATTACGCACAACCACTAAGGAGGATCACCCTAATGAAAACGCTCGTAACCTTCTGCCAGAAAACCGGCCGCCGCCTTCGCCTCTACATCAATCGGCAAATCGCCAAACTGTCCCATAAGGGCCAGTTGAAAATCTCGGTCGCGGTCTCGCTTCCGCTCATCGCCAAGGTCGAGGTCAGCTACCAGTGCGAGTTCGACGGTAAGGCCGACAACGACAACAAGCCGAAGTGAGCATCGCCGCGCCCTGCGATGCAGGGCGCGGCTTTCCGCCGTGGCCCGGACTGCATGGCTCTTGAAATCAATGGCCGAATGCACCACCATTTCGAGCATCAACTATAAAGGGACAACCACTCCTACGCGAGCTGGCGTGTGCCGTCGCAAGAAGCCTTGGGAACAAAGACGATGCTTTTGGACAAACTCACTGCGAGCAATATCCCCTATCAGGCCGACGGGCTGCCGACTTTGTACGGCCGGGGTGGCGTTTGGGAGACGGCGCTACCCATGCCGCTGACCTCGACGCTCTGGCATTCGTTGGTTGCTCTCCCTCACCCAGGGCGAGGCTACGCCAGCTTTGCCGAGCCCGGCGAGATGCCGGTCTATCTCGAGAACGACGACGGCTCTGACGATGCGCCTGACCCCATCATGCTCGAAACGGCGCGCTGGCTAATCGCAAACGATTCAGCGGTGGAAAGGGCAATTGTTGAAACTATCCTCAATGATCTGCCCTCGCTGCGCAAAATCCAGAACCAAGTCACCATTGACCCCGATGAGCAGCTTCCCGAGAGTTGGGATGAGCCGCTGCTACGCCCAATGATCCGGCTCCTTCACCTCACGCTCCCCCCCCTTCAAGGGCGGCTTCCCTATTTCGGCGCGGAGCTGGCCTGCACCTGGGAGCGCGAGCATGGCTACGGCATCATGTTTCACGGCACTGAAATCGTAAGAACGGGCGGTGGCGACGTTCCGAACCTTTCTTGGATCGCAAACCGGCATGCCGAGGGGCGTGAGTGAAGTCAGGCTAGACCCCCGACAAAGCCGCTCAGCTCGTCAAGCCTGACCATCGACAGCCGCACGGCACCACCGCAGCCGCGCGCCCTGCAGACGGTCTCGCGTTCCAGCTCGTCGATATAGAGAAATTCGCGCTCCGGCGAGACGCACACGATAGCCCGCGTCAGGTAATGGACGTGGCCGCATTTCTTGCAGCGCGCTTCCAGTTTTTGATGATCGGCCAGATCGCCGATACGGATATTTTTCTTCCAGCTCTTCATCACCAGAAATCCTCCGCGGATGGAATGCGCGTGTAGCTGATCTTACCGCCGACGTGCCCGCCGGCCGGCGGGCGCCACGGACCGAGGCTGACGACCGTGCCGGCATAGCGGGTGTTCAGATTGTCGATCGCATTGCTGGCGCTTTCCCAGCGCCGGCGCGTGCGATCGTCGTTGAGGAGCAAGTCGAGCTGGCGCTCGTGCGACGGCGACAGATCGTAAAGAGTGACCCCGATCCGGAATATCGTGATTCCGCGCGGATGATCACGGCGAACCTGGTCCCACAGTTCCGCCAGTCCCGAAAGGATGGCCTGGTCATCATTGACGACCGGCAGATGGCGCTTGCCCATCCACGAGCCGTCGCGGATCGACAGCCATAACCATAAACCGCCGGCATAGAAGTTTTCCCGGCGCAGCCGCCGCGCCGCCTTGATCAGCAGCAGGCGCGAAATCTCGCGTGCGCCGGTGAGCGTCCGCGCCTCTGGCGGAAGTACGCGGCCATGTCCGAACATGCCCCGGCTCGAGGCCGGGGCCTGAATGTCGTAACCGTGCAGCGCATACCAGAGCCGTTCTCCTGTGACATTGCCCCACAGCTTGCGCATGTGCTTCGGCTGAAGACTGTAGAGCTGTTCGGTCGTGTAGATCGCCGACCGGTAAAGTCGCTTCGCCATATTGCCGCCGACGCCCGGAATATCTTCCATCGCCACCGCAAGCAGCGGCGCCGGCATGTCTTCCGGCTGCCAGATGGCGAGCCCATCGCCGTATCGGCCGCCGTTCCGCTTGCCTTCCTTGCAGGCGATTTTCGCGAGCTGGCGATTTGCGGCAAAACCGATCGAGCAAGTAATCCACGGGCCGACATTCTCCGCGATCGTCGACTTGATCGCCGCCGCCAAGCCGTGCGGATCCGCCCGGCCGGCCTCATCGAGGCGGCACGTCAGCTCGTCGATCGACTTGGCCGTGTCGATCGGAATGATGGTTTCGATTTCCGACAAAAGCGCATTGTGCGCCCGGCGATAGAGGTCTGGCTTTTGTGGCACCAGCACTAAATCCGGACAGAGCCGTTTGGCCTCCTCGATCGGCATCACGTTCTTGACGCCGAAGGCTTTCGCTTCTCGCGAGCAGGCGATGACAGCCGTCCTCGTCGTTCCCGCAAACGGCACGACGCCGACCGGCCGGCCTCTCAAACGCCGGTCGCACTGCTGTTCGACCGATGCGAAGAAGCCGTCGAAATCCAGATAGAGGCGTTCGATCGTCTCCGGCTTGCGCATGTTTGCTCCTGTCGATATGAACAAAAGCAGAACACCCGCGCATAGTTCCTCGTCAAGGGGAATTTTTTCCTATGACCATTTCGATTAGGTCTGGGTGTGGACAAAGCAGGACGATAAGGCTAGCCGACAGGCTTGTCGCCATTGCGGAGCTTTTGCCGCGCGCGAGCTTCCCGGACCGCCCGGACGTCACGCAAACCCATCCCTGGTTCGCGAAGTAATTCGATGTCGGTCATATTGTCGAAGTCGCTAAGCCGGGTGAAGCAGGCGTTGCGCAACACCCGTATGACCTTTGCCGGCAGATCCGTGTTTTCGAGTAGGTCGGGATGATCTTCCGGCAGGAATTCTGGCGACATATGTGGGATCGGCATAACTCATCTCCACCGATGGTTGGCAGTCCTCCGACTAGATATCGCGGAACCAAGGATGGCTACTGTAGAATCCTACAGGGGATCGCAACGCTACAGTCGTCTGGAGATCGGTGGCCGACACAAACGACGTCGCTTGAGACTGGCGTGCGTTAATTCAAGCTGGCATCAGTCTCGGCCATGAAGCGCAAGCCCCTGTCCGTTAGGCCCAGAGACGTCAAGCTTCCTTGCGTCAACACGGGATGCTGGACCATCGCAAGCTTGTGATCGAGCAGGACACGAATGCGCCGCCACGGTATGTCGAGTTCTTCGCCACGCACGACCGCGGCCATGTCGGCCAAGGCATCGCGGCGTTGAGGCTCTGTCATTGGCGGTGCTTCATAATGATCGACCATGCTCATGCGGATCCTCCAAGTTCCAGCGGTAGGCCATGATTGCCAGCGGAGTTCGCCGGCGACGCGGAGCGCTCCATACTCGGAGCGGCGACGGCGAACGGACTGTCTCCGGTCGATACTACATGGAACCGCTTGCCGGGGGCAGTCGGTCCCGGTTCCCGGCCTTCGGCCGGCGCTATGCTGAACCTCCTGCGGCTGCCCTATTAACCGGTCAAGCGGTGCGCGAACTGGCTTCGGCCGCTGCGCCGCCTTCGCCTGGTACGCTCATTGTTTCATTCAGTGGGGAAAGGGCGCTCTGCCCCCTCTCCCCTGCAAGTGGAAAATCGGTTTCCCCGTCCTTCCTCCGCTCGTTTGGCTCGCTTCGTGCAGGATCGACGCGGATCCGCATCCGCGGATTTCTGCGTCGCCCCTTCGGGCGGGTGATCCCCCTCCGATTTGTCCCCTTGCCCCCCTCTCCCCGGCTGTTCCGCACGAGCTCGGGGAGCAGGAGCGGGGCTCCTGCCCCCTTCGGGCACGAGACCGCTTCGCGGGAAAAAGGGAAAAGGGAAACCATCATGACCGAGATCATCACCGTTGCATTGAACAAGCTGGACGCCGATCCGAAGAACGTCCGCAAGACCTACAGCGTCGAGGGTATCGATGCGCTTGTCGCCAACATCAGAAAAGACGGCTACCGGCTTTTGCAAAACCTTGTGGTTCGCAGGGGCGACAAGAAGGGACGCTATTTCGTGACGGCGGGCGGAAGACGCCTTGCAGCGCTTAATCTGCTGGCGGAAGCAGGGGAGATCGCCAAGGATTTTGCCGTCGAGTGCAAGGAGCGCGACGGCGAGATTGCCACGGAAATCAGCCTTGCTGAGAACATCATGCGCGAGGACATGCACCCGCTCGACCAGTACGAGGCATTCGATGCGCTCGCCAAGCAGGGGAAGGACGTTGCGGACATCGCGGCCCGTTTCGGCACCACGGAAACCGTTGTCCGCAAACGGCTGGCGCTCGCTCGCGTGTCGCCTGTCCTGTTGCAGCTTTACCGCGACGAGGACATGAGTTTTGCGCAGCTATCGGCCTTCACTGTCAGCGACGACCACGAAAGGCAGGTGACGGTATGGAACGCGCTCTCCTCTTGGAGCCGCGAGCCTTATGCGATCCGGCGAGCGCTCACCGAGGAAATGATTGCCGCGACGGATAAGCGCATGCAGTTCATCGGCGGGCTGGTGGCTTACGAGGAGGCCGGGGGAGCGGTCAAACGCGACCTGTTCGATGACCGTAACGCCGGATATGCGACGGACGCCGCCTTGGTCGAAAAGCTGGTGGCGGAAAAGCTCGAGGCGACCGCCGCCAGCGTTCGCGCCGAAGGCTGGAAATGGGTGGGGTGCTCCGCAACGGCCCCCGCTGGCTATCATGCCATGAAGCGCCACTATCCGGAGGCGATTGCTCTTTCCGAGGAAGATCAGGCCGCGCTTGATGCCGCGCAGGCAGAATATGACGAGCTCGCCGAACTGATCGAAAACGGCGTGGCCGACGACGAGGCAGAGGAAAAGTTGGCTGACGCCGAAAATCGGATCGACGCGCTCAATGCCCGCACGGAAGCCTATAGCCCCCAGGCTTTTGAACAGGCCGGAGCCTTCGTTTTCCTCGATTATTACGGTCGTCTTGCCATTGAACGCGGTTTCGTAAAGGCAGACGAAACCGCCGAGGCGGAGGACGATGACGGCGAGGGCCTGCCGAGCGGCAAGGGCACGGTAGAACGCAAGGTCCCGACCATCAGCCATTCGGCTGCCCTGATCGAGGACCTGACGGCTCACAAGACCGCCGCGCTGCGCATCGAACTCGCGAACAATCCTGACGTGGCGCTTGTCGCGGTGGTTCACGCGATGCTGTTGCGTGTGGCCTACTCGTATCATTCGGAGCAGAGCGCCCTTCAATTGTCGCTGACACACGAGCGTTTGGAGCCGTCGATCAAGGACGCCGAAAGCTGCAAGGGGCTTGCCGCCTTTAACGACCTTGCCGATAACTACGGCCATCACCTCCCCGGCAATCCTGCCGATCTGTTCGACTGGTTGTTGGAACAGCCGCAAGACACAGTGCTTTCCCTGCTGGCATTCGGCGCGGCGCACTCGGTCAATGCGGTAGAGAAGAAGTTCACGGATCGGAAAAAGGGCATCGAACAGGCGAATCAGCTTGGCCGAGCGCTCAAGGTGCATATGCCGGATTGGTTCGAGACGACCGGCGACAGCTACTTCAAGCACATCAACCGGACGACCATTGAACTTGCAGTGGCCGAGGCGAAGGGCGGTGAAGCGGAATTGTCCGTGAGAGCCGCCACCAAGAAATCCGAGGCGGTGACGATCGCGGATCGCCTCGTTGCCGGAAGCGGCTGGCTACCGGCCCCTGTTCGCATATCCTCCCCCGAACAAGCCGACGACGGCGAAAGCGCCGCCGAAGACGAGCAGTTCCCCCAAGCGGCTGAGTAACATCAGTCGCGGGCCGGTCACGCTTCCTTCCCGCGTGATCGGCCCTCCCGCTTTTTGAGCGCACCGATGATTGCGGGCAGGATCGACCTGGCCCGCAATCATGTTAAGGGGAGGCCCGATCCCCCTCCCCTCAACACTCCCCTTCCCGCCCGGATTCGGCCGCGCGAGTTCGTATTTACGTTGATGAGGATATGAAAAAGAGGATATGATAATATCCTCGAAAGGATATGCTGCCATGCCGCTCTACATCAAAGACCCCGAGGTGGACAGGCTCACCGAGGAGCTTATCGGTCTCACCAAATCCAGCAAGGTTGAGGCGGTCAAAACCGCGCTCAAGCATGAGATCGCCAGCCGCAGGGGCAGTTTGCCGATGCGCGAGCGGCTTGCCAAGTCCCTCGCCATGGCGCGCGAGGCTGGCCCGTTCGCTCCGGGCGACCACAAGCGCGAAACCGATGAAATGTGGGGCGAAGACTGAATGCTGTTTGTTGATGCGTCGGTCGTCGTCGCCATCCTCTCCCAGGAGCAAGACGCCACCGAACTCATGGGCCGGTTGGAGCGGGACGGCGGCCCCTACTACGTGTCAGCCGTGGTCCGCATGGAGGCCACATTGTCGCTGACGCGCAGGCTCGCGGAAACGACAGGCAAGGACAAGCCCGCCACTGCTGAGATGATGGAGATCGCCCGCCGCCTGGTAGATCAATTCATTGCTGATCTGGAAGCGCGCGAAGCGATGATTTCAGGCGACGTAGGCACCAAGGCCCTCGATGCTGCTCAGCAGTTTGGAAAGGTTGTGAATCATCCGGCCAAGTTGAACATGGGCGACTGTTTCACCTATGCCTGCGCCAAGGCATATCGAATGCGGATCGCCTACAAAGGCGACGATTTCGGCCAAACCGATCTAGGCTGGTAGAATCACACGCAAGGGCCTTGACGTTCGATTTCCAGTCCGAGCCACATCAATTTGCTGCAACACGACATATGCGGCGCGACCTATTCGGCGTCATCTCAAGTCGATAAACCCTGAAAAATCAGTGTTTTCACGCGGAAACATGCGCCTCGAAGGTTTCGATGTGTAGCACGTTATTGCGCCATTATGCTTAACCGCGCTATGGTTTCAAATCGGCGGAGTCAGAGCTGATTTCGGCGCTAACGCATTCTGACCAACTTAACGGAGAAGACACACCCGACCAGAAAAAGAAAAACCGCTCCCGGGAAAATCCGGAAGCGGTGGGTCTACAGTGAAAAAATAAGCCAAATCCTTTCTCGCAGACCCTCCCTTCCCTGTCAATTCTAAAAAACACCTTTTCGGTGAGCGGCGAAGCTTTGCCTGGTCTCTAAACGGAGACGAAGAATGGGGAACACCCATATAGATCGGCGGCCCATCGGCCGCAGGATAACGCCGCAGCGCGCCCATTACCGACGACTAGCGGATTCGGCGGAATTCGGGACGATAACCCGCGCCCAATTGGCTGTTCTTGCACAAAATCTTCCATGCACTGGCTTGATCAATGGGACGGAAAGCCATCTATTGTCGGCGCTCATAAACACCGCTCCGAACGACGCGTTCGATAGATCGGGACGTCCGATCGTATTCAAGTCCAACCAGCAACTGGCATTTGAAATTGGACGGTCGGTTGGCCGCGTCAGCCGTTTACTGTCGCGGCTGTTCGACGCCGGAGTGATTACCATGCAGGACAGCGGCAATTACAAGCGCTACCCCATCCGCAACGGCGATGGCGAGATCACTGACGGTTGCGGGATCGATCTTCGAATCTTGATAGTTCGATACACCGAGCTCGACGAGCTCGTAAGACGGGTTCGTGCCGAAAAGAAATCCGCCGACGCGGCTTTGCGGCGCTATCGCGGGGCTCTTCGCAATGCGCGGCAGGCCCTCACGGCCGCTGCAGAGCATTCCCAACGTGCTGCCCCCCGCCTCGCCGCCCGCATTCATCGCGTGAGCGATCTTGTCGGGATTGCCGGCAAGGCTGCGAGCGGGGTATTGCGCCGAGCAACAGCCCTCCTGGAGTGGTTCGTGGAGCGCTTGATGCAGCTTCCGCGCCGGTCAGAGAAAGCGCTTCAACCGCAAAGAATGACATGCCCGTATGTCGAAAACGACACGCACAAACAGATTACAACCCCTGAACCTCTTGGAGAGAGTAATGATGAACGGCGTTCGGCGAACGCCGAACAGCGCAATTCGCTAAGGGCTGGCTCCGCCAGCAAAGGGGCTTTTGAAGAAAGCCTGAGGCGACGCCCGAGCGAAATCAACCAGCCACAGTGCTTGCCGCAGGCAATGGTGGCCCTGCAGGATGTCCTGAGGGCGGTGCCAGCGTTGAAGACCTACGGCTTTGCCCCCACCAGCTGGGCCGATCTGGCGCGGGCCGTGCCGTTGATATGCCGGTTTGCCGGGATCTCCGAGGATGCCCGCCGCCGCGCCGTCGATGAAATGGGCGAGCAGCAAGCCGCCGTCGCGGTCGCCGTGACGCTCGAGAAATACGAGCGGCAGGAAGTCAGCTCACCGGGAGGCTATTTGCGGGCCATGACGGACCGCGCAAGAGCGGGCGAATTGCATCTCGCCCGCTCCATCTTCGGGCTCGCCGCCCGCAATTCCATGGAGATCACACATTGAGACATCATGCCCTACCGGCGCTTTTCGCCGCTCTTTCCGTCATTTGTGGTTCGGCCGTGGCCGCCGATTATTCGGGCCGCGCCCGTGTCATCGATGGCGACACCATCAGCATCGGCCACGAGCGCGTCAGGATCGCGGCCATCGACGCGTGCGAGCGCGGTCAGACCGGCTTGAAGGACGGAAAGGTGTGGCGGTGCGGCGTCGCAGCTCGAAGCTATCTCGGAAAAATGATCGACGGCCGGCATGTCCGCTGCGACATCATCGATCGGGACCAGTATCGGCGCCTGGTGGGACAGTGCTTCATAGGCGAAACCGATATTGGCCTTGCGATGGTGAAGGCCGGACTGGCGGAGGCAATGTTGCGCTATCTGCCGGCGACCCACTCCATCAACGAGGTCGAGTACGGCCAGGCCGAGAACCGAGCCCGCGATAACGGCTTCGGCATGTGGTCGGCCGAGATCGAAAGCCCGCACGTCTACCGCCGTTCCAAAACATCCGACATGCAGTGACCGGAGCGATAGCCAATGTGGCGCAGTGGCGAAAGTGGCGTCGATAGCCATATTGCTTCAAGTTGCCTGTCGAATCACAGCAATAACTGTTGATTAGGCCGTTTTCGTGATTAATATTGGCGTAGAATTTGCGGTGTATATGTCGCTGAGGAACGGGGGAACGTTGCCAAAAAGGTTCAAGCCACACTCCTCCAGAGCGGTTGCTTGTGACGCTCGTTCGCACGTCGTCGCGATTTGCGCAAAGCGGGAGGGTACAAAAATTTCCCCGCCTTCGGCTTCCTCGCGAAGCAAATTTTCGCACCCTCCCGCTTCCTCCGCTCCGCTCCGGCCTACGGTGCCAATCGCTTACCGCCGTGCCGATTGAACGATCATCGCAACCACCAAAGAGGAGTGAAAGACATGAACATCACCAACTACATCCAGTTCGACGGCGACAATCTCGAAACCGCAAAGGGCGCCGGCCTCATCTCCACCATCGACCGGGACATGGACATCAAGGTTGTGCCGTTCGACTCGGACAACGACAAAGCCCCGACGCACCGCCTCTATGCCAAATCGCCCCGCGGCCATGACATCGAGGTCGGCGGCATCTGGAAGAAGGAGAACCAGGAGGGCAAGCCCTACTACACTCTTTCGATCCGCAAGCTTCGCTACAACGCCAATCTCGGCCGGTTCCCCGGCCAGGACGATGCCTCCCTGCAGGCGATCATCGAATGGGAACCCCGCGATTGATCCGCGAACAGCGCCCGGCGACCAGCCGGGCGCGCACCCCCGAAAGGCCGAAAGATCAGGCAAAACGCTGGATTTACAGCATTTTTTCTGCTAGGGTGGTCTGCAACTGGAGATTTGTCGATGAACGTTCATTCCCGCCGTCCGGATCGGTCCCCGGAAGCCGTCGCGAAGCGTCAGAAGGCCGTCGAGCAGGCGCGCGCCGCCAACATTCGCCAAGGCTACACCCACGATCCAGTGCTCGAGGCGGCAAATGCTCGCTACATTGCCGGCGACATCACCACAGAAGAGTTTCGCGAAGAGATGCTGGCGCGCTTCAAGCGCGCCTGATTTGCAAACTTCTATTTTAGCAAGCCGCCTGGCTTTACCGGGCGGCTTTTTTCATGAGGAATCGATTGGCAAACGAGCAACCAAAGGGCTCTTATACCTACCCTGACGTTCCCGGCGATCCAGATCGCACCGGCGTCTTGCGCAACAAGCTCGGACTGACGACACATTCGGCATTGCGGACAGCCGAGTACGCACTGACGAACATTCGGCAAGTGGAGATCGCCGAGGGCCGAGGCCCAAGCGGCAATTTCGACAAGGCGCATCTGAAGGCAATTCAAGGCTACATCTTTCAGGACGTGTACGAGTGGGCCGGTCATACCCGCAACGAAAGCCCTGTGGTCGACGGTGAGCGGGTGGAGCCGATTGGCGGCTTGTCGAAGGGCGGCACAGCGTTCCTCCACGGGTCCCGCATTGAAATGGGACTGGACGAGGCGATGAAGCCGATCCGGGATCCGCAGGCCCTCCGCAATGCTTCGTCTGAGGAATTCGCTGAGCGGGCCGGAAAAGTGCTCTCGGAGCTCAATTACGTGCATCCTTTTCGAGAAGGCAACGGGCGCGCGCAGGAGGCGTTCATTTCCGAGCTGGGTCGCCATTACGGGCATGAGGTCGATTTCACCACCATCAGCAAGCCGCGCATGATCGAGGCGTCGATCGAGACCACGAACGACCCGTCCAGTCCTGCGATGAAGCACGTCATCGAGGACGCGATGGACCCGAACCGACGCGAAGCCATCCGTGCCGCATTTGAGGATTTGCGGGAACTCGGCGAGGAGCCGTTGCAACACAATGTCCGCACCGCCCGCGCTGGCGAGGAAATCACCGGCACTGTTCTCGGCCACGACGATCGAGTTGCGAGCCTCGTGACGGATCAGGGGATTGTCGTCGCCGATCGCGCGGACCTCCCGGAAAGGTTGCCTGACGACGAGCAAATCACCTTCAACGCCCGGTCGGACTTTTCGCGCCTGGGACGCGAGCAGCCGGCGCAGGAGGCGCACTCGCAGGCTCAGCCTGCCCGCCAGACACAGCAGGATCAGAACCCGGAACTGAAGGCGATCGAGGCGCAGATGGCAACGCAGCGAAACCGGGAACGCGATGACGACGAGCGCGACCGGTAATCGGCGCCGGCGGCGACGAGCTGCAAGATGCTATCCATGTTCGGGAGGCGCCAATGTTCTGTGCCCTCTCCTTCCGTCGGATGATTGACGGACAAGCTACGATAGCCCCTCCCCCATGCAACCGCTAACGCGGTCCTCCACTTCATTGCGGCCCTGCAGGTGCATGGGCTCGTTTCGGCTATCTCCGTTTTTTGCCGTCAACCACGGAAGGAGACGGCCATGCAGAACATCAAGGACACCTACCAGCGCATCACCGATGCCATCATTGAGCAGCTTGAAGTCGGCACCAAGCCGTGGATCCGGCCCTGGCGCGGCAATAGCCGCGGTTCCCTCGTTCCGCGTCGCGCAACCGGCGAAGCCTATCGCGGGATCAATGTCCTGATGCTGTGGCTCGCAAGCGAGCTGGCAGGCTACGAGGAAAACACCTGGATGACCTATCGCCAAGCTCAGGATCTAGGCGGCCAGGTCCGAAAGGGCGAGAAAGGCGCCCTCGTCGTCAAATACGGCACCTTTACCCCGAAGGAGCGCGAAGATGATGACGAGCGCGCAATCCCCTACCTCAAAGGCTACACGGTCTTTAACGTCGAGCAGATCGAGAACCTGCCGGAGCAGTTCTATCGCTCGGTCGAGGAGCTGCCGACGACGCCGGTCCCACATCTGGAAGCCGTCGAAACCTTCGTCCGCAATACCGGCGCGGCGATCACTTACGGCGGAACGACCGCTTGCTATCGCCCCGCCCCCGACGACATTCTCATGCCCGATCGGGCACGCTTCGTTGACGAAGTTCACCTTTACTCGACCCTGCTGCACGAAATTGGTCACTGGTCAGGCGCAAAGCATCGCCTGGACCGGGACTTGAGAGGCAGATTCGGCAGTGAAAGTTACGCCATGGAGGAGCTCGTTGCCGAACTATCAGCTTCCTTCCTCTGCGCAGATCTCGGTGTCGCGCACGATCCCCGCGACAATACCGCGACTTACCTGGAAAGCTGGCTCAAGGCGTTGAAGAGCGATAAGCGGTCGATCATCACCGCGGCCGCGAAGGCCCAGGCAGCAGCCGACTTCCTGCAAGGGCTGCAATCGCAAGAGCAGAGCAGGGCCGCTTAGCGGCCTTCGCTCCTCTGCCTTCCTTGGCACGCCAGCGAGCGAGCGTCTGTGCGACATTAGAGCCGGCCTGACTGCTTGGAGAAAGCCTATTCCTTGAGGAAGGCGATCGCTTCTTGACCGGTCAGAACCGGTCGCGTGTAGCCATTAGGCACATTGGTGAGTCGCAATACCTGCAACCGATTCGGTCGCGAAAGCGTATTCGACGGCGGCTTTAGGTCGGCGCTTCTACTGGAGTTGTCACCTGACAATTCATATAAGTCATTGATATTACGCATCGAATCGAATTCGCCACAACTGTTAATTTCAGTTAACTAAAAACTCCTTGACGGCAACGCGCGATTGAAGATCATTTGCGGAAACTTCAATGAATTTCTGGATTTTGCGTGAATGGCGACAAAAGCTGCGATTATTGAAAACCGACAGAAGCGCTCTCGTGTTTCAATCGACGAAACCATAGCGCACGACTCGGCCTCGCTTAGTGGCCAGTTGCAGATCTTATTCGAGAAGCTCTTTTCGCCAAACGCCAAGAAAACGTTGCGGCGATTCAGCAGCACGGAAGCCGCAAAGCTTCTCGGCGTCACAGACAGCTACGTCCGCCATATCGCCTCGCAGGAAGAGGCCGTCACATCCGAAAAGACCGCGGCAGGCCGAAGGACATTCTCGCTTGATGAGGTGAACACCATCCGGCAGCTTCTCGGACGAACGAAGCCGGCGTACTTGCCCGGACGCCGGGAAGGCGATCACCTTCAGGTGGTCGCAGTGACCAACTTTAAAGGTGGTTCTGGTAAAACAACGACCGCTACACATTTAGCCCAGTATCTTGCCTTACGCGGCTACCGTGTTTTGGCGGTCGACCTAGATCCTCAAGCTTCTATGTCAGCCATGCTCGGCTTCCAGCCTGAGTTCGATGTGCACGACAACGAGACGCTCTATGGCGCAATTCGCTACGACGCCGAACGGCGTCCTGTAGGGGAGGTGGTCCGGCAAACTTATTTTGCAGGTTTGGATCTGATTCCGGGGAACCTGGAGCTTCACGAGTTTGAGCATGACACGCCGCGGGCACTCGCGTCGCGGGATTCCGCCGATACCGACATGTTCTTCATGCGTGTCAGCAGCGCGCTCATGGATCTACAGGATCGGTACGATGTCGTAGTCATCGACTGCCCCCCGACTCTCGGCTTCCTGACGCTATCGGCGCTTTGTGCGGCAACCTCGGTTCTGATTACCGTTCACCCTCAAATGCTCGATGTAGCATCGATGAACCAGTTCCTGTCCATGACCTCCGATCTGCTCGGAGTGGTTAAAGAGGCTGGAGGTGACCTCGACTACGACTGGATGCGGTACTTGGTGACCAGGTACGAACCGAATGACGGGCCTCAGGCACAAATCGTTGCGTTTCTCAGAAGCCTTTTTGGTGAACGCGTGCTGACTTCGATGATGGTGAAGTCGACTGCCGTATCCGACGCGGGCCTTTCCAAGCAGACGATCTACGAGGCGGGCCGGGAAACGATGCACCGCCAAACTTACGACAGGGCCGTCGAAGCGATGGACAGCGTGAACTCTGAAGTGGAGACCCTTATTCGAACTTCATGGGGTAGGGCATGAAAGGCAGAGACATCCTCAAGAGCATGGTCACCTCGGCCGAGCACACCAAGACGGAAGCTCCGCATGCGCCGGTGGCACACAAGCCAGCCGGCGCTGTCCGCGCTATGAACCTGTCGCTCGGTCGTTTGAACGAGGAGGCGGCCGCCGCCAAGGAGTTGCGCGAAGCGATTGCGGCGGGTGACAAGGTGGTCGAACTCGATCCCGCTCTCGTTGAAGTCTCATTCATTCGGGATCGTATACCGATCGAAGCGGATCCGCAGTTCGATGACCTGAAGGCATCCATCGCAGGCAGCGGCCAGCAGGTGCCTATCCTCGTCAGGCCTCACCCTGACAGGCCGAACCATTATCAGGCGGCCTACGGCCACAGACGTCTGCGTGCTGCAGCCGACCTCGGTCATTCCGTCAAGGCGATTGTCCGGAATCTGACCGACGAGCAGGTCATTCTCGCGCAGGGCCAGGAGAACGGTCCTCGTGTCGATCTGAGTTTCATTGAACGAGCTCTCTTCGCACGACGTTTGGAAGAACACGGGTTCGACCGCGATACGATTGCCAAGGCATTGTCTGTCGACAAGCCGGAGATCTCCCGGCTGTTGCAAGTTGCCGAAGGTGTCCCATCTGAAATTATCCTGGCTGTAGGCCCGGCCCCGAAAGTCGGGCGGCCGCGCTGGCTGGCTTTCGCGGAAAGGCTGAAGGACAGCGCGTCGGCCAAACGGCTCGAGAAGGAAATGCAGGCGCCTGATTTTTTGGCGGACGAAACCAACAAGCGGTTCGATCGTCTATGGAAGGCTTTGACGGCAACCGAGAAAAAATCGAAGGACGTTGAAGCGGTGCGAACCAAAAAGGGCTTGCCGCTCGCATCAATCGAACGCAACGCCCGCGGTTCGAGGATCACCGTAACATCGGCAGAATTCGCAGAATTCCTATCCTCGCACATGCACGACTTCGTTGCGATGTTTGAGCAGGAAAAACACGGAAAATCAGCGGATTAATCGAATTGTCAGCTGACAATCGGAGCAAATTGGAGACAGAGAACCGCAAAAGAAAAAGGCCCCCAAACGTCGCCGTCGTGGAAGCCTCTCTCATATCTAAGCAATCTGAGAATCGCATTTCCACGAATCCCCGTCAAGAGTCTTTGGCGCCGTTTTGGTGAGCGGATTTCTTTTGCCTTCTGAAAGGTGAAGGAAATGCAGGTTGGAAATGTGACGACGCCCTTCGGGCGGCGGCCGATCTCGCTTGCCCAGGTGAAAGGGCAGATGCGAGCGGCCGAGATTAAGCCCGGCAAGACCGCCGACAAATGGAAGGTGTTCCGCGACGCCTGCGAGGCGAGGGCGGTGCTCGGTGTCCAGGACCGAGCCCTAGCGGTCCTCGATGCACTGCTGACGTTCTATCCGGACAACGAGCTTTCCGAAGACCGCGGCCTCGTGGTCTTTCCGTCGAATGATCAGCTCTCGGTGCGCGCGCACGGTATTGCCGGTACGACCTTGCGGCGACATCTCGCGGCGCTCGTCGACGCCGGTCTGATCCAGCGGAAGGACAGCGCCAACGGCAAACGCTACGCTCGCAAGGACGAGACCGGCGCGATCGAGGAGGCGTACGGCTTCAGCCTGGCGCCTCTGCTAGCGCGTGCGGAGGAGTTGGCACACGCGGCGCAACGGGTTGCGGCGGAGCGCAAACGCTTTCGGATCACCAGGGAAGCGCTGTCGATCTGCCGACGTGACGTACGCAAGTTGATCAGCGCCGCGATGGAGGAGGGGGCTGCCGGCGACTGGGGACGCATCGAGGAGCTGTTCCTCGATCTGACCGGGCGCATCCCCCGCACGCCGACGATCGCGGATATACAGCCAATCCTCGAGGAAATGGAGATGCTCCGCGAGGAGATCATCAACAGGCTGGAAATTCAGGAAGATTCCGAA
This sequence comes from Ensifer sp. ENS02, assembly GCF_014851885.1. NCBI lineage: Bacteria > Pseudomonadati > Pseudomonadota > Alphaproteobacteria > Hyphomicrobiales > Rhizobiaceae > Ensifer > Ensifer sp. ENS02. Next base: position 18,917 of record NZ_JACVAO010000023.1, on the reverse strand, counting down.
AAAACGACCAGCAATGCTGTTCAAAATGAACGCCACATACAGAATTCAAATACCGAATCCAGCAATGAACTTGAACCTAGCTCTCGAATAGAGCAGGGGGCGAAATCGAACCCGGCCATGCGACCGATGAGGGAGCCGATAAAGGCGTTCCCGTTGGCTATGGTGCTGAAGGCTTGCCCCGAGATCCGCGACTACGGGCCAAACGGCGCTGTCGAAAGCTGGCGCGACCTGATGTCGGCGGCCGTCGTCGTGCGATCGATGCTCGGCGTCAGTCCGAGCGCCTATCAGGAGGCCTGCGAGATCCTGGGGGCGGAAAACGCCGCGACCGTCATCGCGTGTATTTTGGAGAGGGCAGGGCAGATCAACTCGGCCGGCGGCTATTTGCGCGATCTGACGCGAAAGGCCGAGCGTGGGGAGTTTTCGCTTGGACCGATGTTAATGGCGTTAATGCGCACATGCTCTAATCAGGCGCGAAGGGCCTCATGAGTTGCGTGGGGCTATTGCGCATTCCCAATCGCCGCGGCTTCATGTTCACCGCCGACAATGTGGCCTTGCTGCTCAAGGCGCAGGTCAAACCTTGATACTCACCAATTGTTCTTCAATTTCATATGGGGATGTTGAAGACAGCGTAGCGGACGTAACGACCGAACTTTGCAGCGACCGTTCTCTCCTCACCTAGTCCTAGGAATTAGACCGTCACTTGCGTCAAGCCCTGCCGACCACTTGGAGGCCGTTGCGCAACACATCAATGGGCATGGGGGGAACCTCCTCAGCAATAAGGACGCTCGTAGAGCCTTCGGCCCCCAGATCGATGTCGTATCGACGGCCAAGTTCGTCGGTTGTGCTAACCAGGCGCCGGCAGAGGAGATCGGCCAAGGCAGGGTCCTCCACAGCGCAGATGATCTGACGTCCATCAAGACGGAGCGCGGCAAGTACCTCTACGAGATGGAGCGCGCGGAAGTCGTCGATGTGCTGGACAGGATCATCAAGTAGGAGGGAGCGGAATGGCGTCCAAGCGCGCGCCAAATGGACGGACAGCAAGAACGCCAATCCCGCCGCACGCCGTTGACCGCTGCTGAATACGAACTGGGGGTTCAGCCCGTCTCCCACCTTCAAGCTCAGGAAGCGTTTTACATCGCCCCGGATACTATAGTCGATTGTCCGCCAATCCGCATGGGGGCGCAGACGCTGGTAGAGTTCGTTGAGCAAGGGGCTGATCTGGGCCAGCCGCTCGTCGATGATCTCGGCGCTGACGCGTTTGACCGAGCGTTCGATGTCTCGAGCGAAGGATGCGGCGGCCTGCGACTGGCTGACGGCATCGGCGAGCTTGTCGAGTTCTTCGCGCAACCCTTCAATATTTCTCTCGACCGAGGCCATGCGGGAAACCGATTGGGACGCCTCGAGCACGAGTAATGCCCTTTCAAGGTTGATCAATCTGTCGCGTTCGGCTTCGAGATGACCTTCGAGGCCTTCCGGGTCATTCAAGAAGCGTTGGTCTATATTCCAGCGATCAAAGAAAGCTGCTTGTGTTTTCTCTGCCTCGCGCAAGGTGCGCTCCTCGGCCTGGTGGGCGGCGTCCTCGGCCTCCGCGATGGCGAAGGTGGTGGAGCGTTCGCGCGCCTCGTCGCTGGCCGCAGCCAACGCTCTCCGCGCTTCCTGTACGCCGGAGGCGAGGCTCGATATGCGCCGCCGCGCGGCTGCAAGACCGGCGGCGAATTCTTCAGACGTTCTTCGGGCAGCGCAGAGAGGACAATGCTCGTCATGAACGCCTAGGCTCTCGCCATGCTCGACCAGAATGGCGAGAGAGGCGGCCACTGCATCAGCATCCACTTCTCGCGCCAATAGCGCCTCCGCTGCGGCGACCGCCTCGTAAGCGATATCCTTTGCCTCTCTCGCAGTTTCCAGCTTCGCAATCGCGCTCTGACGCACCGCCACGGCATCCGGCGCATTGAAGGTCTGCTGGAGCGCGAGGAGTTTTCGCCCGGCCTCGACCGCTTCGGTCATCCGAGCAGTTTGAGTACGCCCGTCAGCAAGGGCGCCGCGAGCAGCCTCAAGGCGTGCGATTATCTCCGCTGGAGCATCGGGAACGGCAGTGGCTACCGTTGCCAAAGCGGCCGTGACATCACCCGAGCGGCTGAGTGAAGCTTGGATCTCGGACTGCTGGGTCAGGCGTTCACCCAGCCGCGCGCGTGCTGTTTCATAGGCGGTTTCATTGCGGTTGTGCGCAACATCGGCTGCAGTCACCATCTCTTTGGCTTTCGCGGCGGCTTCTGATCCTTCAAGTGCGCCGAGCGCAGAGCGGACGAGATCGAAACGCTCAGTCTCAGACAGGTCCAGGCTCAAAGCGGCGATCCATTCGTCGCGAATGATGGACGTCCGCGTCAGTTGGCGCAGTGCGTCGTCAGGCGCAGGGCCGCTGCACAAGGCTGCATGGATTTCCTCTGGCGACCGGTCGGCGCCGCCTTCACGGGTTCGCGTGATCGCGAATTGTTTGCCATCGTCGCGTATAAACGAGGCCGTAACGTAATACGCTTTCGGAATTCCCTCACCACGCCACCAGAGATAGTCGGCGAGGCTCTCCTTGGCGGCCTTCTCGACGGCGTATTTCTCAATGAACCCGGTGATGGCGAACTCGACGGCATCGCACAGAGTACTCTTTCCGACGCCGTTCCGGCCCGTAATCACTGTGAAGCCGCCACCGAAGTTTATCCGCACCTTGTCACGGAAGCCCCTGAAGCCGCAAACCTCTACGTAGTCGAGCTTCATGACTTGGCTCCCAGAATACGTGCGACATCTGCCGCGGGCGTTTCGTTGAGGAACGCCGTTACGGCATCAGATGGCACATCCTTCAATCGGGCTCGAAGCCGGTCTTCGAAGTTTGAAGCGCCCAGCAGCGGTTGCGATCGGATTGCCATCAACGGGAGAAGCGACCTCTCCACATCCTCAGCCGTTGTTATGGACGTCCGAGCGATCTTGCGGGTGAGCGTGAAGTCCTCTTCGATCCGTTCAATGGCGCGGGCGAGCGAAGGCGCGCGATCAGCGGTGAGGAATACCGAGTAGACGTTCCAGGCCTTGGTGCCAGCACCTCGAAGCGAGACGGCGTGACGCGCCAGCGCGGTCTTCTGTCTGGTCTGCCATTCGGCCATGAGCGCTTCGGCGCTTTCGAGGACATGTACAAAGCCCATGACTGCGGTGCTTTCGAAACATGTGACGGGGCCGTGTGGTCCGGACCAGGACCATGTTTCGTACCGTGCGTTGCGCAATGCGATTTCCGCTTGAGTCGAGATGTCCATTAGATGTTCAGCTCCGCTCTGGCACCGTTGAGGTCGAACCAATCGCCGGCGGCGTCGGGGCGTATAAGGTCACCGGTTCGACCACCCCGGACGACATTGCTCGGAAGGCCAAGATCGGTAGCCCCCACCGCTACGACGATGTCCGAGGCGGCAGCAACGGGAGGTTCGATGAATTTCGTCCTCAGAGAGCCCAGAATTGCTTCGGCGCCATTGATCACCCGAATGCTACGACCGTTCAGATCGTAGCCGTCCGGGCGCTGCGTCGCGCCGGCCTGACGCAGCAACAGATGGAAGTATCCCAGGGCCTCAACGTTACCAGGCCGGATGCGAGTTGCCGGCTGTACGGCTGGCACACCTTCTGCATCCCTGCGCAGCCCATACAGCGTCTCGCTGTCGTAATCGGTAACCTCGAGCCAGTCGGGGTTGCATTGGACGCCTGTCGACTCTTCGAAGACGGCTCTGCCTGCAGCCAGGACCTGACGGAGGTAGTTCATTGAGAACGCCCGTCGCAACTCATCCAGGACGTCCGCTCCCGACTCGCGAACATGTTCGAAATAAACATTCTGTGCATGTGCGATCTGCCAGAGCTGAGGCGCCTTCGCCTCCAATGCATCGGTCGGCGAAAGATCAACGACGGTGACTGAGAGCGGTTGCACATCCACAAGCGCGCCGCCGATCACCGCGTTGAGATATTCCCAGTCGGACCAGAAGCCGACGACCAACAGGTCCTTCTGCCGCAGGTTTGCCGCCATCCAGGTCTTGCTGCGCTCGATGCGGGCCGAAATGACCGGGTCCTCAAGCTGGGACGGTGCCCAGACCGTCGACCCGCGATCGCGGTGCGCGCAACCGTGAAATTTTAGCAGCGGCGCCTGGTGAGCCGCATCGACATTTGCCTCGTCACCGTCAAGAGATCCTCGGAAGTCGGCCCCATAGTCCCAGGCCCTGCGTTCGATGAGGGTATCGTAGTTGCTGGATATGCCTGCCGCCGCTGCCCGCGTCAGCAGGAAGTCTGCGATCGCAGCGTGACCGGGGTTGGATGGCCGCACGAATGCAGGCCATGGCACGAGATGATCGATGAAAACGGACTGGAGCGTGTTCGTGGCCACGAAATGCTCGGCCAGCGCTTCAAGATTATCACGCAGCCCGATATCGCACCCAGGATTGACTTCAAGCCGGTACTTCTCGAAGCAGCGCTCCGACACGGTCCGTGCTGAAGGCAAGCTGCTGGGCGGCGCCATCGAGAGGCCCGCCCCGCATACCACCAGTAGGCGGCCAGCGTTCATTGATGCGAGAAGTCGCGCTAGCGTCTCTGGGCTCAAATCCTCAACTCCCACTAGGCAAGTTTTATGATTTAGATTTATCTGATTGCAGGCGGCAAGGGGAAGTCCTTCGCACATTCAACTTTAATGCGGGATTGCTGAATGTTCTTTCCACGCGGACAGGGAAACGGGCACCGTCCGTATGAGGTGCTTCAGCCAGAGTAAATCTCTATGACGCAGCGGTTTTGAGAGTGGGCTAAGTGACGGATGCCTCTGAGAGGGTATGGGGTAGTCACGTTTTCAGCCTAGCTTCGGAAGCCCGCACATCCCGCCACACAATAGTCGAACGTTTGCCACGTGTTTCTGAACCATATCTATATCCGCTTGTTGACCTCTCTCACCAGAAGCGGACAGTCCCCTCCCGGCCCCAAACTCACTAATCTCGCCCAATGTCAGCTCTTCGCACATTCCGGCCGAGGGCGCGGCTGTCCCCTTACAAAGAGCCGATAGGGTAGGGGCCAGGCCGTTTTCGCTTCGCTCTTGCGACGTGTTTTAGCTGCCATCGCTCCTGCTGGCGGAAACAGCATCGGTTGCTTGTTCCCCAGGCGTCATGCGTTTCAAGAGCCGGATCAAGTCGCGCGTGGTGTCTGGTGGCAGCAGTTCAATCAGCCTCGTCAACGTTCGACGTTCTTCGGCCTCTTCCGGCGTTTTGCCCCACAGGTGCGGAGCAGCTTCAAAGATCATATCTATGGGCATGAAGCCCATCAGCTCGCAGAGATGAATCAGGCGAGGAACAGTCATGCGCGATTCCGCGCGCTCGTACCGCCCATAAACGGACACAGAAAGCCCGAGCAAATGAGCCAGCTCTGCCCGGGAGAGATTTTTGGATTCACGAATGTCCTTGAGAAAATTCGAGATCCGCTCGTCCATTTCCTTTGTGGTTTGGATGCCTTCGAAGCCGGGCTTCCGGTAGACCGGCCTCTCCAGCTCCGGATCGCTTGTTTCAATTAAACCCCGTGCGCTTTTATAGCTGCTTAGATCAATCACGATCCTTACCTTTTTTGTGAAAGCCGCCCTCGGCGGCCACTATGCACCAAATTGAAGCAATTTGGCACATCTCCCTCCCCTGAAACACAACGGTAATTCCTACCTATTTGGGGGGATTTTTGAAATAAGATCTTCCCACAGGCAGTGAACCGAAATGCTTCAAGTTATGCCCACCATGCGGACCAGTAACATTGTCGCTAAAACGAAAAAAAGCAATTAGCGATTCTTCGCGGCTACCATCTTCCAACCGTCCGGTTTCGCTTGAAAAACCGCTTCAATTCGCGTTTCACCTTCAATCCAAGTGAGCCGCGCCATCAGCTCGCAGGCCATCTCGCTCGGTGAAATTCGGATACAGCGGTTAACGCTCACCTTTGCACCAATGCCATGCTTTTTTAGGTCCCATTTGGATAAATCGAATAGCCCGGCCTTTGCTTCATCGTCAGTCGGCCACGTAGCCTTTTCGGGTACAGCTTGCGCAATATTCACTTGAGGCAAAATGGTTTCTGAAATGTCTCCTCTCGTGGCGGGCGGGCGGCCGAGATGAGGCGCAATGTAGACGCCGAGGACGCAGCCGAAAGCTACGCCGAGCAGGAAGCCGCGGCCGATCATCGATCAATAGCCGTTGTCTTTCAGGAATTGATCGATTGCCGCCTTCATGATCACCGTCATTTTGACGTCGTTCTCGAGAGCCGCTTTTTCCAACCGCTTCTTCGTGTCGTAGTCCAATGGGCAGTTGACGTAGTGCTTGGATTCACGGTCGCGTGCCCTCTTCAGGTCACGCAACCGAACTCTCGATTCCTCTCGCTGCAGCGCTTTGGTAGTGGCCCGCTCGCGCCGCGCTTCTTCTGTCGGCGCAATCAGCCGACTCACGGGCTGATCTGCCTCGCCGCCGATGGAGGCAGGCCCTTGAGTTTGATCTTCGGCTCCTGGCGCCTTTGCCGAGGCCTCTGCCGCCAAGGTAGCGGCATCGTCCTTTGTTGCGGCCTGGCCCACACGGCTTCGACGCGGTGCGACTGCGAAATCAGATACTGTGGTTTGACCCTTAGCCATTCGCTGCTACCCCCTTCTCGCCCACCAAAAGCGTTTCGATGTCACGAACGAGGCTAACGACTTCCGCCCTTGCCTTTTTTACGGAGTCCGTGAGATCAAGCATCTGCAGCGTGCCGTATCCGTTTCGAATTTCGCGATAACAATTGCGCTCCATTAGCTCCGTCTGGAGCAGATAGGAGTCGTAGCCGCCTTCTTGCAGGTTTTGCACGAATGGCCTGATCAAGCGATATGCTTCCAGCAGTCTCGACGGCATGGTGATCCTCGTGACAAAGTTGGCGTGGGGTATCACCCGCCCTACCTTGTCGGAGATGTCGGCCGTATCGGTCGCCGCTTGTCCTGCTGCCTTGATTTCATCCTGGTTCGGCTGAATCGGTGTCAACACAAGATGAGAGCCGGCAATGATGGTGTCCCGTAGAACAGTGTCCTGGCCGGGCGAGTCCATCAAGACGACGTCGTACTTGGTCGCATCGTTTTCCAGGAGCTGCTGAATGGTCGTCTGGCGGGCTGCGGTAATAAGGTCGATGTTGTCTGGCAGGTTGTCCTTTGCCTCACAGCGCTTCCACCATTCCTGCAGGTTTTGGCGTCCGTCCGCGTCAATGAGAAGGACGCGCTTTCCCTGAAGCGCATATTCTCCGGCAATCAATATTACCGCCGTAGTCTTCCCCGCTCCACCTTTGCCGCTTACGGCAGAGAGACATAAAGGCATGCGTGCTGACTCCTTTCGCTGACCTAGAGCGTGTGTTTGAGCGGCTCGTTCAAATGATATTTCAGCACGATGCGAACAATCGCTCACATGACGGGACAACATGCCGCAATCATACGATGTGGTCAATCTAACATGTTAAGCCACGTTCACATCGTGTGGCACTTTTCATGTCGCTAACTCGTGTGACTAATCAACACGAGACGTCCATATTATTGGGACAGGACGCGGCGATTGGTGCGGCGTCAATCAAGCCCCGCCGGTGGAAGAGTGAACCCTGGAGCCGCGCAAGGCCGTCACCGACGCTCGCACGGAAGCCGCAAGGGCGAAGAGCGAAGCGTCCCTTGCGGCTGAGTACGAGGGGCGGACAAAGGCCTTCAGAAGCGGATTTCCGAGGTGAACCCTGGTGAGCGTTCCCACGTTAAACGACCCGGCCGCAGGCGCGGTTCGAAAAAACAAAACTACCGAGCGGAGCGAAGGTCCCCTCGAAGTGATTTGGTTGCATTTCCCTCTATTGAGATTGGCAGGATACGGAAAAATGTGCTACGCCCTTTTCCGCAATCGAGGGACGAGCCCTCGATCGACTGTCGCAAGCGCCAGTAGGGGGCCAAAGGCCATATGGATGACGGGAAATTCAACGCTCCCTTGGAGCCAGTGAAGAAAGATCGAACCGTGCATGTTCGCGTTACGGGCGACGAACACGCGGCGATCGAGAAGGCGGCCGAGGAAGCGAGAATGACCGTATCCAGCTTTTTCCGGTCTTTGCTCTTGGAGGGCGCGGGCGTTCGCCCGATCCTGACGGGCGATGACCGCCTGGTGATGGCGGCGCTACTCGAAGACATGCGGATGATCGGTATCAACCTCAATCAGGTCGCAAGGGCGCTCAACAGTGGCCGGGGCGTCCATCCAAGCGAGCTGAATATCAACCTTGAGAACGTGCAACGGATTCAGGCGGCGGTGATGAGCGAGCTTCGCTCTTTGTCTCGACGGGCTGGATATCAGCGCCGGGGGGAGAAGTAGCCCTTGGAAATCTTCTTCGGCGCATTCACCAACGAATGGGAGCAGCGGCGCGCAGCGCTGTTGCATGAGTTGGCGTCGGGTGGACGTGGTGCCGCGGCCGAGGAAGAAATGCGCAAGCGCCTCAGACAATTGGCGCAACTCGGCGCTGGCGGTGGAGGAGGTTCTGGTGGCGCTTCTCTCGGAGGGGGCGCTGGATCGAAAAGCCGTAGGGCTCCTCGAACGCAGACCATACCGGCGACGGCGGCAAGCCGGCCGATGGAGGCGAGGCTTGCCGCCGTCGCCAAGGGAAGCCAGCCGGCCGTTGTCAAAATGGCATCTTACGGGGGCGGAGCGCGCGTTGGGGCGATGCTGAACTACGTGTCCCGATCCGGGGAGCTGAAGGTTGAGGACGAAAACGGCAGGATCCTTGAGGGCCGCGAGGAATTGGCCCGGGTGCGCGGTGATTGGGAACATCTTTTCCAGAATCGCGCCGAAAGCCGCGACATCGGGAGCTTCAGCGTCGAGATAGCGGTTTCTGGCCTTACGTCCGACGACGGCTTGCATGAGTTGGTGCGCAGCACGTTATCGAGCGGCTTTGGCGATCGCCGCTATGCCTATGTCGTAGAGAAGGTAGAGGACGGTTCAATATCCGTTTCGGGGCTCGTGGTCCTCAGAAGCGGGCAGGGGGAGCGGCTGACAGGAGACGCCAAAGCTGCCGGCATCGTCCAGGGCCGGCATGACGCCAGTGCGGCCGCCAGCGTGGCCGGCGCGACGTTCTCGTTTCATGGGTACGGGAATGGCGTCGAGTTCGGCGCCAGCCGTGTGCGCGGCCTGGTCGAGCAGCATCAGGACGTTCGCGACGACCGCGGCCGGCCAGTCTCGGACGAGAAGGCGGCCGGCGATCTGGTGCAGAAGGAATGGCGCGGCGAGCTGCACAGCCGAAAGAGCCGCGACGTGATGCACGTCATCATGTCGACGCGGGCCGGAACGGACGTGGCGGCATTCGAGGGGGCTGCACGCGACTTCTTGGCCCATCAGTTTGCGGGCCATCGCTACGTCTTCGCCATGCACGATCCCGCCAGCGACCCGAAAGAGGCAGGGGAAGGGGGTAAGCGACCGCATGTCCATGCGCATGCGATCATCGCCATGAAATCGGATTCCGGCGATCGCATAGAGACGACGCCGGCCGTGTTCCGCGAATGGCGATCGGTCATGGCCGAGAAGGCGCGGCAACACGGCATTGAGATGGAAATGACCGATCGGCGCGAGTTCGCCAGTCCGCCGGCATTCACACGCACGCAGGTTCGGCCGGTGAGTCGCGAGGGTCGCACGGAGCATGTCGGAACGAGCGAACCGGCACAGGCGCGGTACGACGCCAAGCGCAGCGGCCGGCGCACGTCTGCGAAGAGCGACCGGAGCCGGCAGTACATCATAAAGGCGCAGGAATCGTGGCAGAAGGTTGCGCGGGCGAGTGGTGATCGTCAGACCGTTGCCTATGCTACACAGCACCGAGAATACTTGGAAACCGGGCTTTCAGCGGCAACGACGGAGGCAAGTGCCAGCGTCATTCATGCAGATTTCGGATCGAATTTCCGCGCCAATTTGGTTACATTGCAGGAAATGGTTTTGGAGGGTCAAGAATTGCGCGAAACGTCACGAGCAGAGTTTGAGGCCTATGAGAAGAAGGTCGAAACGGCGTTGTTCAAACTGGAGCGCACCGTAGCTCCGGATGACCGGGCCGACTTTGATGAGGTCGCGGGCCTGGCGCGAGACTTCGTCAATCAGAAGCGGGAGCTGGTCGAACTCTACGAACAACGCAAGGATGCGTTGGCGGAGCAGGGCGGGCAAGAGGCGCGCGACGAGCCCAGCGATCCGGTCAACGAGCCATGGGATGCTGCGGTCGCCAAACACGGCGAGGCTGTCGTCGAGGCCGGCAATGAAGCCATGATCAACATCGACCACTACCGCGACGGGCTTGATCGGATCGAGGCCGGCGAGTTTTCGGCTGACGGTAGAAAGGCAATGCAGGCCGGGCTTGATCAGGCGGTGGAGCGGGCCGCGCAAATGGCGATCGACGGCAACAGTTACCTTCGAGAGGTTGCCGAACAGGATCCCGAACTGCAACGCGCAATCGATCAGGTGGAAAACAATGCCGATCGTCCGTCTGAGGCAAGGGATAAGGGGACTTCGACTGCAGAGGCCGTCGACGAGCAGCAGCGCGATTTGCGTGCCGAAGAAGAGGAGCGGACGCCGGTCGATAACGACGCGCGGGAAGCTCACGACCTGGCTTCCACCGTCGATGCTACAAATCGCCTGCAAGATCGGTTAAATAAGGATCGGGAAGCCGCACAGCGTAGCGGAGAGACGACACGGACTGATCCCGCCCAACAGCACGTTCCTCGTCTCGAGGAGCTTGAGCGGGAACAAATGGAACAGAGGGAACGCGACCGCGACGATCGGGACCGTTAAGAGATATGTTGAACGATAACCGGCAACAATACGTTATCCAGACCAATGACCCGAAAGGCGACGAAGGGTTTGGTAAGTTCTTTGCCGTCGTTATCCTGTTTGTGTTTTTTCTCGGCTGCGTCCAGGTGGCCTTGGAAACCGTTACGGCCTGGTATCGCGACACCTTGGCATGGGTAAACGAGACAGCAACCTACTTGGGAAGCTTCTGGCCGTTCTAAGGCCGGCTTATTTGTCCAGGTCGGCATGAAGCATGCCGACCTCATACGCCGGTGATCGACACTGACCGCTCCCAATAATTCTCCACGGTCGAGCGGCAACCGCCGGAAAGCTACGAGGCGATCGACGTCGTGGTGCATCGGCTGACAGATAGATTCCGGTCTTACTCCGAAGGCTCTCTTGCCAGCGCTTTAACCACGTCAACGATTTTCCGTCGGATCTTGTCGTCCTGAATCTTCACAAAAGCGCGATTGAGCGACAGCCCCTCGACGGAGTTCAGGAACTGCGTGATTTCCCTGCCGGCTCCCGCCTCCGACCCTTGCGAAGTCGAAGAGCTCACAGGACCCTCCTCGAAAAACCAGGCAACCGGGACGCCGAGAATGCTGGCAATGGCCTGTAGCCGGCTCGAGCCGACCCGATTTGTGCCCTTCTCGTATTTCTGGACCTGCTGGAAAGTAACGCCGAGCCCTTCGGCCAGTGTCGTCTGGCTCATTCCCTTGAGCGTGCGCTGCAAGCGGATACGGCTGCCGACATGAACATCAATGGCATTTGGCGTCTTGGTCTGCGGTTTATGGGACATCATGACCTCAAATAGGATGCGCGGCCAATGGAATGCGCCACGCCGCCTACTGTCCCTTCTCTGTTACGATGTTGCCTGTGGGCACGCAACGTGACACATCAGGCGTCTCGCGGAGACCTGATCCGATTTCTTGCAATAAGCACTTCGCCTGTTCATGAGTAGATACCAAGTCCGCGTTGGCGTCGTGCCAAGGCTCGAAAAGCTCTAGGCGCCGCTCTCCAAGCGACCGATATGCGGCTCGGAAACCTTCGCAATCTTCCGGGCTGAGTGAAGCCTTCGATAGTTTCACCGCCCATATATGCAGAATGACCCGCTCTTCGGCATCCAGCGCATTCTTCCGTTCTTGAAGCGCGTGAAAGTGCGCCTCCGCCTGCCGGTAGGCACGCAACGCTGTCGCGGCTCTCTCCGGCAAGCGCAAAGAGATACAGCATCGATTTCGCCACCACCAGTCCCCCATTGGTTCCCCGATTTTAATCCCTGATCAGTATTCGGCTGCCACCCCAACCTCGACGGGATCAGGAATCGTCGTGTTGAAGATGTCCATGTAATTGCGGCGCGTAGTCGGTGATTTATCGCCGAGCTTTTCGACCTTCGTTTCGACCGTTGCTTTGAGCTGTGCAGCCCTTGGTGTCAGGCCCTCCTCAACCGCCTTTATCCGGGCCTCCATGGCGGCAAGGCTTGCGGACGCTTCCATCTCCGTCTTCGCAGGCGACGGTTTTGGCTTTGGTCGCAGCGCCTTTTTGTTGACGGTTCGCTTGGCGGGTGGCGCAGTCTTCTCGACTGCGGCCACGTCCTGCTTTGCGGCAACCGGCTCGATCGTCGCGGCCGCGGCCGGCTTCTCTTCTTTCATGGGCACCGGCGAGGGCATTTCGACGGAAGGCTCGCCACCCTTGGCATATTCCGGGGTCGTGGCCGGAACGGGTTTTGGAGGCAGATATTCGACCTCCGGCACCTGCGGGATGTTGGCCTGCGAAAATGCTTCCGCCGACTTGAACGGCTGCGTTTGGAAGAACCTGAGCTTTTCCCCGAAGATCGGCCTTTGCCCTTCGATGAGCAAAATCATCTTGTTCTCAGGCATTTGCCGGACTTCCTGCGGCATCATCAGATCACGTTCGCGAATCTGCTCTACCTTCGTGCGGCGGGGCAGACCCAACAATTCGATCGTGCGCGACTCCGACTGGTAGCGGATCGTGCGCTTTCCGAGCGCCCGCGACGCATATTCGGCCGTGGCCTGGTCGTTGGCGCCGAGGACGAGTTGATAGCCGCAATTGCCGAGCAGCGAATGCCGGGAGGTTTCGCCATAGATCTCGTCGAGGTTTTTCAGGTCCTGGATGATGAAGGCGAGCTTGATGTTATAGCCGGCCACATAGGGCATCTTTGTCATGATTTCGTCCATCCGCTTCAACTGCCGGAACTCGTCGAGGAGGAAATAGACGGGAAGGGAACTGGGATCGTGCTCGAGCGTGAGGATGTCCATCACTTGCTGCACGAACAGAGTGAGGAGAGGGCGCAACAGGGTTATGTCGGTGATGTTCGGCGCCAAATAGATTGACATCGGCCGGCGCTTCATCGCGCGCAAATCCATGTCGGTGACATTAGTTGCCGCGACGATCCGCTCATTTTTGAAAGGCCGCATGGCCTTCTGGATATCCAGAAGCGCCGAGGCGGCCGCGCGTTCGGATAGAGCGATATAGGAATTGAAGCTTTCGACGGTGAACTTCGACAGGTAGGGCTCTTTTTCCTTGATGTACTTCATCAGTGCCTGGAGATCGACACCGCTGCTGAAGAAGGAATTGACCTCGCCGAGGTTGCGCCGATCCTTATAGAAGGGGCTTTCGGTGATGTAGCTGATCACGCCGGCAAGGACTTGCTGCGCCGTCGCCTGCCAGACGGAGTTTTCCGATTCCGTATTTTCAGGCACCAAAATGCTGGCAATGTTTTGAATGTCAGTGGTGCGATTGCCGCGCTCAGGCCGTACAAAATCGAGCGGGTTATAGCGATTGGTCTTTTCCGAACCAGGCGCGAACAAAAAGACCTGGCTACCATTGTGGCGTCGATAGCCCGAGGTCGCCTTGAAAACCTCGCCCTTGAGGTCGGTGACGATCATCGAGCCTTCGTGCATCAGCGCGTTCGGGATGACATAGCCCGCGCCCTTACCGGAGCGGGTAGGGCCGATGATCAGATGATGCCGATCGTCCTTGGTGCGGAGAATGCTGCGCCCTATGCGTCCGAAGATATGGCCCTGTTTACGGAACCACTTGCCGCGCCGAAGCGAGGCAATGTCCTGAAACGCCGCATCTCCCAAGGGGCTGCTCGTCGGTTTCAGGCCGATATAGGCGGCCAGGCCGGCGACGATCAGCGCCGGCACCATCGAGCCAAGCGCGACCTTCTGCAGGGCAGGGCTAGTGCGGTAAATCCAGAACTGCTGAATGGGAACAAAGGGGTTGCTCGTTATCGTCTCTTCGAGAACCCGCCCGTCTTTATAGAAGACCTGAAGACCCAGGCCGTACCCGAGCATCCAGACAACGAATGCTATCCCGACGCAAAAGAGCAGGTAGAAGGCCTGGAGCCCCTTGGTCATGCTTCATCCCGAGCAAAGAAGATTTCGGAGACGCCGCGCTTGCCGCCGTCACGGCGGAGCTGGATGACGATCGGGATCACCATCTGGATATAGGACATGAGATCCTGCTTGGAAAAACCCGCCGACATGCCGGCTTGCTGCATCATCATGGCGAGCTGTTCATAGGCACCCATCGGGGTATCGGCGTGAACTGTGGACATACTGCCCGGATGCCCGGTGTTGATCGCGCGCAGGAAGGAGAACGCCTCCGCGCCCCGAATTTCGCCGACGAACAGACGATCTGGACGCATGCGCAACGACGACTCGAGCAGGTTTTGAATGGTCACGTCTGCGGTGCCCTGGTCACCCTTCGACGCAATCATGTGAACCGTGTTCGCCTGAGGCGGGAAGAGCTCGCGTGTGTCCTCGAGCGTGATGATCCGCTCATGTGGATCCACACTCTTCAGGCAGGCGTTGAGGAAGGTCGTCTTGCCAGATGACGTGCCGCCGCTGATCAGGATAGAAACCCGTTGAATGATGGCGGTATGGATGAAATCGTAAATCCGGCTGGCGCGCAGATGCCCGATCAGCTCCCGGTCGATGTCGCTGAGGCCGCCGACGGCCACAGATACTTTTTCGAGCGAACCGTTGTCGCGATACTCCTCAAGCGTGAAGTTATTCACCACCTGCTTGCGGATCGAGATCGTTCCACCGTCTGGGGCGGCCGGCGGCAGGACGATCTGAATCCGTTCGCCGGTTGGAAGTGCGGCGCTGAGGATCGGCTTGGAACGGCTGATAAACTGGTTGGTCGCCGCTGCAACACGCTCGCCGATGTTCTGGATTTCATCGGCCGTCAGGGCGTCGATCAAATGGTGCTCCATATGATCGGCCCCGAACCGCTCCACATAAACGTGGCCCGGCTTATTGACGGCTATTTCGACCACCTTCGGGTCATCCAGGAATTGCTTGATCGGTTCGAGGGCGCGATTGAGGAAGTAGTGCGGATCGCGTTTGATCGTGTTACCTGCCGCGACGTTCACGTCGGATCTCCTTCATCGCTTCGGTGACCGGATCGTCGTACATGGCGCTGAAATCGAGGTCCTGGCGCACGTAGACAAAGATTCGCTCGCCTTGGCTGACGCTGATCGTGGGAGGAATACGGAGGTTTTCACTGAGAACCGTATTCGCCATGTCGCTGAAGGTCTGCGCGATGGTCTCCCGCGCGATCTCTTCGCCCCGTGCGGCATCGTCGCTGTTGTTGGATGCTTCCTGACTGCCATATCCGGTCAGATAGCTGGCAGCGCCGCCGACGATAGAGAGCATGATCGACGCTCCGAACCGTTCGCGGAACTTGTTGTCGACATGACCGGTCAAGCCAGACCGGCCCAGGCTGTCCGTGCCGATCGAGTTGAGGCGCACGGAAACGCCATCATCGCGAATAAGCCTGGTCCAGATGACGAAGATGCGTTTTTGTCCGCGGGTCACCTCCGACTGATATTCGCCAATGAGGCGCGTTCCGGTCGGGATCAAAACACGCCGGCCGTCGAAGGAATAGACATCCTGGGAGGTGATGGCGCGGATCTGGCCGGGCAGATCGCTGTTGATGGCCGTCTCGAGGATTCCGGGGATCAAGGTTCCCTCCGGTATCATCGCATCGATGCGCTCGATCTGCCGGGCCTTGGCGGTTCGGTCCGCGAGGCCCGCAGCCGCAGCCAGGTACTTGCTGTTGCGGTCCTCGCCGGCAACCGTCAATCCGGTATCGTCTTCGCCTGTCAGGCTGCCGTTCCCGCTCCCGTTTCCTTTCTGGTCGAGCGAAATCAGGCCCGATTTATACCGCTCGGGAAACTCTTCGACCGGCGCGGCTTCGGGCGTTTGTTCGACGACCTCTGGCGGCGCTGGAACCTTGAACTCGGTCGTATCGACGGTTTCCTCTACCACTTCCGGAGGCGTTGGCAGGTTGATGACTTCTTGTTCGGGCTCCGGTTCCGGCTTCTCTTCGTCGCGGACAAAGGACGGTGGCCGAAAAGTCGTCGTCTGAAACTCCTCGTCGCTGTCGGCGACATCACGCGGCTTTTCGCCAGCCGTCGCAAGGACAAAATAGGCTGCCACAGCGCCACCCAAGAGAAGGGCGGCCATGCCGAGAGTTTGATTTCGTCCAGCATTCCGATTGCTGATCGCCGTTTCGTCGGCCGTCGTCATGGCCTCAAGTTCGGGGCTGCGCTTCATTAGTTGCCGCTCCTCCTACGTTTCGTCGCCTTGGTGTCATGAGCCGGACCGAGAATGTCCGGATCCGGAGCGCCGAAGTCAGGCTTGCGAAGGTTGAAGATGCAGGTCCACTGGTTGCCGTCGCGGAGCGTATATTGTGTCGCGACACCATCGACGACGATGTATTCGCCCTCCTTGCGGAAATTGCGCAGCGTCTCGGAAAAATCCGACTGTACGGCAAAAATCGCCGGCACGCGGCTGCCGAACTTGAAGAAGGTCTTTTTCCCGTCGTCGAAGATCATCGTAGGCTTCAGCGATGGGTCGCCGGAAAACGAATAGTCGATGTTGACGTTTGCCTTGTCGATATTCGCCATATTCGGGTTCGCCGCCCGGTACTCCGCCTCCTTGCGGAGCGAGGCGTTCAGGTCCTTCTCTGGGTAGACGAACCGGATGCCGAAGACCTGTTTGCCGTCGGTCGGCGCATGGTCGTTGAGCTCGAGGAAATAGATCCTCTTGCTGGTCACGACGTTCATGTTGGTGGCGACGTTCTTCGCGATCGGCTTGACGAACAGAATATTGCCCTTCTCGGAGGGGGCAACTTGCCAACTATCGGTGTCGCCGAGCGAGATCGTTTCGAATTTTTCGTCCTCATCAAAGATGATCATGGTGGAGATGCCGTAGGTGGCAGAAACCTTCACCACATTGTTGGACTGGTAGACGACGCTGGTGACACGCGAATCGAGCGAGCCCGGCCGTGGTGCCTGCGCAGCGTGGACGTGAGTCAACATACCGGCCGTGAAGGCCGCAGAAAGCAGGAGGCGCGTGATCATTTTTCGCCTCCGGGTGTCACCGTCTCTTGGTCGCGCCGGTAGTTATAGACCTGGAAGCCCAACGGGTTTTCGAAGCGCCATTCATTGGTCGCCGGGGTGTCCGTATAGCGATAGCGGACGACCGAAATAAAATGCCGTGTGATGGAGTCGGTGTCGGATTTCTCGGTCGTCGAAAACCGCACCAGGGCCGTACTCGCATTGGAGAAGGTCACGGACTTGATATCGACGGTGACACTCTTGTTCTTTCCCAGGGCCCTGGCCGGGTTGTTCGGATTTGCCGCACTATAGAGCTCCTGAAGCTCCCGGGCCGCATCTCCCGTCGAGAGCAGTGCGGCAATGCCGAAATTCTGCTCAATGGCAAAGGGATCATAGCCTTCACGCGAACGAATGTAGCGTACGACGTTGGCCTGAGTGACCGCTTGTTGATCCGTGAGGTTTGCTGACTTCGTGAGCCCGGTCTTGACCTCCATATAGCCGGTGTTTTTGTCGACCTCGACGATGTACGGTTCGAAACTTTTCAGCGGCACGAGCATGACCAGCGCCGTCAATGACAGCAAGGTTATCGCACCGAAAATCGTCGTGACGAACCATGCGAGCGCGCGCGATCGCTTGGCCTTCTTTACGATTTCCTGCTCCCAGCGATCGCCGTCCTGAAAATAGGTCCGAAGAACTGCTTCATTCGTATCTGCCATTCGTCTAGCCCTTAAACCTAGCCCTTACGTTCGCGCCTCAGCGAGGCGTGCTGTTGTTGCTGATGCGGTTCTGCATCGCCTCAGCAGCGGCGTTTCGAATATTGGTTTTCATGCCTTCTTGCGTTCGCGCTCTTGCCTGCATGCCCGCGTTGCCAACGGCTCCCGCTAGCTTTTGCCCACCCGACAGGGCGGATATCGGCGCGGATATGCCGGCATATCGGCCGATAGTGCGCGCAACGTTGCCGACGCCGGCGGCAACACCGCCAGTAATGCCTTGCGCGAGAACCTGAATGTTGAAGAGGACAAACGCGCCTGCTGCACAGAGCAACAGGAAGGCGGAAATGTCGCTAAGCTGAAGGCGTCTTTGGTTTGCGGCGTTGCTGACCTTCGTCAATTCCGGGTCCATAGCTGCGATCAGGAATGCCGCCACGACATAAACGAACAGCGGAATCAGCGCATACATCAATACCTGCTGGAACCATGCGACGCCCAAACCTCTCGTCTGCTCGAACAGCATGCAGCCGATGAAAATTGGCGCGGTCCCGATCAGGACCCACATCATCACCTTGGCAAGCAGCAGGATCGCCAGCGCCACGGCAATGAAAACCGCCACCGCAAACATGATCAGAAACCCGACCATAGACGGTAGCACCGAGAAGTAACCGGACTGCTCAGCGAATGCAGAAGCCGCCTCGTTGGCCGTTCTCCAGATCATCGACAGGCCGTTCGTCGGTTCCGTGATACCGGTTCCCGTGGCGGTCAGGATCGCGCGGCCGACATCTTCCGGCGTGTCGTTCATCCAAGAGTAGAAAAGCGTATTGAAGTAGTCCCACTCCCTGACCAGCGCAAGGATGATCAGCATACGGGTCACGCGGCCGATGATCTCGGCGACGCTGACGCGGGCGGTTCCCATGAAGAGCTGCAGCCCGTAATAGGCCACATATGCAATGAACATGATGGTGAGCAGCGGCACCACCTCGTCGCCAACGATCCCGTAGGCTCGCGAGGAGAAAT
>NZ_JACVAO010000022.1:0-98320 GCF_014851885.1 Ensifer sp. ENS02 | reverse complement strand
TGGCATTACGTCACGTTCTGAATCGACGAGAACTCACACCTTGTCTTCAATCAACAACAATCCAAAGATCGCCATCGAGAAAACAGGTGTAGTCTCTTGTTAAAACGTGACCGCCAAAGTCTCTTTCCGAAAGAACCCCTAAAGGTTCCTCACGAGCTCCGCCGCCCACGTTTCTCTTTCTCTATATTCAATTGTCAAAAAACCGACGAACGCACCGTCCGTCAAACCGTTTCCATAAAGCCCAGAACTCTCGTCCCGAACCCCTCAATCAGCACCAAGCCAACCAGGAAACTCTAGAGCGAAGGTCGTCGTCGCCAGCAGCGCCGCCGCCCTCGTCAGTGATCGGGCTTATAGACCCCCAGCCTCCGACACGTCAACAGGGATTTTCATGGGCCCGACGTAAATCGCACAACACATTGAAATTAAACGCTATTTCTATCCACAGGCAGCAGCGGCCGCTTTCCGCCCGCGTAAACGGGCGGAAATCGATCGGCACGGGATGAATTAACCGGCCTTGGCCTCGTCGTTCCCGCGCAACAGACGGATCAGCGCCGAAAAATCCTCGCCACCATGGCCGAGTTTCTCGAACATCGAATAGAGCTGCGCGGCCTGCGCGCCCATCGGCGTCGTCGCACCAGCGGCACTCGCTGCCTGCTGCGACAGCTTCAGGTCCTTGAGCATCAGGCTTGCGGCAAAGCCCGGCTTATACTCGTTGTTGGCGGGCGAGGTCGGAACCGGGCCCGGCACCGGGCAATAGGTCGTCAGCGACCAGCACTGGCCGGACGACGTAGAAGCCACGTCAAACAGTGCCTGGTGCGACAGGCCGAGACGCTCGGCCAGCACGAAAGCTTCGCAGACACCGGCCATGGAAATGCCGAGGATCATGTTGTTGCAGATCTTCGCCGCCTGACCGGCGCCCCCACCTCCGCAATGGACGATTTTCTTGCCCATAGCGTCGAGTAGCGGCTTGCCGCGCGAAAAAGCCTCGTCGCTGCCGCCGACCATGAAGGTCAAGGTGCCAGCCGCAGCACCACCGGTGCCACCGGAAACCGGTGCGTCGAGCGAGGGGCAGCCGATCTTTTCGGCGAGCATATGAGCTTTCCGGGCGCTATCGACGTCTATCGTCGAACTGTCGATCAGGAGCGTGCCCGGATCGACGAAGCCGAGAAGTTCATCCCAGACGTAGAGGACATGGGCGCCGGCCGGCAGCATGGTGATGACGCATTCAGCACCGCGCACCGCATGTGCTATCGAGCCGGCGACGGAAACGCCGGTCTTCGCCGCGGCGTTGCGCGAAGCCTCAGACAGGTCGAAGCCTGTGACCGCGTGTCCCGCCTTCACCAGATTGGCGGCCATCGGACCGCCCATATTGCCGAGCCCGATAAAGGCGATCTTCGTCATGTCATTCCTCCTCGCATTGAAACTCGGCCAAAACCGAACTGCGCCCCATCCTCAGGCGCTAGAACAGTGGCGGGTGATCTTTGCGCGCAAATCGCGCGAGCCTATCGGGCGTCACGTCGGCAAGTCCAACCGACCATTTCGGATTGCGGTCCTTGTCGATCACAGCGGCACGCACGCCCTCGTAGAAATCGGGATTGGCGAGCATGCCGAGCGTCGCGGAGTATTCGCGCTCAAGGCATTCGTTCAGCGAAGCACTGCGGCGGCCGGCGCGCAGGAGATCGAGCGTCAGCTTCATGCTGAGCGCGGAACGGGAGTTCAAGAGCGCGAGCGTCTCCCTGGCAAAATCGGAACCATCGGCTTCGAGCGCCGCTAGGATCTCTTCGATCGTATCGAAGGCAAAGCAACGGTCAATCAGGGCAAGATGGCCTTGAAGCGGCGTTGCCGGAGCTTCCGAGGCATGCTTGGCAATCACGCCGTCGACATCCGCGCTGCCCGCGCTCGGCGCAAGTGCGGCGAGATCAGCGATCAAGGCTTCCAGCTTGTCCGCAGCGACAAAACTGTCCGCGAGCCGCGCAAGGATCGCGTCGGCAGCAACGATGTCCCGGCCGGTGAGACCGAGATAGGTGCCGAATTCACCGGGCGCCTTCGGCAAAAGCCAGGTGGCCCCGACATCCGGGAAGTAACCGATGCCGGTTTCGGGCATTGCAAGCCTGGTGCGCTCGGTAACGATCCTATGGCTGCCGTGGGCGGAGATTCCGACGCCACCGCCCATGACGATGCCGTCCATGATGGCGATATAGGGCTTGCGGTAGCCGGAGATGCGGCTGTTGACGACGAACTCCTCGCGCCAGAACTGGGCGCCCTCCTCCGGCCGCTCGCGGCCGCTTTCATAGATCATGCGGATATCGCCGCCGGCGCAAAGCCCGCGCTCGCCCTCGCCGGTGACAAGCACGGCAGCGACCGCCGGATCGTTCTCGAATTCGGTCAGGGCCGCCGCGATTAACCGGATCATCGGCACGTTGAGGCTGTTCAGCGCGCGCGTGCGGTTCAACCGGATCCGGCCGACCGCGCCCTGGCGCTCGACGATCACTTCCGGTGCTGGCGTCTGCATTTCCATGAGCGGTCTTTCCCGTTTCTGGCCTATTTCCGGCCGATAAGCGAACGCGCCACGATGAGGCGCATGATCTCGTTGGTGCCTTCCAGGATCTGGTGCACCCGAAGGTCCCTGACAATCTTCTCGACGCCATAATCGGCGAGATAGCCATAGCCGCCATGAAGCTGCAGCGCGTCGTTGGCGACGGCGAAGCAGCGGTCGGTGACGAAGCGCTTGGCCATGGCGCAGAGCTTCGTCGCTTCCGGGTCGCCCGCATCGAGCGCCGAAGCGGCACGCCAAAGGAAAGTGCGGGCGATTTCGAGATCGGTCGCCATGTCGGCGAGACGGAACTGTAGCGCCTGGAATTCGCCGATCGCCTTGCCAAAGGCGCGCCGCTCCTGAACGTAGGCCAGCGCCCTTTCGAAGGCCGATTGAGCACCGCCGAGCGACGCGGCGGCGATGTTCAAGCGACCGCCATCGAGCCCGCCCATGGCGATCTTGAAGCCGTCGCCTTCGCCGCCGAGGCGATTTTCAGCGGGTACGCGCACGCCGTCGAGCATGACGGCGCGGGTCGGCTGCACGTGCCAGCCCATCTTCTTCTCGTTGGCGCCGAAGGTCAGGCCCGGCGCATCCTTCTCGACGATGAAGGTCGAGATCCCCTTGGGGCCGTCTTCGCCGGTGCGCGCCATGATCACATAGAGGCCGGATTCACCGGCGCCGGAGATGAACTGTTTCTGGCCGGTCAGCACATAGCTGTCGCCTTCCTTGACCGCCTTTGTCTTCAGCGCCGCCGCATCCGAACCGGAACCGGGCTCGGTCAGGCAGTAGCTCGCGAGCACGTCCATAGTCAAAAGCTTGGGCAGCAGCCGCTGGCGCTGCTCGTCGGTGCCATAACGGTCGATCATGCCGGCGCACATATTGTGGATCGACATGAAGGAGGCGACGGCGGGGCAGCCGGTCGCCAACGCCTCGATGATGATCGCAGCGTCTAGCCGGGTCAGGCCCGTGCCGCCGACATCGTCACGGACGTAGATGCCGGCCATGCCGAGTGCGGCGGCGCCGCGCAAAGTGTCGACCGGAAAATGCTTCTGCTGATCCCAGTCGATCGCGTGAGGGGCAATCTCGTCGCGGGCGAAATCGAGCGCCATCTGACGAATGGCCTCCTGTTCCTCCGACAGGCGAAAATCCATATGCATGTCCTCCCTGACCGCATAGTCGAGCAATTAGGGCCTAGTTACACCAAACCTCCGGCAGGCCCATATGCAACTTCTCACAGGGTCTGTTCAAAAATGAACAGACAAGCCCAATCAGTTCTCACTTAGACGATACGGCAGAGCGCCGCGTAAGTCATGATCCACAATCAGGCGACGCTTCAATGGCGGTACGGCGCGGCTGGCGCATTTCGTGCGCTCGCAGATGCGACAGGAAATGCCGATCGGATCGAAGGCGGCGCGGTTGCCGAGATCCATGTCGTCGGCATAGACGAAAGCATCGGCGTAGGAGATCTCGCAGCCGAGTGCCAGCGCATAACGCGGCTGCGCGGCGCGAAAACCGCCGCCACCCTTGGTGATCTGGGTGGCGAGACAGAGGTAGC
Organism: Ensifer sp. ENS02; assembly: GCF_014851885.1. Taxonomy (NCBI): domain Bacteria; kingdom Pseudomonadati; phylum Pseudomonadota; class Alphaproteobacteria; order Hyphomicrobiales; family Rhizobiaceae; genus Ensifer; species Ensifer sp. ENS02. The sequence goes on along the minus strand of NZ_JACVAO010000022.1, from coordinate 94,232 downwards.
GCACGCCGTCAGGCGTTTCGGCGAGTTGCCGGATGATTCTGCCCGGAGTCTCGAAGGCCTGGTGCACGTTCCAAAGCGGACAGGCGGCACCGAAGCGGGCGAATTGCAGCTTCGCGGCGCTATGGCGCTTGGTGATGTTGCCGGCGCGATCGATGCGGGCAAAGAAGATCGGAATGCCCTTCTGCCCCGGCCGTTGCAAGGTCGAAAGGCGGTGACAGACCTGCTCCAATGACGCGCCGAAACGGGCGGCGAGCAGCTCGATATCGTGCCGCAAGTCGCGGGCGGCTTTTGAGAACGCCTGATAGGGCAAGATGAGCGCACCGGCGAAATAGTTCTGCAGGCCGATGCGACAGATCTCATAGGCCTCTTCCGTGCGGAAACCGGCGCTGCCGGCCACCCGGTCGATCTCCTCGCGGGCATGAAGCTGGGCGATCTGCAGGGCGATCTGAAAGTCGCGCGTCGCTGGCGGCGCGTAAGGATTGAGCGTCAGGATACGGGCACGCGGATCGAAGCGACGGATCGCCTCGTCGCCGGCAGCACCGCGCACAACACGGACGCCATGGCGCTGCTCCAGATAGCTTGCAAGCGCTGCATGATTGTCGCCTTCGCCGAGCCCGAGTTCGCTCGCCAGGCGCTCCGCGAGTATATCAATCTCGTGGATGTAGTTGTCGACGAAATGGAAGAAGTCGCGCACTTCCTCATAGGGCGTCGTTTCGACGAAGGGGCCGCCGCGGCCGATGGTGTCGTCGATGCTCGCAAGCTGTTCGCTGTTGCGGCGGTAGGCCTGGTGGCAGGTGATCAGCGCATGCGCCAGGCCTGGCGCGTTCTGGGCAACGAGCTTCAGCTCCTGCAGGCTCGCCGAATAGGTCTCGAACAGGGGGTCGCTGAGCGCTTCGGAGAGCGCCGAAAGCAGGCGATCGCCCTCCCCGGTCGAAAGCTCGGAGATGTCGATCTGGAATTTTTCGGCGAGCGCCAAAAGCACCGCCGCCGAAACCGGCCGCTGGTTGTTTTCGATCTGGTTGAGATAGCTGGTGGAAATACCGATGCGTTCAGCGAACTGACCTTGCGTCGCCTTGTTCGCTTCCCGCAGTTCCCTGACCTTGCGGCCGATGTAGAGCTTGCCGATCGCCATGTTTGCAACTTTGCAATTTACGTTTCACAAAATAATCTATTTCACATTTGCACATGAAGAGACGTTTTTCCATGCCGTCTTCGACGCTATTGCGAAGCTCGAAGCGCCTCTGCACAATCGTTGAAAAAGCCGGGCATCAAAAAATCGGGAGGGCACCATGCGCGCCATATTAGAACAGGTCGAAGCCCGCAGGGCGGAAGCAAGAGCCGGCGGCGGCCAGCGGCGGATCGACGCCCAGCACGGCAAAGGCAAGCTGACGGCGCGCGAACGCATCGAGGTGCTGCTCGATGAAGGCTCCTTCGAAGAATACGACATGTACGTCACGCACCGCTGCGTCGACTTCGGCATGGAAGGCCAGAAGGTCGCGGGCGACGGCGTCGTCACCGGCTGGGGCACAATCAATGGCCGCCAGGTCTATGTCTTCTCCCAGGACTTTACGGTGCTCGGCGGTTCGCTGTCGGAAACGCATGCGCAGAAGATCTGCAAGATCATGGATATGGCTGTTCGCAACGGCGCGCCGGTCATCGGCCTCAACGACTCGGGCGGCGCCCGCATCCAGGAAGGCGTGGCTTCCCTTGCCGGCTATGCCGAGGTCTTCCGCCGCAATGCCGAAGCCTCGGGCGTCATCCCGCAGATTTCGGTCATCATGGGGCCCTGCGCCGGCGGCGCCGTCTATTCGCCGGCCATGACCGACTTCATCTTCATGGTGCGTGACTCGTCCTACATGTTCGTGACCGGGCCCGACGTCGTAAAGACCGTGACCAACGAGATCGTCACGGCCGAAGAACTCGGCGGTGCGGGCACGCACACGAAAAAGTCCTCCGTCGCCGACGCAGCCTACGAGAACGACATCGAAACGCTTGAGCACGTGCGCCTGCTCTTCGATTTCCTGCCGCTCAACAACCGAGAGAAACCGCCGGTCCGTCCCTTCCACGACGACCCGGCGCGGCTCGAAATGCGTTTGGACAGCCTGATCCCCGATAGCGCCACCAAGCCCTACGACATGAAGGAACTGATCCTTGCGCTCGCCGACGAAGGTGATTTCTTCGAGCTGCAGCAGAGCTTTGCCCGCAACATCATCACCGGCTTCATCCGCATGGAGGGCCAGACAGTCGGCGTCGTCGCCAACCAGCCGATGGTGCTTGCCGGCTGCCTCGATATCGACAGCTCGCGCAAGGCCGCGCGTTTCGTACGCTTCTGCGACGCCTTCTCGATCCCGCTCCTGACGTTGGTCGACGTGCCCGGCTTCCTGCCTGGCACGGCGCAGGAGTATGGCGGCGTCATCAAGCACGGCGCCAAGCTGCTCTTCGCCTATAGCCAAGCGACCGTGCCAATGGTGACGCTGATCACCCGCAAGGCCTATGGGGGCGCCTACGACGTCATGGCCTCCAAGCACATCGGCGCCGACGTCAACTATGCCTGGCCGACCGCCGAGATCGCCGTGATGGGCGCCAAGGGCGCAACAGAGATCCTCTACCGCTCGGAACTCGGCGATGCCGAGAAGATTGCCGCGCGCACCAAAGAATACGAGGAGCGCTTCGCCAATCCGTTCGTGGCTGCCGAGCGTGGCTTCATCGACGAAGTGATCATGCCGCATTCGTCGCGTCGCCGCATCGCTCGTGCCTTCGCATCCTTGCGCAACAAGCAGGTCGATGTCCGCTGGCGCAAGCACGACACGATCCCGCTCTGATGGAGGCGACGATGGAACGGGAGCCGGAACGCGTAATGACACCGGAAGAGGCCCGACGCGACCACTGGCAGATGCTGCGCTACATGACCGTCAACGCGCTGATCGGCGTTGCGATCGGGGCCATAACGGCCGGCGTGCTGATCTGGCTCAATATCGGCGCGGTCGGCACGCACATCATCCGCTCGACGAACCCGGTACTCGCAACCCTCATGGTCGTGGTGCCTTTCGCGTTGCTCTTTGGAGGTGCTGCCGCAGCATCCTCGATCGCGCTTCTGCCCTATCGCCGCAAGTTCAAACGCTGACGCGCAGTCCGGATTTGAAAGAGAAACAAGATGTTCAAGAAAATCCTCATCGCCAACCGTGGTGAAATCGCCTGCCGCGTCATAAAGACTGCGAAGAAGCTCGGCATCGCAACGGTCGCGGTCTATTCCGACGCCGATCGCGACGCGATGCATGTGCGCATGGCGGATGAGGCGGTGCATATCGGCGCCTCGCCCTCGGCGCAGTCCTATATCGTCATCGACAAAATTATCGATGCGATCCGCAAGACCGGCGCCGATGCCGTTCATCCGGGCTATGGCTTCCTTTCGGAAAATGCCGCCTTTGCGCAAGCCCTGGAAAAGGAAGGCGTTGCCTTCATCGGCCCGCCGGTTGGAGCCATCCAGGCGATGGGCGACAAGATCACCTCGAAGAAGCTCGCGGCCGAAGCGGGTGTCTCCACGGTTCCGGGCCATATGGGTCTGATCGAGGATGCCGACGAGGCGGTTCGGATCGCCGGTTCGATCGGTTATCCCGTCATGATCAAGGCTTCGGCCGGTGGCGGCGGCAAGGGCATGCGCATCGCCTGGAACGACCAGGAGGCACGCGAAGGCTTCCAGTCGTCGAAGAACGAAGCGAAGAACGCCTTTGGCGATGACCGCATCTTCATTGAGAAATTCGTGACCGAGCCACGCCATATCGAGATTCAGGTGCTCGGCGACAAACACGGCAATACGCTTTACCTGGGCGAACGCGAATGCTCGATCCAGCGACGCAACCAGAAGGTCATCGAAGAAGCCCCCTCGCCCTTCCTTGATGCCGAGACCCGCAAGGCCATGGGCGAACAGGCGGTCGCGCTCGCCAAGGCCGTCGGCTATCATTCGGCCGGTACCGTCGAGTTCATCGTCGACGGCAAGCGCAATTTCTACTTCCTCGAAATGAACACCCGCCTACAGGTGGAGCATCCGGTGACCGAGGTCATCACCGGGCTCGATCTCGTCGAGCAGATGATCCGTGTTGCGAGCGGCGAAAAACTAGCCTTCGGCCAGGACGACGTAAAGCTCAATGGCTGGGCTATCGAAAGCCGGCTCTATGCGGAAGACCCCTACCGCAATTTCCTGCCGTCGATCGGTCGGCTGACGCGCTATCGTCCCCCGGTCGAGGGCAGACGCGAAGATGGCACGGTGACACGCAACGATACCGGCGTCTTCGAGGGCGGCGAGATCTCGATGTATTACGACCCGATGATCGCCAAGCTCTGCACCTGGGGGCCGGATCGCAAGACGGCAGTCGATGCCATGGCCGATGCGCTCGATCAGTTCGAGGTGGAAGGCATCGGTCACAACCTGCCGTTCCTTGCAGCCGTCATGCAGCAGCAGCGGTTCCGAGAGGGCCGGCTGACCACGGCCTATATCGCCGAGGAATTCGCCGACGGCTTCCACGGCGTTGCGGCCGACGAGCAGTCGCTTCGCAAGATCGCAGCCGTCGCCGTATCGATCAATCAGGTGCTGCAGGAGCGCGCCAGCCAGATCTCCGGCACGATCGGCAATCACCGTCGCATCGTCGGTCACGACTGGGTGGTCAGCCTCGGCGATCACAACTTCGCAGTCACCGCCGGCGCGTCTGCCGATGGTGCCTATGTCCGATTTGCCGACGGCGCCTCGGTTACGATCGCCGGTGACTGGGCTCCCGGCCGCACCCTTGCCACCTTCAACATCGACAATGAGCCCTTGAGCGTCAAAGTCGATCGGGTTGGAACCGCCATCCGGCTCCGCTGGCGCGGCATCGACACCATTGCCCACGTCAGAAGCCCGCGGGTTGCGGAGCTGGCGCGGCTGATGCCGAAAAAGCTGCCACCGGACACGTCGCGCATGCTGCTCTGCCCCATGCCGGGTGTCATCACCTCGGTCACGGTCAAGGCCGGCGACACCGTCGAGGCCGGGCAGGCTCTTGCCGTGGTCGAAGCGATGAAGATGGAAAACATTCTGCGCGCCGAAAAGAAGGCCGTGGTCAAGCGCGTGGCGGTCGCCGCCGGCGCCAGCCTCGCGGTCGACGAACTGATCATGGAATTCGAATGATGGCGACGGCCGTCGACGCCATCATCCAGGAGAACATCCGATGACCGAAAAGACCACCAAGGACTGGGAAACGCTCGCCGAGCGTGAACTGAAGGCAGCGCCGGAAAGCCTCACCTGGCAGACGCCCGAGGGCATTGCGGTGAAGCCGCTTTATACGGCCGGCGACCTCGACGGCATCGATCATTTGGATTCGCTGCCGGGCTTCGAGCCTTTCGTGCGTGGTCCGCGCGCGACCATGTATGCCGGGCGTCCCTGGACGATCCGCCAATATGCCGGATTCTCCACGGCCGAAGCTTCGAACGCCTTCTATCGGAAGAATCTCGCGGCCGGACAAAAGGGCCTTTCCGTCGCCTTCGACCTTGCGACCCATCGCGGCTACGACAGCGATCATCCGCGCGTCGAAGGCGATGTCGGCAAGGCAGGGGTTGCGATCGACTCGGTCGAGGACATGAAGATCCTGTTCGACGGCATTCCGCTCGACGAGATGTCGGTCTCGATGACCATGAACGGCGCGGTCATTCCGATCCTCGCCTCCTTCATCGTCGCCGGCGAGGAACAGGGCGTTTCGCGCGACAAGCTCTCGGGGACCATCCAGAACGATATCCTCAAGGAGTTCATGGTCCGCAACACCTACATCTACCCGCCGGAACCCTCGATGCGCATCGTCGCCGATATCATCGAGTATACGGCGAAGGAGATGCCGAAGTTCAATTCGATCTCGATCTCCGGCTACCACATGCAGGAAGCCGGCGCGACGCTGGTGCAGGAGCTTGCCTTCACGCTCGCCGACGGGCGCGAATATGTGCGGGCTGCCCTTGCCAAAGGGCTGAACGTCGACGAGTTCGCCGGGAGGCTTTCGTTCTTCTTCGCCATCGGCATGAATTTCTTTATGGAAGCGGCGAAGCTTCGGGCGGCGCGGCTGCTCTGGACCCGGATCATGAAGGAGTTCGAGCCGAAGAAGCCGTCTTCGCTGATGCTGCGTACCCATTGCCAGACCTCGGGCGTCTCGCTGCAGGAGCAGGATCCCTATAACAACATAATCCGCACCGCTTTCGAGGCGATGTCGGCCGCCCTTGGCGGCACGCAATCGCTGCACACCAACTCCTTCGACGAGGCGATCGCGCTGCCGACGGAGTTTTCAGCGCGCATCGCTCGCAACACGCAACTGATCCTGCAGCACGAGACCGGTGTCACCAAGGTCGTCGATCCGCTTGCCGGTTCCTACTATGTCGAGAGCCTGACCAATGAACTTGCAGAAAAGGCCTGGGCGCTGATCGAAGAGGTCGAGGCGATGGGCGGCATGACCCGTGCGGTCAACGCCGGCCTGCCGAAGCGACTGATCGAAGAGGCCGCGACGCGCCGCCAGGCCTCGGTCGACAAGGGCGAGGAAATCATCGTCGGCGTCAACAAGTACCGGCTCGACAACGAGGAGCCGATCGACATCCTGGAAATCGACAACAGCGCCGTGCGCGCCGCGCAGATCCGTCGCATCGAGGAAACGAAGCGGCGGCGCGACAGCGCAAAGGTGAAAGAGACCCTGGCCGCGGTTTCAAAGGTCGCCTCGACCGGCGAAGGCAACCTCTTGGCGGCCGCCGTCGAAGCGGCGCGGGCGCGTGCGACCGTCGGCGAAATCTCCGATGCGATGCGCGGCGCCTTTGGTGACCATGCCGCAACGCCCAAGGTCGTCAGCAAGATCTATGGCAAGGCCTATGAGGGCGAGCCTGAACTCGAGGTGCTCTCCGGCCGCCTCGACGAGGTTTCGGCAAAACTCGGCCGCAAGCCGAAAATCATGGTCGCCAAGCTCGGCCAGGACGGCCACGACCGCGGCGCCAAGGTGATCGCGTCGGCCTTTGGCGACATCGGCTTCGACGTGCTTGCCGGCCCGTTGTTCCAGACACCGGAGGAGGCGGCCGACATGGCGCTTGCGAGCAAGGTCAATGTCATTGGCGTCTCTTCGCTCGCAGCCGGCCACAAGACGCTGATGCCGCAATTGGCCGAAGCGCTGAAAAAGCGTGGCGGCGAGGATGTCATCGTCATCTGTGGGGGTGTCATCCCTCGCCAGGACTATGACTACCTGATGGAGAACGGCGTGTCGGCGGTCTTCGGCCCTGGCACCAACGTGCTCGATGCGGCACGCGCGGTGCTCGACCTGATCGAGGGCAAGCGCCGCAACATCTGACGCCGGGCGACGCGGAGGACATCCTCTCTCCGTTCGCCCCGAGCGGTTGTCGTAACCGGCCGACGCAACTATGGTGTCGGCATGACGTCGATCGCCGAAGTGTTCGGACCCTTTGCCCTGATGGCGCGCCTTCTCGCCCGCTTCTGGCCGCAGCTCCTGCTGCTCGGTGCCTGCGGCGCCATCGTGCACGATCTCCTGATGCGGGCAGCCGTCTGGATCGGGATGCAGCATCCGCTCGGCGGCATGGTCACGCTCTCCCTCGTCGTGCTGGCGAAGCTCGTCGTCATCGTGCTGATGTTCATGGTCCTTCGCCCGGGCTTGCCGGCGCTCGAAGCGCTCCGGCAGCAGCCGGCAGCGGCGCCTGTCGAGACCAAGGTGCCGAAGACCGACCGCAGGCTGCTCGCCGTCACCGCCGCCGCCCTCCTGCCGTTCTTTGCCTACTACGCCGCCTGGGGGCTTCTCGGCGATACCGTGCGCGAATATTCGCGGTCAGCACTTGCTGCCGTCGCTTTCGGCGAAAAAGCCAACTTCTTCGATATTCTGGGGTCGCGCGGCGTTCTCGTGTCGATCGCGCTCTGCTGGCTTGTACGCTGGGGCGCAAAACGCATGAGCAAGCTGAGCGAAGCGCCCGTCTGGCGTCTTCTGATTGTAGCCGCAGATGCAAGCTGGATCTTCATCGGTCTCTACGGCCTGTCGGTCTGGAAGGACCAGGTGATCACCTGGCTTGGCGCCGGCAAGCTTCTGAGCATGAACGGCTTCGCCTTCGCCGGCATTGCGCATGCCGCCGAGACCTTCGTGCCGGTGGAATTGAGAAAACCTGACTGGGATAGCCAGGCCACAGGCCTGTTCTTCTATGCGCTCCTTCCGGTCGTCTGGCTGGTCATGGCGGCCATCATCAACGGCTACGAGCTTTCGAGCGCAACACCGCGCACCCGGCCGGCATCGCCAAAGCCGCGCCGCGCCCGCACGCTGCGCAAATGGGTCGCCGATTTTCTCGACCACTTCATCGGCGATTATCGCTCCCGCTATGCGCCGATCTGGACCTGCCTGAAGCTGACGCTCGGCTCGGGGCTGGCGGCACTTTTCGCCTTTATCATCGCCTACAATGCCATTGCCTGGCTCGGCGCCTGGACGTGGTACGCGGCAACACGGACGCTGGACGTGGGAGATCTTGCGAGCTGGCGGCTCGTTTTCGATGCCGTGAGCCTTTTCATCGGCAGCCCCAGCGATCTCAACGGCGGCATCGTGCTCGATGCCCTGCGCATCACCCTGCTGGCGGCGATGCTCGAACACGCCGTTTCCCGTCAGGCCGAGAAAGTCGAGATCAACTACGCGTCCACTTGAACACCAGCGTCTCGTCACTGGCGCCGGGAAATTCGATCCGCAGCGAAAGGTCCCGCGCCTCCGCCGGAACGATGAAGCTCTCGGCCATGCGGACGGGGCTGCCGGCCTTGGCATCCGTAAAGGCCAGGACACTGCAGCGCTGACGCTCGGCCACCTCCGGATACATCTCTCGCACGATCGGCTCGGTCAGGGTGACCGGTTCGAAGCGGCGCCCTTTGTCGTCGATCAGTCGAACGCGGCAGGCGCCCTTCGACAAAGCGGCGAGATCGGTCGGCGATGCCTCGAATTCGGTAAGAATGACGCGTGCGTCGTCGGTGCGCGGCAGGCGTCGCATATCCATAAGCTTCCATTGCCCACCGGCGAAGGCCTGCGCCGCTCCATCCGCAACGACGACTTCCGGGCTACCGCCGGCGAGCCATTGGCTCTCACCAAGGCTTTCCCATGCGCGGGCGACGAAGGCGAGCGGCAGCGCGACGATCAACGCGAGCAGGCAGGTCCAGAAGGTGCGTTTCTCGCTCATGACTACCTCCCTCAGTGCGCGGCCAGTGTCCAGGGCGCGCCGCTGCCGCTGCGCGCAATGGTGACGGACGGCTTGATCTCGGCCGGCTTCTTGTCGCCGAGCGCAATCGACAGTTCCTCGGCGAGCGGCGACACACGACTGCGTGCGACGAGCAGCGTGCCCTGGTCAACGGCCGCCTCGGGAAGCTCGAAGGCAAGAAGCACCGGCCTTGGCAGGCCGGGTTCGAGCCGCTCCGTCGGCAGATAGCCCGGCACGGTCGAGAACCGCTGGCTCAACGCGTAGCGCAAACCATTGCTCGCCAGCCATTCCGCAGACATCAACGTCATCGTTTCCGTCTTGGCGACGGCCGCGCCCTCGATGACCAGCCAGATGCCGGATGTGGAGAAGTCCTTGACCCGTCCAAAACTTTCGATCTTGAGCTGTCGTGCCAGATGCACATTGGCTGCGCCGAAAGCGAAGTCGCGCGTCTCCACCCGCTCGCCGACAGCGCCGCGAATGGCGATCGGCGCGGTGATGTCGCCGTAGCCGGGGGTGCTGTTTCGCATCCCATAGAGCGCGGCGATTGCAAGGCCGCAAAGCAGCAGCGTACGGAAAGCCGACATCATTGCTCCGTCGTCTCCACAGCTTGCGTCACCGGCAACTCGACGACCGCGGCCTCGCCGTCATCGAACCAATTCGGCGCGCCGTAGAGATTGTCACGTGGCTTATAGATCTGTTTGCCGATCGCCAGCGAAAGCGTTTGCGGTTCCGGTCGGTCCGCCGGCCACTCCCAGGCCGCGACCAGGTCTTCCGGCATGTTCGGATTGATCGCGCTGGCGATCCACTTGTCCCTCGCCAGGTAATAGGTGGGCTTGGGCTGCAGCGGAGCGGCGTCATCCTTGATCGTGATCAGGTTCATGAAGACGTAGCTGCTGGCCACGGACCGGTTGTCGAGTTCGAGATTCACCAGCAGGAACCGCTTCGGCTCGAACGGTTTGGTGCCGGTCGGCGGCAGAGACGACATATGGGCGCCGTTTATGGTCACCCGCCACCGGCCCGTGTCGACGACCTGGTCTTTACCTATGACCGGAACAGGAACCGGATTGGCTGCATCATAAACCGCCGATGCAAAGGAAATCGCAGCCGCCGCCATGCCGCCGATACCGGTGACAAGCATGATCAGCAGGCGCTGCCTGATCTTCGACCGCCGCATGACCGGCATCTGTCCTCCATCCACCCTGCGGATACTGCAACCGGAAGATAGGAAAGTTTGCCGGGGAAATCAAAACACGCGTGTCGGAAACGGTTTCTTCGGCAGACACAACCTCAGAACGAAGGTCGGGTGGGCTAAAAGCTGTGCATTGCCCAGCCACAACACGTTTGCCGCCCGCCAACCCACCCGTGATTGGCGCTTGCCTTCTGCCCGCGACGGGCGACAATTGCATGCGGTGGAAAGCGGTGCCAGGAGCCATTCGGCCCACATTCTCCGCCGAACCCGGGAGGCCGGCTATGCGCAAACTGCAATCGCAAGGCGTTCACCACATCACGCTTGTCGGGGCGGACCGTCAGACGTCGATCGATTTCTGGGAGGGGCTGCTCGGCATGCCCTTCATTTTCGAGCAACCGAACCTCGACCGGGCGAGCGAAAGCCACCTCTATTTCGATCCGGGCGACGGCCGCCTGATTACCGTCTTCACCGACGAGAACCGCACGCCGGATCCCGAGCGCACCCCGACCGACATGGGCTGTGTGCATCACATCGCCTTTGCTGTTTCGCGCGCGACATTCAACCAGGCGGTGGAGCGGCTCGAGGAGCGAAAGATCCGCCACAGTGGCGTCAAGGATCGCGGCTTCATGGATTCGATCTACTTCGAAGATCCGCTTGGGCTGCTGGTTGAACTTGCCTCCTATCGCTTCGAGCCGCCGGCCGGTCACAGCCATGCCGAAGTCCTGATGGAAGCGCATAGGATCAGGACTGAACGCGGCGACTATAACATCGCCGAGGTCCATCTCGCCGATGCGATCGAAGCCCTGAACGAACGCTCTCGGCCGACGCTGTCGCTCGATCGCCAACCGAAGAACCCATACGGACCGCGATAGGGTGGCGCTTGGCGAGATCTGCAGCCAAGTGGCGGTGTCTGCGGCGGGCGAGCCGGCACCAGTTCAACGACGATCAACCGGGAGGAATGCCATGTCCGCAATCCAGCTCAACGTGATCAAGCCCAGCGTCAACAACATGACCGCGCGCGTGTTCCTGCGCGCGGCCAAGCTCGATTTCAGTGAAAACGATGTCTACGGCCAGACGCGCTCGCCCGAATATCTGGCACGAGCGCCGTCGCATCTGACACCGATGATCGAGACCGCGGACCTGCCCAGGGGCGCGCTTTGGGAAAGCTGCGCGATCATGCAGTACCTTTGCAACAAACATGGGCTTGATGACTTCTACCCGAGGGAACCCGAAGCACGCGCGATGATCGACAGCGCCATGTTCTACCTGATCGGCACCTTCTATCCCTACCTTGCCCGCGCAACCTATCCGGCGCTGAACTTTCCGCTCTACGCGGGCGAAGTCGGCTGCAGCGATGCCGATGCCGCGACGAAGGAGATCGCCCGGAAGGCAGCGGTTGCAGCCCTTGCCGAACCGCTCGACGTATTCCGCGCTTTCTACATTGGCGACAAGCCGTTCATCGGTGGCGCCAAGCCCTCGATCGCCGATATCCGGCTCGCAGCAACGCTCGAGTTCCTGGCCGCGATCGACTATGACCTGCCGGACTGGGCAAAGACCTACATGGCAAGCATCGAAAGAACGCTCGGGGCCGCCTATGCCGAGCCCGCCGCCGATGTCCGCGGCTATATCGCTTATGTAAAATCGCAGCGGCAATAGCCTGGCGGCTGCGATGCAGATCATTGAATGAGGAGTGCGACGCCGGTTGCTCCGAGGGCGAGCGTCCAGAGGCGATCTAAATTGATCCAGGCGGAACGCAGGACCGCAAGGTCGAACCAGGTGAAGACGGCGAGCGCCAGCACCGCGGTCACCGTCAGCATTGCGATGCTATGCACTGCAACGGCGGCGAGCGAGACCGGCAGCGAACTTGCCATCGCCAGTTCGCCGGCGTGACCTGCAAGACAGAGACTGAGCACCGCCGGCACCAGCATCAGGCCGGCCCCATGGCTCGTCGCCATCAGGAATGACCAGACCGCAAGTCCCGCCATGCCGGTCCGCATTCCGATCCGGACGCGGTGGCGATGGCCATGAATGGCGGTGTAGCCGGCGGCCCCCAGAATGAGCACGGCGGCCGCGATCCTGAATGTGTTCGGATCCAGCACCGAGCCGAATGCTGCGACCACCGCCAGCACGGTCGCGACCGAGATCGCGTGACCAACCGCAATGGGTGCGAGGGACAGCCAGACGACCCGGCTGCTCTGGCGATGAAGTCCGAGCGCAACCGCAAACAACCAGCCCATTGCCGGGTTGAGGCCGTGAAAGGCACCGAGGCCGGCGAGCGAGAGCCATGGCCAGACCGTCGTCATTCGCCGTGACCCGGCTGCACCGCGGCTCCCTCCTCACGGATAACAATAGGAATCGGACGAGCAGTCGCCGCCTTCGAGACGAACCTGATGCGGTCGATGACCCTTTGGCCAGTCGACGAAGAAGTTTTCGTCGAAGGCGATCCCGCCACCATCGGCGACATCGAGCTTGACCATCCAACCGTCGATGCCTTCGGGATAGAACTGCGGGTCGATGGCGCCATAGAGCGAGTTGGTGAAATAGACCCGCTTGCCGTCGCGGCTGATTTCCACCATCTGCGGCCCACCGTTGAGCGCACCGTTCTTCGCCTTCGGATGGCTCGCACGCGAAACGATGCCGCCGATCCTGACCCGCCCCGTTTCCTTCGGTGCGAAGGGGTCGGACACGTCGTACTGCATCATGTCGCCGGTGCCCCAGCAGGAAACGTAAAGGAAGCGATCGTCCATCGACAGGTCGATGTCGGTGACGAGCGGAGCGACCGCGCTGAAGCCTTTCAGCACCGGTGGCAACAGATCCGGATCGGCCGGTTCTGCCGGAATCTCGATCACCTTCTTCACGGCCCATCGGTCGCCGTCGCGATACCAGGTCCAGATCGACGCCGAGAGGTCCTTGAGGCTGATGACGCAGCCGACGAAGCCGTAGGCCTTGGTCGGATCGTGGGCCGGGCGCAGTTCGAAAACGAGCTGGTGTTCCTCGCCGAAGTCGATCTCCTGCACGTGCTTGCGTTTGTGCAGGTCCCAGAAATGCAGGCGGCGGCCGTATTTCGAGCCAAGCAGCACCTCCGGCACCAGCCCGTTCTCGAAAGTATCGGGCGTGCCCCATTCGCTGGTGATCATCGTGTCGTGGCCGAGGTGCCACCAGAAATCATAGGCGAGCTTCTGCGGCCCACGGTCCATTTCCCACTGTCCGAGCACATCGAAGCTCTGATGGTCGAGCAGGAAAATGCCGCCGGGCGCCTTGCCGTCTCGATCCGCAAGCGCGTTGACGTAAATGCCTTCAGGTCCGCAATGGGTTGTGTGCAACCGCGAATAATTCGCCTTCTCGGCGATTTCCGCGGGCTCGATCACCCGCACGATCTTCGGATTGCGGGGGTCCGGCTTGGTGTCGATGATATGGAGACGGGAGGAGCGCAGGCCCGGCACCACCAGGTAGCGACGCTCGACATGTGGATGCGGTGCGTTGGGACACAGGCACGAGGAGCACGCGTTCCAGCCGAAATGGTGCAACTCGTCCCCGACATTCGGCATCTCGACCTGCCCGACGATCTGCGAATAGCTTTGCGACGCCGGATCCACATCGACGACGGCGATCGCGTCCGGCCTTCTTCGGTCCGGATCGAAAGCCGCCACGTAGGCGAGCGTCTCCTTTGGAGCCTTGGCCGCCATGCGCGGTGATGGATAGAAGGAAGGATCGGGTCGCCACGTCGCCATTGCCATTCTCCCCCTTAGAGAATTCCCGAATGCGCGGTCCTGATGCAGGCTCCGGTCATGCGGCAAAAACGCGTCGGAAATACGGCCTTTGCCTTATTTCCTGACAGGGATCGGAACGCTTCTGGTTGAGCGAGACGTCATCGCGACCGGCAGAGGCGGCCTGACGGCCTCAAGTCTCGATCCGCAGCTTCATCCGGTCAGCGGCAAAGCGGCTACGGGAATATTCGATCGGCTTGCCGTCGAGATCGGCGTTGATCGACTGGGCTTCGAGCACGATTGCGCCCGGCGAGAGCTTCAGCATCGCAAGCTCGTCGGCGTCAGCGTGCCGGGCGACGATCTCCGTTGAGGCGCGTACATAATCATCCAGACCGTGGGCTGCGAAGGCCTTGGTGACGGAGTGCAGCTGTTCGAATTCTTCGGCCATGCGCGGGAAGCGATGCGCCGGATAGTAGCTCGAGGAAACCGAGAGCGGTCGACCATCGCCGCTGCTGACGGTTCTGAGTTCGATCACCGGATCACCGGGCCTGATGGCAAGCGCGCTCGCCACTTCGCCCCTTGCCGGCAATTCCGTGTGGCCGAGCAGCCGCGAGCCAATTTCCTTCACCTGGTGGCCAAGACCTTGCGAGAAGCGCGTGCGCTTTGAAATCGGATAACTCACCCGCTCCTTGCGCTCGATCATTGTGCCGCGCCCTTGGACGGGACGCACCAGCCCTTCTTCGGCCAGCGCCGCCAGCGCGCTTCTGACCGTGTGCCGGTTGACGCCGAACTCGCCCGCAAGCACCGTTTCCGGTGGCACCATGCCGGTCGCGTCATAGTCGCCATTGCTGATTGCCAGGCGGATCCGGTCGGCAATCTGCCGCCAGAGAGCGACGCCGGTCTGGCGCTCCACCACTTTTCGCGCTGCCGTGTCTTTTCGCATTGGCATGTCACAAGCCTGTCATTTGCCGACGTTATGAAAAAGTATAAGATGTATAGTTGTCTAGATCAATAGACATTTGAGGTGAAAATGATGGACGCGAAAGTGAAGCAGGAAAGCCCGCCGGACCCGGCGCGCAAGGAGGCCATGCGGTTGCTCGCCCAGGCAACGCTCGCCGAACTCAAGGACGCCTGGAAAGCGCTCGCAGACCAGCCCGAGGTTCACCCGGTCCGAGGCCCCGAGACCGGCCTCGTCATGGTGCGCGGCCGCATCGGCGGCGGCGGCGATCCCTTCAATCTCGGCGAGGCTACGGTGTCGCGCGCCACCGTCCGCCTTTCGACCGGCGAAATCGGCCACGGGCAGTTGCTCGGAACCGACAAGGAACGCGCCCGGCTTGCCGCCATCTTCGACGCCCTTGCCCAGCGTGACGGCGACAGGGCTAGGGTCGAGGCCCTGCTTGGCCGCGTGGCCGACCGGCTTGCCCAGGAAGAACGCCGCAAGGCGGAAGAAACCGCGGCCACCCGCGTGGACTTTTTCACCATGGTTCGGGGAGACGACTGATGGCCAGCCAATCGCAGATTTACGCCGGCGCCTTTGCCGATCCAGTCTTTGCCGCTCAGTCCGTCTTCCGCGACCTGATGGACGGCTTTGCCCGTCCGGGTACGATCAAGCGCCTCGAAGCGACGAGCACGCCTCCGGCTCCGCTCGCTACCGCCGCAGGCGCCGTAGCGCTGACTTTGTGCGACCATGACACGCCCGTCTGGCTGACGCCGGCACTTTCCAAATCGGCCGTTCCGCAGTGGATCGCTTTCCACACCGGTGCTCCGCTCACCACCAGCAAGACCGACGCGCGCTTCGCCTTCATCGAAAAGGGCGCGGCCTTCCCCGGCTTCGACCAGTTCTCGCTTGGCACGCAGGAATATCCGGATCGCTCGACGACACTCGTCATCGAAGTCGAAGCGCTGAGCGGCGGCCCTGCGCTGACCGCCAAAGGCCCCGGCATCAAGGACGTGACGGAGATTGCGGTGAAGGGGCTGCCGGACGTCTTCCTCGAATTCTGGACCGCCAATCGCGCGATCTTTCCGCGCGGCGTCGATCTCGTGCTGACGGCCGGCGACAAGCTCGTCTGCCTGCCGCGCACCACCCGTCTTTCGCTCAAGGAGGCGTGAGCCATGTATGTAGCCGTCAAGGGCGGGGAAGCCGCCATTGCCAATGCCCACCGCCTTCTCGCCGATCGCCGCCGTGGCGACCGTAGCCTTCCCTCCATCACTATCGACCAGGTAGTCGAGCAGCTCGGCCTTGCGGTCGATAGAGTGATGGCGGAAGCCTCGCTTTATGACCGTGCGCTCGCAGCCCTTGCCGTCCGCCAGGCGCGCGGCGACATGATCGAGGCGATCTTCATCCTGCGCGCCTATCGCACGACGTTGCCGCGCTTCGGCTACTCCGAGCCGGTCGATACCGCCAACATGAAGGTCGAGCGCCGCGTGTCGGCGACCTACAAGGATCTGCCCGGTGGACAGCTTCTGGGCCCGACCTTCGATTACACCCACCGCCTGCTCGACCCATCACTGATCGCCGACGAAGCGGTCGAAGAACCGGCAGTCAAGGAGCCCGGTGAGCATGTGATGCGCGTCTCCGACATTCTCGACGGCGAAGGCCTGATCGAGGGTGATGGCCAGATGCCCGAGGGCCATGTCATGGGCGACCTTACCCGCGAGCCGATGGAGTTTCCGATGGCCCGGGACCTGCGACTGCAGGCGCTTGCCCGCGGCGACGAAGGCTTCCTTTTGGCGCTCGCCTACTCCACCCAGCGCGGCTACGGCCGCACCCACCCATTCGTCGGCGAAGTCCGCATCGGAGAAGTGGAAGTCGAACTCGATCTGCCGGAACTCGGCTTTGCCGTCTCACTCGGCGCGATCCGCGTCACTGAATGCCAGATGGTCAACCAGTTCATGGGCTCGGCCAAGCAGCCGCCGCAATTCACCCGCGGTTACGGCCTCGTCTTTGGCCAGAGTGAACGCAAAGCGATGTCGATGTCGCTGGTCGACCGGGCACTGCGCACTGACGAGTTCAGCGAGGACATCGTCGCACCCGCCCAGGATCAGGAATTTGTCATCTCGCATGCAGACAACGTTCAGGCTACCGGCTTCGTCGAGCACCTGAAGCTGCCGCACTATGTCGACTTCCAGGCCGAACTCGATCTCGTGCGCCGCATGCGCCGCGATTACGAGGCCGCGAATTCAGGTGAAACACCGAAGGTACAACGGGAGGCGGCAGAATGATGCGACATGCCGCCAGCCCTAGCGGTTCAATCGCCGCCGCCATCCCCGCCACCACAACCGCCGCCGTCACCGGCATAGACACCACCGGCGTCGCCACCTCCGTCGTTCTTACGCGCCCTGCTGTCCGGCCCGCGCTGCGGCCGGCGGGCAATGCCGAACAGGCCGGCAACCGCCGAACACAGCACGAAGATCCCAATCACCCAGACGAAAATCTCGCTCAAATCCTGGCCTCATCAGCGGTCGACACACTCAAGGGTAATCAGCGATGAACGACCTTGCTACCTATAATTTCGCCTATCTGGACGAACAAACCAAGCGCATGATCCGCCGCGCGATCCTGAAGGCGATCGCCATTCCCGGCTACCAGGTTCCATTTGCGTCACGCGAAATGCCGATGCCCTACGGCTGGGGCACCGGCGGCGTGCAGGTCACCGCCTCGATCCTCGGTCCGCAGGACGTCTTGAAGGTCATCGACCAGGGCGCGGACGACACAACCAACGCGGTTTCCATCCGCGCCTTTTTCCAGAAGGTCGCCGACGTTGCCGTCACCACCCGGACGAAAGACGCGACGATCATCCAGACGCGCCACCGCATTCCGGAGGAAAAACTCTCGGAGGGACAGACGCTCGTCTACCAGGTGCCGATCCCGGAACCCTTGCGCTTCCTCGAGCCGCGCGAGACCGAGACGCGGAAGATGCATGCGCTCGAGGAATACGGGCTGATGCATGTGAAGCTCTACGAGGACATCGCCCGCAACGGCCATATCGCCACGACCTACGCCTATCCGGTCAAGGTCGAGGGACGTTACGTGATGGACCCGTCGCCGACGCCTAAGTTCGACAATCCGAAGATGCATATGTCGGAAGCGCTGCAGCTCTTCGGCGCCGGTCGCGAAAAGCGGATCTACGCTGTCCCGCCCTATACCGAAGTCGTCAGCCTCGATTTCGACGACCATCCCTTCGAGATCCAGAGCTTCGACAAGCCCTGCGCGCTCTGCGGCGCCGAGGACGTCTATCTCGACGAGGTGATCCTCGACGACAAGGGCGGACGCATGTTCGTCTGCTCCGATACCGATCATTGCGAAGACCGCCGCGCCTGCGGCCATGCAGGTCACATGCTTGCCCGAAAGGAAGCCGCAGAATGAGTACGCTCCCGCTTTTGAAAGTGAACGACGTCTCGAAGTTCTACGGAAGCCGCATCGGCTGCCGCAACGTTTCCTTCGAGCTCTATGCGGGCGAAGTGCTCGCCATCGTCGGCGAATCCGGCTCGGGCAAGACGACACTTCTGTCGTGCCTCTCGACCCGTCTGATGCCGACCTCCGGCATCGTCGAGTACCACATGCGCGACGGTCAGTACCGTGACCTCGCCCGCATGGGCGAAGCCGAGCGCCGCTTCCTGATGCGTACCGACTGGGGCTTCGTGCACCAGAACCCGGCCGACGGCCTGCGCATGACCGTGTCTGCCGGCGCCAATGTCGGCGAGCGGTTGATGGCCGTCGGCGATCGCCACTACGGCAACATCCGCGCCACCGCCAGAGACTGGCTGGAGCGGGTGGAAATCGGCATCGACCGCATCGACGACCAGCCGCGCGCCTTTTCGGGCGGCATGCGTCAGCGCCTCCAGATCGCCCGCAACCTCGTCACCTCCCCGCGCCTCGTCTTCATGGACGAGCCGACCGGCGGCCTCGACGTCTCGGTTCAGGCGCGCCTGCTCGATCTCGTGCGCGGCCTCGTGCATGACCTCGGGCTTGCCGCCATCATCGTCACCCACGATCTCGCCGTCGCCCGCCTTCTTTCACACCGCATGATGGTGATGAAGGATGGCGCGGTCATCGAACAGGGGCTGACCGACCGCGTGCTCGACGATCCGCGCGAGCCCTATACCCAGCTCCTCGTCTCCTCGATCCTGCAGGTGTAAACCATGGCCACGCCCCTTGTTGTTTCCGAAGTCGCAAAAGGCTTCACCATGCATCTGCGTGACGGTATCCGCCGGCCGGTCGTCGCCAACGTCTCCTTCTCGGTGAAGGCCGGCGAATGCGTCGTTCTCGGCGGCCCCTCCGGCGTCGGCAAGAGCTCGATCCTGAAAATGCTCTACGGCAATTACGGCGTCGACGAAGGCCAGATCCTGATGGATCACGACGGCAAGCTGGTCAATCTGGCAACGGCCGAGCCGCGCACGGTGCTCGAAGTCCGGCGCACGACGCTCGGCTATGTCAGCCAGTTCCTGCGGGTGGTGCCGCGCGTCTCCTCCCTCGACATCGTCGCCGAGCCGCTACAGGCCCGCGGCATGCCGCTCGAAGAGGCCCGCACCCATGCGGCCGAACTGTTGAACAAGCTGAACCTGCCGCGCGAACTCTGGAGCCTGCCACCGGCGACCTTCTCCGGCGGCGAACAGCAACGCGTCAACATCGCCCGCGGCTTCATCACCGACCACAAGATCCTGTTGCTCGACGAGCCGACCGCGTCGCTCGACGCGAAGAACCGGGCGGTTGTCGTCGAACTGATCGCCGAGAAAAAGGCCAAGGGCACCGCGCTGATCGGCATTTTCCACGACGAGGAAGTGCGCGACGCCGTTGCCGATCGCATTCTCGACGTCTCGGCCTTCTCGCCGCGAAAGGCTGCCGCATGAGCCAGAAGCTCGGGCTGGAGCCCTTTATCCACCCGACGGCGAGCGTCAACAATTCGACGCTCGGCCGCTACACCGAAGTGCAGGAGCGCTCAAGGCTCGACGAGGTCGAGTTCGGCGACTACTCCTACATCATGCAGGACGGCTCGATCTGGTGCGCAACGATCGGCAAGTTCGTCAACATCGCAGCCGCCGTGCGCATCAACGCCACCAACCACCCGACCTGGCGGGCGACGCTGCATCACTTCACCTATCGCGCGCCGAACTATTGGGACGATACCGAACTCGACCACGACCTTTTCGCCTGGCGGCGCTCGAACCGGGTGACGATCGGCCATGATGTGTGGATCGGCCACGGCGCCACCATCCTGCCGGGCGTCACTGTCGGCAACGGTGCTGTTATCGGCGCCGGCGCAGTCGTCTCGAAGAACGTCGAGCCCTACACCATCGTCGGCGGCGTGCCCGCCAAGCTCATCCGCGCCCGTTTCAACGAGGGCGTCGGCGAGCGGATGGACGCGCTCTCGTGGTGGGACTGGGACCACCAGCGCCTGCGCCGCGCGCTCGACGATTTCCGCGAGCTGACGGCCGAAGAGTTTTTGGTGCGTTATGCGTGAGTGATACGGCGCCGGGCAGAGGTTCGGCGCCTTTCCGAGCTGAGAACGAGGCGGTTACGGCCCGTTGACCAACTTCAGAATCAACTGGTGAATATTGCCGCCATCGGTCAACTCGACCTGGTCGAAGTCGCGGCTGCGCTGGCGCTGCGTCTGCGAGAGCGCGCCGAGGCGCTCGGTCATGACGGTCCTGATCTTGCGGCACTTCGGATCGTCGGGAACAGTGAGGCCCAGCGTCGCCTGCTCGATCGCGCGGACCATCTCCTTGATGAAATCGCCGTGCACGAGTTCGTGCTTGCGCACGCCGTCGATGAAGATGTCCCAGTTTTCGCGCGTGCCTGAAGGCAGCGGCCTTGCCGGTTTCGGCAGGGTGTAGGTGATGATCAGTTTCGGCTTTGCCACCGCCAGCACGCAGGCACCGCCTTGCTCTTCATATTTTCGCGTCCAAGTCAGCTTGAAGTTGGTGTGTGCGATCGCCCTGCCGATTCCGGCTTTCGGACCCCGTTCGCCGATCGAGGCGTAGAGCTCGGCACCCGTCTGCCCGGTGATTGTGTAGAGCGCTTCCTTTTCGACCGGCTGCCATTCGGCAGAGGCGAACCGCGGCCCAGACGCAAGGCAAAGGGCAACGACGCCCAGGCAAAGGCTTTTGTTCAATCCAACCCCTCGAAGTTCGCGCTGTCGGCGCACGATTCCTGGCCGCATTCCTTAAACGCGAATCGGCCAATGGCAACAGGCCAAAAAACAAAGGCACCGCGCGCCGTCTCCAGCGCGCGGTGCCTTTGCGTCTTACCCGGTCTTTTGACGCCCCGTTGTGGGAGGTGCAACGGGCCGCCCAAACGACGTTAGTTGACGGCCGTCAGCGTCATCGACGTGCCGGTGGCCGCGAGGTTTAGGCCGATCTGGCCGGTCACGCTGATCGTCTGCAGGTGGATCGAACCGGAGGTGCCGCCGACGAGGATGTTGGCACCGATACCGGCGCCGACGGTCGCTTCCGCCGTTGCACCCTGGTAGAGACCGCCGAGCGAACCGCGGTGGTAGCCGGCGGTCGGTGCGAACACGGCCCAAATCAGGCGGCTCTGCGTCGTGAAGCCGACATCGACGCCCATCTTGCGGATGGCGCCGGAATAGTGGTCGGAGGCTTCAGCACCCATGGTCGAGCGGAAGACGCAATCGACTTCCTTGGCCGAGCCGAGCACATAGCCGACACCGCCAGCGATGTTGCAATCGAGGTAACCAATCTTGACGCCGTTGCTTGTGTCGGGCTCGGGCTGCGGTTGAACTGTCGCGAGATCGGCTGCGTTTGCGGCGATCGCGCCCGCGAGAACCAGAGACGCTGCGGACACCTTTACGGCAAAACTCTTTTTCATTCTTGTCTCCTTCTCGGAACGTCAGAAATGATTGTCATTTGACCGGCGGCACACGAACTCAAGCACATAGCGCACGCTGCAGGAAACCAAAGCCATAGCCCGCGATCGGGCAATTCCGTGGCAAGCTTTTAGCAGACGATAAAATTGGTCGGGTTTCCCCAACAATGACTGCAGATTGTGTTGAAAAAGCCACGGAAAGGCCGGGGCCGGGCATTCCGCGGAGCTGATTTGCGCGGCAGCGTGTGACGGCGGCGCCGATTGGCGCGGGGCAATGCAGCGGTTACACGGGGGGAGGTTCCGATCGGGCGACGGCGCCGCCCGATCGGAGGAGATATCGTTTCTTAGGCCTTTGCGGCCTGCGCCAGGACACCGGCGGCAACGCGTGCCGTCAGCGCCAGAGAAACGGCGCCGGCGTCCGGATGACCGATGCTCTTTTCCGCAAGCGGCCGTGCCCGGCCGAGCTTCGGCGTCAGGCTCGAAGTGGCTTCGGCCGCTTCGGTCGCAGCCTTTGCCGCCGCCTGCCATGCCTCGATCAACGGCTTTCCGGCGGCAAACTCGCGCTCCAGGGTCTCGACGAAAGGCACCAATGCATCGACAAGGGTCTTGTCGCCGACACGGGCGCGGCCGAGGCGGGTCACGCCATCGAGTGCACGGCGGGCACCGTCGACAATCGCGGCATCGGTCGGGGCTGCATCATCGTTGAAGGCATTGCTCCAGGCGCGCAACAGCAGGCCCCAGATCGCGCCCGACGTGCCGCCGGCCCGGTCCGCCCAGGCATCGCCCGCCACCGCCAGAACGCTGGCGGCGCCTGCACCCGCTGCAACCGCCGCCTTCGCGGCATCGTTGGCCGCGGCCGAACCGCGGCGCATGCCCTGTCCGTGGTCGCCGTCGCCGGCAAAGGCGTCGATGCGACCGAGTTCGTCTTCCGCCTGCTTCAGCGCCTCGGCCATTTCGCCGATCAGCCGCGCAATGCACGCGCCGCTCTGACGGGAGGTCTCGGAAGCGGCTGCGAAGGAAATGGCGTCCTCGTCATCCTTGAGCGTGTCCGTCGCGGGCTCGGTGGCGATGATCGCTCCCTTGCGCAGGGCCGGCGCATCGCAAGCCGCGCGCCAGTAGGTCTCGAGCTCGTCGTTCAGCCACATCAGCGTCAGCGAGCAGCCCTGCATGTCGAGGCTGGTGACGAATTCGCCGCATTCCGGATCGACGATCTCCAGGCCAGCCGCCTTCAGTTCCTTTTCGATCGCAACCCAAAGCACGAAGAGTTCTTCATACTTGGTCGAGCCGAGGCCGTTCAGAAGCGGTGCGACCTTGCGCACATCCGCCGGCCGCTCGGCGAGCAGTTTGCCGACGAGCAGCTTCGCGAACTCAGTTGCCGAAACCATCTTTTCTTCGCGGATACCCGGCTCGCCGTGGATGCCGAGACCAAGGGCCATCTCGCCCTTTGGAACGGTGAAGAGCGGACCCTTGGCGCCCGGAAGCGTGCAGCCGCCGAAAGCCACACCGAAGGAGACGGTGCGGTCGTTGGCAAGACGGGTGACGCGCTCAACTTCGTCGAGATTGAGGCCCGCTTCCGCTGCGGCTCCAGCAACCTTGAAGACCACGAGGTCGCCGGCGATGCCGCGGCGCTTGGCCGGGGTTTCGGCAGAGGCGCTCGCCACGTCGTCCGTCACCGGCACGATCCGCACGTCGATGCCTTCGGCGCGCAGCCGCTCGGCGGCAACGCCGAAGTTCAAGACGTCGCCGGCATAGTTGCCGAAGCCAAGCAGCACGCCGCCGCCCTGATCAGCCACCCGGCAGACGCGGGCAACTGCGGCAGTCGAAGGTGAGGCGAAGACGTCACCGGCCACGGCCGCATCCGCCATGCCCGGGCCAACATAGCCGGCAAAGGCCGGGTAGTGGCCGGAGCCGCCGCCGACGACGACGGCGACCTTGCCCTTCGGCACTTTGGTCGAGCGCACGACGCCGCCCTTCACGAGACGGACGTTGCGCGCGTAGATCGAGCTGAATCCGGCAAGCGCGGTCGTCGCAAATTCTTCCGGTGCGTCAAAGATTGTGGTCATCGCGTCTCTTCCCTTAGTCGCGAGGCAGAATGCGCCTCAGATAGTCCCGGTTGGCGGCGCTGACGGAGAGCCCGTCGCCACCGTAATGCTCGCAGAGAAACGGGCTGTCGAAGCCATGCGCCAAGGCCATACGGATCGCCGCCCGATAGTTGATAACGCCGAATTCCAGCGGCGCCGGATGGGTGACCACCAGCCCCGAGGTCTCATCCTCGGTGCGGTAGTAATTCTTGACGTGCCAGTATTTGGCGAAGGGTGCAACCTTGGCCATCATCGGCTGCCAGTGCTCGACCGGGCGGTGAAGGCGCACGAGATTGCCGAGATCGGCATTGATGCCGACGTTCGGCAGGCCGACATCGGTAACGAAGCGCACGGCGCTGTCGGCCGAGCCGATATAGGTGTCCTCGTACATCTCGAGCGCCAGCTCGATCCCGAGTTCCTCGGCATGGCGACCAAGTTCGCGGATGCGCTGAACCGCTTGTCTCCAGAGCGCGGGGTCTTCCGGGTTCTTGACGCCGTCGACGGTCCAGAACCAGAGCGCTTTCTTCTGCGCGTCGGTCAAAGGCCCGAAGAAGCCGAAGGAAACGGAGCCGGCGCCGATGGCCGCAGCCGTGTCGATGACCCGATGTCCGTAGGCGAGATATTCGTCGCCATGCTCCGGATCAATGACGCTACGCCGCGAAGTCGAGATCGCCGGCATGGAAAGGCCAAGGTCACGCGTCAGCTTGACGAAGTTATCGCGCCGCGCGGCCGGGAGGTCGGCGAGCCGGATCCAGCTGTCGGTCGGGTCGAGCTCGGTGAAGCCGGCGTCGACGACATCGGCGAGTGTCTCGGCCCATTGCTCGACCGACTGATCCTGCACGGAGCTGCCGTCTGCTAGCACGTTCGGATACTGGATCATCGCGGCCGCGATCGGCCAGGTTTCACGGGTCCATTTGCGCGATGGGTTCGCCATGGTTTTCCTCACTTATTTTGCGACGCAGCCTATAAGCAGACCGCGACGCGCTTTTCCGATGCGCTTGTTTTGAGGTGCGGCGGCTCCGTCAAGCCGCCGCGCTGCCGTCGCCATGCGGCGTGGCCGCATCTTGCTTGCGCTTGCGGACCAGGCCGACCAGCCCGAAGACAAGCGGCGACAGCAGTAGGGCAAGAGCAAGCGCCATCAGAGAGGAAACCAGCGGGTTTGACCAGAAGATGTTCAGGGTGCCGCCGGAAAGAAGCATCGACTGGCGGAAGGCGTCCTCAGCCTTGTCGCCGAGCACCATGGCCAGAACCAGCGGCGCAAGCGGGTAGTCGAGCTTCTTGAAGACGTAGCCGAGTACGCCAAAGCCGATGACCATGAAGATGTCGGAGACCGAGTTTGCCACCTGATAGGCGCCGGAGAAGATGACGGCGACGATGATCGGGCCGATGATCGCAAAAGGCACGCGCAGGATCGAGGCGTAGAGCGGCACGGTGGCGATCACCAGGAAGACGGCGACGACGTTGCCGAGATACATGGACGCGATCAGGCCCCAGACGAAGTCCGGCCGCTCGGTAAAAAGCATCGGGCCGGGGGTCAGGCCCCAGATCATCAGGCCGCCCATCATGACGGCCGCCGTTGCCGAGCCGGGAACGCCGAGCGCCAGCATCGGCAGCAGCGCCGAGGTGCCGGCCGAGTGGTCGGCGGTCTCGGGTGCGACGACGCCGCGCGGGTCGCCTTTGCCGAACTTCGACTTGTCGCGGGCCGAGCGACGGGCAACGCCGTAGCTCATGAAGGAAGCCGCGGTCGGGCCAGCGGGCGTGATGCCCATCCAGATGCCGATGATCGTCGAGCGCAGGATCGTGAACCAGTAGCGCGGGATCTCGACCAGCGTGCGACCGATCTCGACGAGCTTGACGCGCGCCTTGATGCCTTCGAAGCGCAGACCCTCTTCCGTCGTCAGCAGCAGTTCACCGATGCCGAAGAGCCCCATGACCGCGATCAGGAAGCTGACGCCCTTGATCAGCGTCGGGATATCGAAGGTCAGGCGCAGGTCGCCGGAGATCGTGTCCATGCCGACGGAAGCAAGCGCGAAGCCGAGCATCATCGAGACGAGCGTCTTGAAGGGCGATTGCGCGCCCATCGAGATGAAACTTGCAAACGCAAGGAAGTAGACCGCGAAGTATTCCGGCGACGAGAAACGCAGTGCGAAGTTCGCGACCCAGCCGGAAAGCAGTGTGATCATCACGACGCCGGCCAGCGCGCCGATGCCGGCGGATACGAAGGCGAGCGTCAGCGCTCGGCTCGCCTGCCCGGCTTTCGCCATCGGATAGCCGTCGAACGTGGTCGCCACCGACGAGGGTTCGCCGGGAATGTTGAACAGGATCGATGTGGTCGATCCGCCGAAGAGCGCCCCCCAGTACATGCAGGAGAGCAGGATGATGGCGGAGATCGGGTCCATCGAGAAAGTCAGCGGCAAGAGCAGCGAAACGCCGTTCGGCGCGCCAAGGCCGGGCAACACGCCGACCAGAATGCCGAGCGTGACGCCGATCATCATCAGCAGGATATGGTTCCAGCTGAGGATGTGGCCGAAGCCATCGATCAGAAGACCGATATTTTCCATGTCATTCCTCCCGGGGCTTAAAGCACGTCACGATCCTTGTCGCTCCCCGCGCTTTAAGTCTTTGATTTTTTTTGCTTGTCGTTAGCGCGAGACCGCTGTGCGCGCTTACGCGACATGCCCTTGAGCGGTCGGGATCAATAGATCCCGAACCAGGCCTCGATCGGTCCCTTGAGCAGGGGAACCTTGAAACCGAACTCGAATACGATGAAGAAAAACAGCGAAACAGCGATGCCCGACGGCAGCGCGATCCACCATTTGTAGCGCCCCTGGAAGAGCATGGTTCCGGCGATATAGAGCGCCGTCCCGACATAAAGGCCGAGCCAGGCGGATACGCCGGCAAAGACAACCAGCGGCAGCAGGAACGATGCCACCACCTTGGCGCGGTGACCGTCGATGAAGATTTCACCGGACCCGCGATGTTTCACGAAGGCGTGGATCGCATTGGCGACGCTTCCGAGAAGGATCAGAAGCCCGACATAGAAGGGAAAATAGCCGGCTTCGGGACCGAATTCCGTCCAGCCCGCGCCGATATCGAGAGATCCGTAGCAGACCGCAGCACCGAAGGCGCCGGTCAGTGCGGCAACACCAAGCTCAACCGCGAAGCGGGAGACCCCATTCGCACCGTTCTGGCTCATGATCGTGACCTTTCAAAGCGAATGACGGGCGCCGGATGGCACCCGTCCCGATCGTCGCCTGTTAGTTGGCGAGCCAACCTTCGCGCTTCAGCACTTCGCCGACAGCAGCGCCATCCATTTCGATGGCGGCCTTGAAGTCGTCGCCGGCGATGTAGGCGGGCGACTGCGACGTGTCGGCCAGGTACTTCGCCCATTCCGGCGTTTCCGAAACCTTACGCATCAGGTCCGCATAGAACTTGACCACATCCTGGTCAACGCCGGCCGGCAGCCAGACGGTGCGCGGCATGGAGTAGTTGTCGATGGCGATGCCCGATTCCTTGCAAGTGGGGATGTCGCTCCAGGCCTTGTCGCCGGCAACCTTGGTTTCGTTCGAAAGCTGGACGCTCTTGAAGACGCAAAGCGGCTTGACCATTCCGGCCTGCCACTGGCCAAGGTTTTCGCTCGGGTTGTTGACGTTGGCATCGAGGTGCTCGCCGGCGAGCTGAACGGCCGCTTCGCCGCCGCTCTTGAACGGGATGTAGTTGATCGTCGAGCCGGTCGTCTCGTTGATCATCGAGGTCAGGATCTGGTCGACGTCCTTCGACTGGCTGCCGCCGATCTTGAGGCCGCCTTCCTTCGCCTTGGCGGCAAAGTCGGCAGCGGTGTTGTAGGAGGCCTTGCCGTTGACCCAGAGAACGAACTCGTCGGAAGCAAGCGCCGCAACCGGCGTCAGGTCTTCAGCCTTGTAGGGAACCTTGGCGCGGACCGGCAGCAGGTAGGCGTTGTTGGTGCCGAATGCCAGCTTGTAGGCGTCGCCCTTGTTGGTCGCCGTGTAGACGAAGCCTTCGGCGCCGCCGGCGCTGCCCTTGTTGGTGACCACGACCGGAGCCTTCATCAGCTCGTACTTTCCGATGATCGCCTGGATCGTGCGGGCGAAGATATCGGTGCCGCCGCCGGGGCCGGCGGTGACGACGAATTCAACCGGACGATCGGGCTCGAAAGCGGCGGCCGGAGCAGCAACGCCGAAAACGGCTGCCATGATGCATGCGATGGAGACGGTATTCTTCATGCGGGTCCTCCCGTTTTTGTGGTTCTGCGGCGCAAGACCTCCTCCTGCGCCGTTATTGCTTGAAAGCGTGCGAAATCAGGCAGCAGCCTTGAGAGCCGCCTTTTTCTTCGCCATGCGCACTGCCAGAAGCAGCGCTTCGCGGCTGGCGCCGACGTCGGCAATCCCCTTGCCGGCGATGTCGTAGGCCGTGCCGTGGGCCGGCGTGCAGAGCGGGAACGGCAGGCCGCCCATCATCGTCACGCCCTTGTCGAAGCCGATCAGCTTCATCGCGATCTGGCCCTGGTCGTGGTACATGGTCATTACGGCGTTGTAGCCTTCCTTCAGGGCGCGGCCGAAGACTGTGTCCGCCGGGAACGGGCCGTCGACGTTGAAGCCGCGCGCCTTGGCCTTTTCGACGGCCGGCTCGATGATGTC
Organism: Ensifer sp. ENS02; assembly: GCF_014851885.1. NCBI lineage: Bacteria > Pseudomonadati > Pseudomonadota > Alphaproteobacteria > Hyphomicrobiales > Rhizobiaceae > Ensifer > Ensifer sp. ENS02. The sequence continues at coordinate 65,556 of NZ_JACVAO010000022.1, read as the reverse complement.
GATCTCTTCCATGCCGAAGCTGCCGCCGTCTCCGGCGTGCGGGTTGAGCCCGGCAACAGCAATCTTCGCCTCGCTGTAACCGGCTTCCTTGAGGCAGCTCTGGGTCAGCTCGAGCTCGGCAAGGATCGCCTCGACCGACAGGTTGTCGGCCACTTCCTTGATCGGAATGTGCGAGGTGACGCGGGCGTTCCAGACCTTCTCGAGAACGTTGAATTCCCGGACCTTGCCCGTGAAGTTGAGAACGTCGGAGACGAAACGGATCTCGTCGTCGTAGCCCGGATAGGCAAAGCGCATCGCCTTCTTGTTGAAGGGCGTGAAGCAGACTGCTTCCGCCTTGCCGGCATGCGCCAGCTCGAGCGCTACGCGAAAGTTGCGGGTCGCAAAGTTGCCGCCCGCAAGCGTCGCCTCGCCGCGAACGACGTCGGCCGGATCGAGATGGCCAAGGTCGACGAACACGTGGCGCTCGGTCCCGACAGCGTCGAGGTCCTCCAGGGTCGAGGATGCAAGGTCGAGCGTGACGCCGGCAATGCGGGCGCCTTCATCGAGGATACGACGATCGCCGATCGTGATGATGTGGGCAGCCTCACGAATATCGGAAAGCGCCAGCAGCTTTGCCGTGAGCTCCGGGCTGATGCCGGCCGGATCGCCCATAGCGAGCGCGATGACAGGACGCGCGCCGTTAGCGGCTACACCGTTGGTCGTCATGAGAGATGTCCTCCACTTCATTCTTTCGAGAGCCGTCATACGTTATTCAAAATTCTGCATCAAGTCTTTTGTATTCTGTATGCAGCATTTTCTGTTGACGATATCGGGGGCCGTCTCCATGCTTTAATGAGACAGCGCTGATTCAATTGGCGCGAACGGGAACAGACGGCCGACACTTCAGTCGCCAGATGCAGAAGCGAAACGATGAACGAAATTACCTCTCTGGAGAAACGCCCCGAGGGCGGCCCCGGCCCGATCCGACGCACTGCGCTGCACGACACGCTGGTCACGCATCTGCGCGACATGATCATCGAGGGTGATCTCTCGCCCGGCACGCGTCTGCATGAAGGTCAACTCGGCGAGCAGCTCGGCGTCTCACGCACGCCGCTGCGCGAAGCCATCAAGTATCTGGCGAGCGAAGGACTGGTGGAGCTCGTTCCGAGCCGCGGCGCCGTCGTCAAGCGTTTCAGCGCCAAGGACGTGCGTGACATGCTGACGGTCTTGCAGACGCTGGAAGAGCTTGCCGGCAAGCTCGCCTGTGAAGCCGCCAGCGACGCCGGCATCGCCGAAGTGCGCGCGCTCCACGACGAAATGGTCTCGCGCTACAAGGCCGGTGACCGGCTGCAGTATTACAAGCTCAATCAGCAGATCCATTCGGCCATCGCCCAACTGGCGGCAAACGCCGCCTTGGCGGATATGCATGCGATCTTGCAGACGCGGCTGAAGCGCATTCGCTTCATCGGCCACGAGGGGCCCGAAAAATGGGCAGCGGCCGTTGCCGAGCATGAGGAGATGATCGTCGCGCTCGAAGCCCGCGACAAGGCAAGGCTTTCCGAAGTTCTCGGTCGGCACCTCATGAATGCCTGGGAACGGGTGCGCGCCGCGGTGTAGGCGACGCTCCAGCTTCGGCGTAAGTGAGCGAGGCTGGCTCACCCGGTCGTGGCTTCCGTCAGAACTTCGCATTAGCGTTGATAACGGCCGCGGCATGTCCCGCGCCGCCCGCTTTGGCCACGCGATATTTGCGTCAAGATTTGAGCGCTTGGAAAATAAGCGTTGCAGCCCCAGCGGAGTCGCCGGACCACCTGATGGAGCCGGCAGGCAGCCGGTGCAGGGACGCCAAATCGTGGGCCAAAACCACCCACGCGAATGCTCTAATTCGGATAAGCCTTCCTCACCGACTGTCCGACAACAAGGAGCGGCAGACGAGACCCCTTGCTCTCGCCCTGGCGTTACAGATTTGCCTCGCGAACTAGCCATATCACTTGGAACGCAATTAAGAATATTCGAATTCTATTGACTTTATCCTGATCGAAATTCACTGAATCCACGGTGGGACGGAGACGGGAACGAAGATGGGGCGGCATCAGCTTCGGGGACTGCTTGCGACAGTGGCAATCCTCTGTCCAAGCGCAGGCTTGGCAGAACCGGTTCAAAGAACACCGCCCGTGGCCGGATCGGTGATTGCCCGAAAATCCGGTGAGGAAGTGCGCTTCGTCGACGTTTCGAGCTGGCGCTTCGTCGATCTCGCACAGGACCTTTTGTCCGGCGATATCCTGCGCACCAATGCGACCGGGGCGCTGGCGGTGCTTTTCTCCGACCACACCCAGATCCGGCTCGGCCGCAACACGGCGTTGCGCGTCAAACGGATGGGCACAGGCAGCGATACCAATCTCGAACTGCAGTCAGGCACGATCTGGGCACGGGCGGAGCGTGGCGGCCAGGGCCTGACGATCGACACGCCGGCGGCAACCGCTGCCATTCGTGGCACCGATTGGACCCTGACGGTCGCCGGCGACACGACCTCGCTGACCGTGCTTGAAGGCGTGGTCGAACTCGCCAACGAACTTGGAAGCGTCACCGTGAAGCAGGGTGAAGGCGCCGTTGCCGCGATCGGGAAAGCGCCGACCAAGATCGTGATCGTGACGCCGAAGGACCGCGAACAGATGCTCTTCCATCTGTCTTTACGCGACGCCTTCGCGCTCATGCCGTCAACCCCGCTTAAGGTGCGCGACATGCGCGATGAGCGCGAACGGATCGAAGCCCGGCCGGAAGCGTCGCGCTCGGCCGAAGATTGGCTGACACTCGCCGAAATCCAACTGCGGTTCGACGGGCGAGCCCAGGCCACAGCCGCCCTTCAACAGGCTCGACGCCTCGGCCTCAATCGATCTCAAGCCGCGCGCGCCTATCTCGTCGAAGCGCTGATTGCCGGTTCTGAAAACCGCTACGGCGATGCGGCACAGCTGTTCGAAAAGGCAACCCCCGGGCTCGATGCCGACCGCCGCTCCGTCGCGGCCTTCGGCGGCTATTTCGCACGCGCTCTCGCCGACCCGGACCGGATCGAGCAGCCGCCGTCTCAGGCAACAGGTGCCTATGGCGCCTTCGCTGCGGCCTGGACCGCGGGCTTTCGCACCGATATCCGCGCAGCGATCGAAACGATCAAGAAGGCGGAAAGGCGATATCCGGACGATCCGTTCCTCCCAGCGGCCCGCGCGCAATTTGCAATGCTGCTCGACGATCGAGACGAAACGCGCGCCGGTATCCAAAAGGCGCTTGCGAACGATCCCGACGACCCGACCGCACTGGAATCGCGCGCCAAGTACCGCTTGCTCATTGAAAACGATCGAATAGGCGCGCTGGCGGATCTCGAGCGTGCCTTGGAAATCACGCCGGGCGACCCGTCTCTCTGGAACTGGGTGGGCCTGGCAAAAAGCGAGCGGGGCGACAATCGCGGCGCCGAGAGAGCATTCCAGAAGGCCGTGGAACTCGATCCGGCCGATCCGCTTTACCACGCCAACCTGGCCTATCAGTACCTCGATGAAATGCGGCTTGCGGAAGCAAAGCGCGAGATCGATACGGCACTCGCGATCGATCCTTCCTTCGACCTCGTGCTCGTCGCCCGCGGTCGGTACCATTTGCAGAACGGCAACCTGGACAAGGCGATCGACGACCTCTTGGCCGGTTCGACGGCCAACCCCGCCTATTCCAACGCGCAATTGCTGCTCTCGGCGGCGCATTATGAAAAGGGAGACCGCCTTCCGGCGGCACAGGCCCTCGACAATGCCGACCGGCTCGACCCGAACGACCCCGTTGTCGCGACCGTGCGGACCGCGATTGCGATCGACGAATACGATTCCGATGCGGCGATCCGCTACGCGCAGGAACTGATGCGGCGGACGCGGGCGCGCGGCGGCGAAAGTGCTCCGCTCGGCGCCAACCAGGATGCCGGATCGACGCTCAACGACGCCTTCCGCCTGCAAGGCCTGAACGCCTGGGGGCAATATTACGGCGATGTGGTCTTCGATCCGTTCACGGGATCGAGCTATGTCGACCAGGCGATCCGCGGCAGCGTCAATCCGCTGTTCAACACCTATGATTTCGATGGCAGCCCCGTCGTCAACACCGCCAATCCGCAGAGCTTCTCCGCCTTCTTCCAGGGGCTGCTGATCGAGCCGCACATGCTGGCAAGCCGCGAGCGCACGGCCAATCTCGTCCAACGGCCGTTCTTCGAGGCCGCGGTCGCAGGCGGCATCATCGCCGACAGCGACCATGAGGGCGGGATCGGCGAAGCGGAACTGCGCGGGCTGACGTTCTCGCCCTTCCCGATCAGCGTCTACGGCAATCTGCATTGGGAGAAGCCGCGCGATACGATCGATATCGGCAATGGCCTGGCGATCGAGCGTGAAGCACGCCTGCTTGGCGGCAATGGCTATGTGACAGCCTCCCCGACGCCGGATGACAGGGTCGTGGCCTATGCCAACTACGGGGATCTTGATGATAAACGCAGTATTTTCGATATCCCGCCTCCGCCTCTCATCCCCTTCAATCTCGATGGGATAAACGACAACGACTCGACGCGCCTTTTGTCGGGGGTGGCATGGAGCCACACCTTCGGCTACCGCAACATCGCCAATGCCGCGTTCTTCTTCTCCGATGAGAACAGCACGGACAACGAGCGGGTTCGCTTTTCGGACATCAGATTTCCCGACCTTGCCACGAGCCGAAACGAGGACAAGCAGAGAACATATATCGCCGCCATCAATCACCTTTACGGTGACGGCGATTTCACCTGGCGCTACGGCGTCGAAGGCGGTGTGGTAAAGTCATCGAGCGCGTTCGACATTTTTGACCCGCTGGGCGTCAGCACCGGCAGCAGCAATGCGCCCGTCATCGCGTCCGGTTCGACGTCCGCCACACAGACCGTCGCCAAGGCTTACATCGACACGATCTACGAAATCACGCCGGACCTGAAGACGGAAGGCGCCCTCTTTGCCCGCTATATCGAAGGCGTCAACGACGGCGATGTCAGGCTCGAACCGAAAATCGGCATCGCCTGGGCGCCGTCCGAAGGGCATTGGCTGCGGGCGGCAGCCATGCGCGATGGCCTCAACTTCGACGTCGCCACCCTTGCGCCGATCGGCATCGTCGGGCTGCAGCCGAACCAGCTGCGCTTCGGCGCCGAAGGCTATGCCGATACGCTGGCGCTGCGTTGGGACGCGGAGTGGAACAGCTGGTTCTTCACCGCGCTCGACTACCAGCACCAGGAGGTGCGGCAACTCGCGCTCGACATTCCGCTTTCGACCACCGGCCTTGCGTATGCCAAGGTCGGGCTCGACCGGGTTGCGGCAACGGCGAACTTTGCCATCGGCCACGGCTTCGGCCTCTCCCTGACCGCGGCCCACACGGAAGCCGACGTTAAGGAACACACCGGCAGCCAGCCCGGCGAACTGCTGTTCGTGCCCGAAAACACCGGCCAAGCGGCGCTGACTTGGGTCAGCACGGCGAACGTCAAGACGACCGTTGCCGCCAACTATGTCGGTTCACGACCCGGCGGGTTAAAGACGCTCGACGACTTCTGGACGCTCGACGCCGCCTTGCAATGGGAACCGTTCGACAAGCAGATCGAGGTCGATTTGGCAGCCTTCAATCTGCTCGATGAAGATTTCGAGCTGGGCAATGGCCTGCCGGGTTGGGGACGAACGTTCAAAGGCACGATCAAAGTGCGGTTCTGATGGAGGAGCGCGTCGCCGTGCAGGCATCGAGCGGTCGGTCCGGACAATGGGACAGCCCCCGCTTCCTGCAACGGCGGTTGAAACTTCTTGCGCTTGCGGTTTTCGTCGCCATCGCGCTGTCGCTGGCGACCTTGACCAATGCCTGGCGGCTGAACGAGTTGCGCAGCTTCGACTACTTGTCGACTATCGACGGCCCGCCGCTGCCCGAGGACAGCCCGATCATCGTCGCGATCGACGAACCGTCGATGGCCGAAATCGGGCGCCAATGGCCCTGGCCGCGCGCCCTGCATGCGCGCCTCATCGAGGCGCTGCGCAAGGCCGGCGCACGCGCCATCGGCATCGACGTGATTTTCGCTGAACCTTCGGCCGATGCCGCCAACGACGAGGCGCTGGAAAAGGCGCTCGGCGCGGACGTGGTTCTTGCCGGAGACCAGACGCTGGTGGAGGCGCCCCAGGCCGACCAGTTCGTGCGCACCGAGCCGCTCGCCCGCTTCATCGCAAAGGGCGCCTGGACCGGGATCGCCTCCGTCAGCCTCAGCGGCGACGGAACGTTGCGCGCCGTTCCCGACTATCCGGACGGATTTGCCGCCGTGCTCGCGGCAATCGCCGGCGCAAAATCGCACGCACCGCCAAAGGACGCGCTGATCCAGGTCTTCGGACCGGCGCGGACCTATCCCACCGTCTCCTATTACCAGGCGCTCGATCCCGACAATTTCCTGCCAGAAGGCATGTTCGAGGACCGCGTCGTGCTCGTCGGCCTCAGCCTGCAAAATGCGCCATCGATCGCCGATGGCGGGGCCGATGCCTTCACGACATCGGATACCGTACATTCGAACAAGCTCGTTTCCGGCGTCGAGATGCAGGCTACCATCTACGACAATCTGGCCCATGAGCTTTTCATTCAGCGCGCTGCAAGACCGTATGTGGTTGCCGCCATTGCGCTGGCCGCGATGCTTGCGGCCTTTTCGGTGCTGCGGACGACCGGCTGGCGCACGCTTGCCTATGGCGCCGTCGCCATCGGCCTGATCATCGCCGCCAGCTATGCCGCGATGCGTCTTGGCCACGTCTTTCTGTCGCCGCTTGGGCCTGGGCTTGCGTTCCTTGCCGTGACTGCCGGCCAGGCCGGGCTCGACTATGCGGAGGAACGCAAGAAGCGCCGCGAAATCACCCGCGCCTTCCAGCAGTACCTCTCCCCTGCCCTTGTCGAGCGCCTGGCGAAAGACCCGTCACACCTGAGGCTCGGCGGTGAGCGGCGCACGCTGTCGATCCTCTTTTGCGACATCCGGGGCTTCACCACTATCGCCGAGGAAATGAAGGAGGACCCGGAGCGTTTGACGGCACTGGTCAACCGGCTGCTGACGCCGCTTTCGGAAGCCGTTCTCGAACAGGGCGGTACGATCGACAAATATATCGGCGACTGCCTGATGGCCTTCTGGAACGCGCCGCTCGACGACCCCGACCATGCCGTGCATGCAGTCGGGGCGGCGCTCGACATGCTTGCGCGGCTTGAACGGGTGAACCGGGAACTCGAAAGCGAGGCGAAACGGGAACGCCGACCGGCCCAAACCTTGAGGATCGGCATCGGCATCAACACCGGCGAATGCGTCGTCGGCAACATGGGCTCGCACCAGCGGTTCGACTATTCGGCCCTTGGCGACGCCGTCAATCTGGCCTCGCGCCTCGAAGGCGCATCGAAGGACTACGGCATCTCCCTGCTCCTCGGCGAGGAGACCGCGCGTCTCGTCGAAAAGACCTTCCCGATCGCCGAACTCGATCGCATCACCGTCAAGGGCCGCACCGCCGTGTCGCCGGTCTTCACCGTCGCCATCGGCGCCAAGAAGGACGCGATCGAACGCCACCAAGCCTTCGTACAGGCCAAATATGACGGCACGCTTCGAGCTCATGACGCGGTGTTCGACCAGTTGAAGAGCGCCCTGCCGCCACTCGCGCGCTACTACGAAAGAGAGCGTTCCCGTCTCGATACGTCGCGACGGGAACCGAAGTGAGCAGCCACAACCGACCGCGTGGTCAGTGGAGCCCGCCGACGCCGAGCAGCCGCTCGACGGCATCGTGATCTCCCGCCAGCGCTTCCGGCGTTCCGGTCCAGGCGATCCGGCCGCGTTCGAGCACGATCACCCGGTCGGCAAAGTCGAGCGCGCTCTGAATGCGCTGTTCGACCAAGACGATCGTCATGTCGCCGGTCTTTGCCAGTTCGGCAAACGCCTTCATCAGCTCTTCGCAGATAACGGGGGCCAGGCCCTCCAGCGGTTCGTCGAGCAACAGGATCGACGGACGGCCGAGGATGGAGCGTGCCGTCGACAGCATCTGCTGTTCGCCGCCTGAGAGCTGGCTGCCGAGATTGCGCCGGCGCTCGAAGAGACGCGGGAACATGTCGTAGGCTTCCTGGATCGCACTTTTCGGGCGGTTCTTGAGGCCGACGAACAGGTTCTCCTCCACGGTCAGCGTCGGGAAGACGCAGCGCGCCTGCGGCACGAAGCCGAGCCCCTGCATGGCGCGGGCAGCACTTGGCAACACGGTCACGTCCGTCCCGCCCATGCGGATGCGCCCGTCATAACGTCGCGTCTGGCCGGCAAGCGTTGCAAGCAGGGTCGTCTTGCCCATGCCGTTGCGACCGAGAACGGCAAGCCGGGCACCTGCCGGAACTGCAAAGGACACGCCTTCGAGCACCCGCGTCGGCCCATAGCCGGCGGACAGGTTTTCCACCTCAAGCGGCGTGGCTGGCATTGGCATAGCTCCCCAGATAGGCTTCCCGCACGCGCGGATCCTTCGTCACGTCAGACGGCGAACCGTCGAAGATGATCGCGCCGGCGGCCAGCACGACGACGCGCTTGGCAAAGCGGAAGACGAGATCCATGTCGTGCTCAATCATCAAGACGGCGAGATCGGCTGGCAGGTCGGCCAGTGCCTGCTCGATCCGGCCGGTGTCGCTCTGCGGCACGCCGGCGGCGGGCTCGTCGAGCAGCAGCACCCGCGGCTTCAGCGCCAGCGCAACGGCGATCTCCAGCAAGCGTTGCTGACCGTAGGCGATCTCGCTCACCTTGCGGTGCATCAGTTCCCGAAGCCCGAGCTTGCCGAGAAGGTCTGCCACCTCGGCCATGACGTCCGGCATGCCCAGAAAATTGCCGAACAGACGACCGGCGCGGCCAGTGCGTTGCAGGACAGCGAGCGCAACATGTTCGGAAGGTGTCATATCGGCAAAGAGCCGCGTCACCTGAAACGAGCGAACGAGTCCCCTTCGCACCCGACCGATGGCGTCGATACCGGTCACCACCTCGCCACCGATACGCACCTCGCCGGAATCCGGCTTGAGATTGCCGGTCACGAGATTGACGAACGTCGTCTTGCCGGCGCCGTTCGGCCCAATCAGCGCGACCCGGTCGCCCGGCGCCATGCTGAGGCTGACGTCATTGGTGACCGCGAGCCCGCCGAAGGCGCGCTTCAAGTTGCGGACTTCGAAGATCGGCTGCATCACTGTGCCTCCTTGCGGCGGGCAAAGAACGCAGCCGCGGTGCCATAGATGCCCTTCGGCGCGAAAAGCACGACGGCGATCAACAGCGCGCCCACCATCGTCAGCCAGTGGAAGGGATTGGCCGCCGAGACCACGTCCTCGAAAAACATGAAGACGACAGTGCCAGTCAGCGCGCCGAAGAGAGAGCCGGTACCCCCGAGCACCAGCATGACGAGGCTTTCCGCCGACATCGTAAAGGAGAGGCTGTCGAGCCCGACGACCTGGGTGGAGATCGCATTCAGCGCGCCGCCGACGCCGGCAACGGCACCGGAGATGACATACATTTTCGTGAGCGCGAACTTCGGCGACGCCCCCATCGAGCGGATGCGGACAGGGTCTTCCTTGATGCCGCGGCACAACATGCCGAAGGGCGAGCGCACGATCAGTCGCAGCACGACGAAGACGATGGCAAGCAGCGCCACGCCGAAGACATAGGCCGTGCGGCCCCAGAGATCGAACTCGTAGAGTCCGAGAAGTGCCGTCGGCGCAATGCCGGAGAGCCCGTCGCTGCCACCGGTCCAGGAGGAGGCCTTGTTGGCGAACTCGTGGAAGAGATGGATGAGCGCGATCGACAGCACCAGTTGCGGCAGCCCGTGCGCACGCAGGATGACGACCCCGCAGATAAGTCCCGCCACCGCCCCGGCAACAATGCCGAAGGCCAGCATCGCCAGCGGATCGTTGATGCCGTAATGCGCCGAGGCGATGCCCGCGGCATAGGCGCCGGCGCCGAAGAGGGCCGCGTGCCCGAGCGTCGCGACACCGCAATAGCCGGTGACGAGATCGAGCGACAGCACCAACAGAGCGGCTGCGATGATCCGGGTCAGAAGAGCCAGATTGTTGGGAAAGAGGAAGTAGCCGACCACCGCGACCAGCAGGATAACGGCCAGACCTATGAGGTCCCCACCGCCAAACCGTCGGCGCACCGGAGCGGTCGCGATCAAGTCGTTCGTCGTCGTCATGGTCATCCCTTGGCCCTCCCGGCGAGCCCGCGCGGGAACACGCAGATGATCGCGATCACGGCCAGATAGAAGAAGAATTCACCGAATTCCGGCATGAGATAACGGCCGGTCGTATCGATCGCGCCGAGCAGCAGGCAGGCAACGAGCGCGCCCGGGATAGACCCGGCGCCGCCGACGGAGACGACGACCAGGAACGTCACCATGTAACGCAACGCGTAATAGGGTTCGACCGGAAGAAGTTCCGCCCCCACCACGCCGCCGAAGGCGGCAAGTCCGACGGCAACCGCAAAGCTCACCGCATAGACGATTTCCGTGCGCACACCGAGGGCGGCCGCCATTGCCGCGTTGTCAACCGAGGCCCGCAGCTTGACGCCGAAGGCGGTCTTTTCGATCGCGTACCAGAGACCGGCTGCAACCACGAGGCCGCAGACGATCGCAAAGATGCGATGGGTGGCGATTGCCCGGAAGCCGAGGTCGACGGATCCCTGCAATTCGCCAGGCAGCGGCACCGTCTTCAGCGTCGGGCCGAAGACATAGTTGGCGATGCCGATGATGCAGAATGTGATACCAATGGTCATCAGCACCTGGGTCAGTTCCGGTGCGCCGTAGATCCGCCTATAGAGCAGCCGCTCGATCGGCACGGCGATGATGATGGTGCCGAAGACCGCGAGCAGCACGGCAAAGCCGTAGGCAAGACCCAAATCGCGCGCTGCATAGGAGGCGATGTAACCGCCGATCATGGCAAAGGCGCCATGCGCCAGGTTGACCACGCGCATCAGGCCCATGGTGACCGAAAGGCCGATGGAGATGACGAAGAGCACCATGCCATAGGCAAGGGCGTCGATCGCAATGCTGAGGACGGTTTGCATGGGGCTATCCGTTGCCCTTTCTTCCAAATTTGGCTGCGCCGGATTCGGTGCGCACTATGCGCGGAGCGGCAGTCAGGCGCCAGCATTCGCGGCGCCGCAGGCGCGCCGGTCGCTCAAAAGCAACCGGTCAACGCATCATCAGTGTCGGTGGGCGCTCAGCACCCGCCCAAGTCGACTACTTCAGCGCAGCGAGACCGGGGTCGTCCTGCTTCTCGAAGGTCTGGATTTCCTTGTTGTAATAGGTGCCGTCATCGGCCTTCGCGACCTCGCGCAGATAGATGTTCTGGGTGATGTGACGCGATTCCGGATCGATCGTCACCGGACCACGCGGGCTGACCCAAGAGAGGCCTTTCACGGCTTCCACGGCCTTGGCCGCATCCTGCTCGCCGCCGGTCGCCTCGATCATCTTGTAAATCACATGCATGCCGTCATAGGCTCCGACCGAGGGGAACGAGAGTTCCGCCGGGTTGCCGATCGCCTTGCTCGCCGCTTCGACAAAGGCCTTGTTCTCCGGCGAGTCGTGCGAGACGGCGTAGTGGAAGGTCGTCTGAATGCCGAGCGCCGCCTCACCGAGAGCAGGCAAATCGGATTCCTGCGTGAGGTCGCCGGGCGCAAAGAACTTGATGCCGCCGTCCTTCAGGCCGTTTTCCTTGAAGGCCTTGACGAAGCCGAGCGTCGTCGGGCCGGACGGCAGGAAGGCGAAGACGCCTTCCGCGCCCGAATCCTTGATGCGCTGCATGATTGGGGAAAAGTCGTTGGTCGCAAGCGGCATGCGGATCGCTTCGACCACCTGGCCGCCGGCCGCTTCGAAGCCCGTCTTGAAGGCGTTCTCGGCGTCCACGCCCGGGCCGTAGTCGCTGACGACGGAGATCACCTTGGAAACACCCGCGTCCTTGGCAACCTTGGCGATCGGCGTTGAGGTCTGCCAGGTGGTGAACGAGGTGCGCACGACGAGCGGGCTTTTGGTGACGATCGCCGAGGTCGCCGCGTTCATGATGACGAGCGGCACATGCGCCTGGGTGAGCAGCGGCGTGACCGCCATGGCATCCGGGGTGAAGTAGAAGCCGGCGAGGTACTGCACGCCTTCCTTGACCACCAGTTCCTGAGCCAGCGCCTTTGACTGGGCGGGATCGGCCTGCGGCACGTCGCGGTAGATGATCTCGATATCGTCGTCGCCGACCTTGCTGCCGTTCAGCGCCATATAGGCGTCGATGCCAGCCTTGAAGTTCTTGCCCTGCAGCGCGAAGGGGCCGGAGAACGGTCCGACGACACCGATCTTGATCGTGTCGGCATAGGCAGCACTGCTCATTGCCAAAGCCGCAACCGCAGCCAGAATCATCCGCTTCATATTTCCTCCCTGAGATGCCGGCCACTCCCGAGCCCGCATCCTCGTCGCAAACGACTGTCGATTTGATGGTTGTCAGCTTGCCATGCCAAACGGTGATGTAAAAATGAAATATGGGGTGCCAATCATAATTTAGGGGTTATGTTTTGACACAGGCAGCGCGCCTCGGCCAGCCGAGTGCACCGAAATCCCCAGCCCATGACACGCACCTTCCGGTGCCCGCGCCAGCCCACTGCGGTCAACAGGGAGCAACAAACGACACGGTGGCGGCGCGATCGCGGGTTCGGGGCGTATCGCCGCCGCTAACCTAGATCGGCGGCAGATTTTCCGGCTGCGCCATGTCGATGAAGACCTGAACGCGTTTGGCTCGCAGCTTGCCGGGCTTGTACTTCTTCAGCCACTCGCCAGTTTCATCGAGGAACAGACTGGCCGCGGCTCCCTCGGATGTCCCCACGCGCGCCGCCTTGTCCCGGTCGGACTTCTTCTTTGCTGTCGCCTCCCGGACAGAGCGGAAATAATAGTGGTTGAACAGCCGATTGAACTCCGTGAAGTAGATGTCGGCCGCGCGCCGATCGCCACGGATGAGCAGCATGTTCTCGTCGTTGTCGTTGGTCGACGCGTCCGAGAAGTTCGCCGAACCGGTGACGACCATTGGATCCGCGCCAAGGGGATCGGCGAGCAGAAACTTGGAATGCACATAGGCGACGTGATTGTTGAGCCCGAGCGCCCGCGCATTGGTTTCCCGCGCCCACTGATAGACCGGATCGCGCAGATAGGATCCCCAGGCCTGATAGACGTTCTGTCGCGCCGTCAGCGGAATGAACGGGTTCTTCGCCTTGGCCTTAGGCTGGTCGCGCTTTTCCAGGAGGAGGAAGAGCACCGGATGCACGCCGGACTGGGCACTATTGTCGAGAAACGCCTGCTTGAAGCGATCGTTGATCCCGAAGGCGAGTGTCACGCCGCCATAGGACCGCGCCTCGTCCAGCGCCCTCACATACATATCCAGAACGGCGCTTCCGGCACGCGGACTGAAGATCGAGGTCACGCCGCTTGAAACATCCGCGGGCGCATGCGGCACCTCGGCAAGGTCAGAGACCGCGTTGCGAAAGGCTTTTCGCTTTGACCTGCTCGCGGCAGGATTGTCGGTTTTTGCCGCACCAGGGTCGCCGGCAAGCAGTGTCCAGTATGTTTCAAATGCCTTGGCGAGATCGGCGTCGCGGACCCAATGCCCGACATTGGTCTGGCCATGCACGCCGCCCATCGACAGGTTCGTCGAGCCTGTCCAAACCTGCGGCTTTCGGCCCGGATCCTTGGGGAGCAGCACCATGAACTTGTTGTGCTGTATGTCGGCGGGATTGTTCTCCCGCCACCGCGCGATCGCCGCCTTCGGAAGCCCTACGGTGCGGACGATTTCCTTGTTCTCCTCGCGCGGAAAGCTCTCGTGGAACTTGCCCTTCTTGTCGGTATAGGCATTTTCCTTCGCGTCGAGCACGAGCCTCACGGCGACGCCGCGCTCGAAGGCGGCCTTCAGCCTTTCCACGACGGGGCGATATCTGAATTCATAGAAGCAGCCGAGCAGCGTGTCCCCCGCTTCCGCCTGGTCGATGAAACTCAGCAGTGCTTCGTCAAGGTCCCGGCTCAGCCACTGCAGCGCCTCGAGCGTCTTTTCCGGCGTTTCCAGCTTGTCCGGCGGCTTGTTTCCGAAACGGCGTCGGTAGGCCTGGCTGCTCGCGACACCGCGGTTGAAGAAAACGTCGTGCGTCTCCTCACTGAAGAGCGGTTCGGTTTTGATACCGATTCTGATGGCAGGTGCTGACCGGTCGATGTTCTTCGCCATACCCGTCAGCGGATGGAAGTAATAGTCGTAACGCCGACCGGGTTTGGCCGTGAAGTCATCCCAGACGAAACTCTGAACGGGATGGTCGTAGGTCAGAACGACGGTATCCTCATTGGGATGGGAGATCACCGTTTCGAAGACCTTGAAGCCATACATGTAGTACCGCTCGCCTTCCGTTGGATCATGCCGCTCGACCGCAAAACCGAGAAGCCCCGCGGTGTCGGCGTTGCGATAGTCTATCGCGAACGAAACCGTATTGACCCCCGACACGGCGAAGACCTTGTACCCGCCAACCGGATCCGAAACGAAATGCATGCCGTCCTCCCGCGCGTGGTTGCGACAAACATACTCGCTCAACTTCGAGGAATTAAAACAGCGACAACTAAAAAGGAGCTTGATCGGCGAACTCCCGCGCTGCTGCCCAGTCGCAACGGTTCCGGCTCGAAAACACCGCCACACTTGTTACTCCCGCCGATCCTCTTGCGGTGTCAAGCTGCTCAGGACTGCAAGGCATCGGCCTTGCGTTGAGAAGCTTTGCTGAAACGAGGAGACACAGCACCATGACCCAGACGATCGAGAAACGCGAGAACGGACGCGCGGACGCCCAGCCGACGATGCAGAAGCCGCCGGTGGTTTCGGTGCAGGCATGGGAAGCGGCCCGGCAGGAAATGCTGGTAAAGGAAAAGGCGCACACCCGCGCCCGCGATGCGTTGGCCGCCGAGCGTCGGCGGATGCCCTGGATGGCCGTGACCAAGAACTACGTGTTCGAGGGCTCCGACGGCAAGGCGAGCCTGCTTGACCTCTTTGCCGGCCGGCGCCAGTTGATCGTCTACCGCGCCTTCTACGAACCGGGCGTGCATGGCTGGCCCGATCACGGCTGCCGGGGCTGCTCGATGGTCGCTGATCAGGTTGCCCATCTGTCGCACCTTAACGCCCGTGACACGACCCTGGTCTTTGCCTCGCGCGCCCCGCAGGCGGATATTGCCAGGCTGAAGGCACGGATGGGCTGGACCATGCCCTGGTACACCATCACCGACAGCTTCGATGCTGATTTCGACGTGGGCGAGTGGCACGGCCACAATGTCTTCTTCCGCGACGGCGAAGAGCTGTTTCGCACCTACCTCGTCAACAGCCGCGGCGACGAACAGATGGGTAGCACCTGGAACTATCTCGACATCACCCCGCTCGGCCGACAGGAAGTGTGGGAGGATTCGCCGGCCGGATATCCGCAGACCCCGACCTACAAGTGGTGGAACTGGAACGACAGCTACGTCGAAGGCGCTGCCCCCGACAAAAGATGGGTCGAAGTATCGGATGCCGGCGAGGCCGCGATGCGCGCCTCCGACACGAGCGCGAAGCCATGAGCATCGGCGCCCGCTCCGGTGAGCGCGACGGGCGGGCGCCCTCCCTCGCCCGTTTGGTAGCTGCGGGGTTGGCGCTTGCCGCCGCCCCCACCTTCGCGCTGATGGCGGTTCTTTCCAACATGGGAACCGCCGGGGCCGATCCGATGCTGTGTAGCGGCGCCGGACAAACAGTGATCGGCGGGATGACCGCCATGTATCTGCTGATGGGCGCCTTTCACCTTCAGCCCTGGCTGAAACTGATCGACATCAGAAAGGGCTGAGGGATCGGCCTCGCCCCCGGCGCCTGTCAGTTGCGGGCGTCGGGAGCTGAAAAATCATCCGGCGACATGCTATTGTCGCACGGCACGCAAAAGATGTGGAAACGCCGATGGGCATATGTCCCTGAAATCGGCGAGTGGGCATGCTGTCGATTTGGAGAAGCAAGTGACTTCTCAGCTTGAAGTACGGAACGGTTCCACTAGGTAGGTTTGGCAAGATCTCCGGCACTTGTATCGGCGGGAGAAATCAGTCGCTTTCCACCTGTGGCCGGATCCGTTCGGAAAATACAGCGAATCAGGAAGTTGACCTTGAGTGTTGCCGCCTCTCAACCGAACCCGACACGTTTCAAGAGCCGCCCGTTGCCTTTGGCGGGCGCCCTGCTGCTTTTCGTTACAGCCGCTGCGGCATCGCTCTACTATTTGAGTGGAGCGAAAGAGCCTTCGTCGGAGATCGCAGCGATTGCCCCGGCTGTGACCGGCGCTGAAGTCGACGCCGCGATGATGCAGTCGCCGAATTTCCAGATCCTGTTCAGTGACGGCGATCGCGGGCTGATGGTCTACGAGGGTTACGTCTATGTCGTGCGACTCGGCGACAAATTGCCGAATGGCCGCCGCATGATCGGATTCCAAAAACGGGACGGAAACTGGGCTGCGGTGACGCTTTGACAGCTTTCACCGCCTCCGAATTGTGGATGTTAACGCTTTGTTAACGCTCGCTTGCAAGGCACGGGGAACCCCCATTTAGCCACGGTTGCTACCCAGGGCGAACTGGCGCAACTCTTTGTTAAAGAGTCGTGAATCAGTGCTTTGGATGGTGCAGAATGATTAACAAGAAGCTACAGGATGAGCTGGTCGAGCTCGACGAAAGCCCTGCGTTCGAAGGCCGTTCTGTCATGAGCGAGCGCGCAGTCCAGGGAATTCCTCTCGCGATCGAAGCGGTGATCGGGCGCGCCAAGCTGACGGTGTCGCAGATCTCGAAACTCCATCAGGACGACACGATCCATCTCGATCGCAACTTCGGCGAACCGGTGGAACTCAAGGTCAACGGCATGGTGATCGGCCGCGGCGAAATCGTGTTCGACGAAGCCACCAACGCCATCGGCATCAAGATCATCGAAATCTCCCCGATCGGCGCCCAATAGGCTCCGACGCGTAAGGCCGCCGTCGTCAGCGGAACTTGGCTTCCACAGCCAGCAAGGCTATGTCGATAGTTCAACGACACGATCCGGTACGGGAGGAGCCTCATATGCTGATCGATGGAAAAGTCTTTATCGTTACCGGTGGCGGTTCGGGTCTGGGTGCGGCCGTCGCGCGGCAGCTGCATGGCGAGGGTGCCCGCGTGGTTCTCGCCGACGTCAACGCCGCAGCCGGCCAGCAGATGGCCGAGGAGCTTGGCGGCAACGCGCTCTTCCAGAAGACGGATGTCACCAGTGAGGCCGATGGCGCCGCCGCAGTAGCAGCGGCTCTCGATCGCTTCGGACATCTGCACGGCCTGGTGAACTGCGCCGGCATCGCGCCGGGGGAAAAGGTGCTCGGGCGCGACGGTCCGCACCGGCTTGAAAGCTTTTCGCGCGCGGTCGCGATCAACCTCATCGGCACCTTCAACATGCTGCGGCTCGCCTCAGAGGCGATCCAGCGGGAAGAGCCCGGCGAGGATGGTGAGCGCGGGGTGATCGTCAATACCGCATCGGTCGCCGCCTTCGATGGCCAGATCGGCCAGGCGGCCTATGCCGCTTCCAAGGGCGGCGTCGTCTCGATGACCCTGCCGATTGCGCGCGAACTCGCGCGCCACGGCATTCGCGTCGTCGCCATTGCGCCGGGCATCTTCGAAACACCGATGATGGCCGGCATGCCGCAGGAAGTGCAGGATTCGCTCGGCAAGAGCGTGCCCTTCCCGCAGCGCCTTGGCAAACCGGACGAATTCGCGGCACTCGTGCAGCACATCTGCGAAAACCGCATGCTGAACGGCGAAGTCATCCGCCTCGACGGCGCCCTGCGCATGGGCGCGCGCTGACACGATCGGAGCTGGTGGCGCCCGACGACCGGGCGCGTGCCAGAGCGTTCCTTTGGCACGATCAGGCGGCCCGGTCGGCCGACTTGACCACATAGGCACAACGTCGCGCGCCGGCCAGAATGTGCTCGGCGCGCTCGACCTCGACACCGGGGCCGAGCACCGCCCGAAACACGCTCAATTCTGCCCTGCAGAAGCCCTGGCAGTTGGTCGCGGCGGCACAGATCGGACAATGGTTCTCGACGAACAGCAGCGTGCCGTCGCCCGGATCCTCGCAGGCGGCCATATAGCCTTCCTGTGACCGCAATCGAACGAGCACGTCCACCCGTTCGCGCAGGCTCTCTTTCTCCACCATCGCCGCACGATAGTTCTGGCGCGTCTCGTCCTCACGCGCGGCGATCAGCCGGTCGATCGCGTCCTCGCCAAGCGTCTGCCGGATGGTGCGCAACAACTGGACGGTCAGCTCTGCATGCGTATCGGGAAACTCCGCGTGGCCGGCAGCCGTCAGCCCCCAGAACTGCGACGGACGACCGACGCCTTTTGCCTCGGACCACGACGTGGCCAGCCCCTCCTCGGCGAGACGCACCAACTGCTGGCGCACGGCCTCGCCGGTGATCGCCAGACGTTTGCCGAGCGCTGTCGCGGTCTGCGGTCCGTGTAGCTTGAGTGCAAGCATGATGCGCTCGCCCGGGGTGCGGCCGGCGCTTTGCTCTGGATTTAACAAGGGATCGCTTGACATATTCCCGCGCGCAGATTTACAAAGAATTGTCTTGCTAAATACACTCTCCTCCGTTCGCAGACAAGTGATCCGAGAGTGCCCCGCCCGCAAAGGATTTGACCATGGCCTTCGAACTTCCCGCCCTTCCCTACGCCGCCGCAGCACTTGCCGAAAACGGCATGAGCGCCGAGACGATCGAGTTTCACCACGGCAAGCATCACCAGGCCTATGTCACGGCGCTCAACGGCTTCGTCGAGAAGGACGCCTCGCTTGCAGGCCTGTCCCTGGAAGAGATCATTCGCCTCAGCCACGGCAAGGCGGAACTCGCCCCGGTCTTCAACAATGCCGGCCAGCACTGGAACCACATCCTGTTCTGGAACAACCTTTCGCCGAAGGGCGGTCAGATCCCCGGCGTGCTCGATAAGAAGATCACCGAAGATTTCGGCAGCGTCGCTGCCTTCAAGGATGCCTTCAAGGCAGCCGCCACCGGCCAGTTCGGTTCGGGCTGGGCCTGGCTGGTGCTCGGCCAGGACGGCAAGCTGAAGGTGACGAAGACCGCCAATGGCTCCAACCCGGTTGCCACCAATGAAGGCAAGGCGCTGCTCGGCCTCGATGTCTGGGAGCACGCCTATTACATCGACTACCGCAATCGTCGCCCGGACTACGCGTCGAACTTCCTCGACAAGCTTGCCAACTATGAGTTTGCCGAAGCGGAACTCAAGTCCGCCTGACCGACTGAAGGCGGTGCGGGCTGGAAAGAGTTCGCGAGCCGATCGGTCGAAGAGTTGCAGCAGCCGCTCGCCCCCGCCTGAGCTCAGGCTTCTGCAAATCCCGTGGCGTCTCCCCGCCGCCACGGGCTATTTCATCTCGGAACGAGCCCCATGCGCCAGACACCTCCGCCCTCCCTCGCCATCGACGCCCATGCCGACCTGGCGGTGTCGAAACCGGAGTTCGCCGACACCCTGTCGCATCTCGCCGCCACCGTCTGCGTGGCGAGCGCCGGCAATGGCCCCGACAGTCTCGGCCGGACGGTGACGGCGACCTTCTCGCTCTCTGCCAACCCGCCGTCGATCGTCATTTCGATCAAGGCGGACAGTCCGCTTGCCGCGCTGATCGCCGCCGAGCGAGGGTTTTCGCTCGCCATGCTGGCTGAGGGCCAGGAGCTGATCGCAGATGCCTTTGCCGGCAAGATCGAAGCGTCGAAGCGCTATCTCGTCGGCATATGGGCTGAGTGGCCGAGCGGACGGCCAAGGCTGCTCGGCGCGGCTGCCACGCTCGACTGCCTGCTCAGCGCTTCGATCGAGGTGGGCGACCATATGCTGTTCGTGGGAACAATTGTCGCAACCCAGACGTCTGCTCATGCCGACCCCTTGATCTGGGGCCGCCGCCGGTATCAGTCTCTCGACAGGACGAGATCGCTGACGCTGGCGAGCAATGGGCATGCGCCCCTTACCCCAAGCAAGCCTGCGGCCTGAACCGGCGATCGCGGAGGAGGAAGCCATGCGGCAAGTGCTCGAAAAGCTCTTACAGGACGGAAAGGACGACGCCCTTTTGCGGTTCACGCTCGGCAGCATCTGCCTCCAGGAGGCGGACTTCGATACCGCCTTGGCCCATGTGGAGCGGGCGATCGCCTTCGACCCGGACTATTCGGCAGCATGGAAACTGCGTGGCGCAATCCTCCTCAAGCTGGGCCGCCACCAGGAGGCAATTCAGGTCTGGCGCGAAGGCCGTACGGTCGCCGAGCGGAAGGGCGATCTGCAGGCAGCAAAGGAAATCGGCGTCTTCCTGAAACGCCTGGAGCGGCAGTGTCTCGCCGCCAACGGGAACGAGTAGCCAGCCCTGAAAAAGGCCGGGCCCGGCGGATATACCGAGCCCGGAGATATCGCGAACGATCAGTTCACTTGAAAACCGAAGGCAGCCACAGCGACAGCGCCGGTATGTAGGTGACCGCCATCAGCACTGCGATGCTGGCGCCGAAGAACGGCCAGATCGTGCGCATCGCCTCGCGGATGGATATCCCGCCGACGGCGCAGCCGACGAAGAGTACGGTTCCGACCGGCGGCGTGTTGAGGCCGATGCCGGCATTGAGGATCATCACCACACCGAAATGCACCGGATCGATGCCGAAGGCCTTGACCACGGGCAACAGCACTGGCGTGCAGATGATCACCATCGGCGCCATGTCCATGAAGGTGCCGAGGATCAAAAGGATGATGTTGATGACGAGCAGCACGATGATCGGGTTTTCCGAGATCGCGCCGATCGCACTGATCATCAATGCCTGCACCTGAAGGAACGCCATCAGCCAGCCGAAGGACGCCGCCATGCCGATGACGAGCAGCACCATGGCCGTCGTGCGCACCGCCCCCATCACCGCCTCGACGAAGCCCGTCCAATCCAGCTCGCGATAAACAAGCATGGCGACGAGGAAGGCATAGAGCACGGCAATGCACGAGCTTTCCGTGGCGGTGAAGACGCCGGAGCGCACGCCGCCGAAGATGATGCCGATCAGCACGATGCCGGGGAACGAGGCGAGCAGATAGTAGAAGACCTTGGCAAAGCCCGGAAACGGTTCGGACGGATAGCCCCGGCGCCTGGCAACGACATAGGCCGTCACCATCAGCGCAAGCGCGAGCAAGAGCCCCGGGATGATGCCGGCGGTAAAGAGATCGGCAACCGAAACATTACCGCCGGCGGCGATCGAATAGAGGATCATGTTGTGCGACGGCGGAACCATCAGCGCGATAATCGCCGCATTGACGGTGACGTTGACGGCATAGTCGCGGTCGTAGCCGCGCTTGGCCATCTGCGGGATCATCAGACCGCCGACCGCAGAGGCGTCAGCCACCGCCGAGCCGGAGATGCCTCCGAAGAGCGTCGAGGCGACGATATTGACCTGGCCGAGGCCGCCGCGCAGGTGGCCGACGAGGCCGGCGGCAAACTGGATCAGCCGGTTGGCGATGCCGCCGCGCACCATCAGGTCACCGGCAAAGATGAAGAACGGGATCGCCATCATGGCAAAGACGTTCATGCCCGAATTCAGCTGCTGGAACACCACCACCGGCGGCAGGCCGAGATAGAGCACGGTCGCGAACGAAGCGATGCCGAGGCAGAAGGCGATCGGCGTGCCGATGAGCATCAGGAGGGTGAAGACCCCAAAGAGGATAGTGTGAGCCATTCAGGCCATCTCCTGCACGACGACATCGGCTGCGAGTTCGACGCCGAGAAACTGGTCGATAAATCGCTCCGCGGCAAAAAGGGCGATCATGGCGCCACCGACGATCAGCGGGAAAAAGTCGACGCCGCCGGGCCATCCGAGAACCGGAATGGTCGCCGTCCAGGTGCCGGCCGAAAGGAGCAGGCCGTAATAGGCCATCGCTAAGCCGAACACGACGATCAGCCCGAGGCTCGCCAGATCCATGGCAAGCTGCACCGACGGCTTCATCACGTGTCGGACGACATCGAGGCCGAGATGCACGCTTTCGCGTACGCCGACGGCGGCGCCGAGCATGATGAACCAGGCCATGAGATGAAGAGCCAAGGGCTCCGACCAGCTCGGAGAGTCGTTGAGCACGTAGCGGGCAAAGACCTGCCAGCCGACGATCAGGGTCATGGCGACCATGCCGATGCCGGCGATGTAGAGCGAAGCGCGGCTCAGCGCGCCTAGAAGCGGACGTATCGTCCGCATGAAACGACGCATGTTTCTTCCTCCTCCGCAAAGGCGATCCGGTAAACAGTTGAAAAGGCCGGCCCCGATCCCGGAGCCGGCCTCACCGCTGTCACTTGACCGCCTTTACCCTTTCGAGAAGGTCCTTCAGCTTCGGGTCGCTGACGAACTGGTCGTAGACCGGCCCCATCGCGGCTGCGAACTCCTCCTTGTTGACCTTGATCACGTTCGCACCGGCAGCGCGGACCTTCTCCTCGGAAGCCTTTTCGCGCGCGCTCCAAAGCTCGCGCATCTTGCCGACGCTGTCCTTGGCCGCTTGGCGAAGCAGCGTCTGATCCTCAGGCGAGAGCTTGTCCCAGCTCGTCTTGGAAATGACGAGGATTTCCGGATTGAGCGAATGTTCGGTCAGAGAATAGTTCTTGGCCACCTCGAAATGGCGGGCAGATTCGTAGGACGGCCAGTTGTTCTCGGCACCATCGACGACGCCCGTCTCGAGCGAGGAGTAGACCTCGCCCATCGGCATCGGCGTCGGGTTGGCGCCGAAGGCCTGCATCATCGCGATCCAGAGATCGGATTGCTGCACGCGGATCTTCAGGCCTTTCAGGTCAGCCAGTTTCTCGATCGGCTTCTTGGTCGTGTAGAAGGAGCGCGCGCCGCTATCGTAGAAGGCAAGACCGATCAAGCCATGCGGTTCGAACGCTGCGAGGATTTCGTCGCCGATCGGGCCGTCGACCGTGTTGTGCATATGTTCCGTCGAGCGGAACAGGAAAGGCATGCCGAGGACCATCGTCTCCTTGACGAGGTTGTTGAAGGGTGCTGCGTTGACGCGGTTCATGTCGATGACGCCGAAGCGGGTCTGTTCGATCGTGTCCTTCTCGCCGCCGAGAACGCCGTTGTTCATGACCTCGATCTTGATTCGGCCGTTGGTGCGCTCGGAGAGCAATTGCCCCATGTATTTGACCGCATCGACCGTCGGGTAGCCATCCGGATGGATGTCTGCCGAACGCAGGGTGATTTCCTGCGCCTGCGCCGCTGTGCCGGCAAACGCCAGCCCCATGGCGACGCAAAGCATGCTTGCAATTTTCTTCATGTTTTCCTCCTCCTCTAGTCGTGCTTCGGCCTCTCCCAAGACCGGGTTGCTGCCCATCCGGGCCGGCATGCGAAATCTCCATGTTGTGGGTTCCACGGGCGCCTCCCAGCACCCGCGGCAACTACACCGCGGCGAAGGCCGGCAGCTTGAACAGGCGTTCCGGGTTCTCGACGAGAGCCAGATGTCTGGCCCGTTCGTCCGGAAGCCAGCCGAGCACGAGGTCTGCCAGCCGTGCATCGTCGGGATAGTCTTCTGTCTGGCGGATCATGTTGTGCGGCCAGTTCGAGCCCCAGACGATGCGCTCTGGCGCATGCGCGGCGATCTTCCTGGAGACGGCTGCGACATCCTCATAGGGCCACCCGTCGCGCGAACTCTCGTAGACGCCGGCGAACTTGAACCAGACATTGTCGCGATCGATCAGCTTCAAGAGAGCCGCGATCTCCGGTCCATCCGGATCGACGCCGGCAAAGAACTTGCCGTGGTGATCGAGCACCCAGCGTGACCGGATGCCGGCCAGCCGCGGCAGATGGTCGAGCAGCCGGTTGCCGTCGAACTGCACGGCTATCATCCAATCTGCCGCATGTGCCCGCGCATCGACCGCTTCCAACGCATCGAGCCCCACCGCCCCTCCAGGCAGATCCATGATACGGGCACCGACAACGCCCGCGTCGCTGAGCGCGCCGATGTCCGCATCGGACGTGGTTTCGTCGATGACGGCGACGCCGCGCGCGATATCGCCCATATCGGCCAGGCAAGCGAGCAGATTGGCGTTATCCTTCTGATGGGCGTTGCCCTGGGTGATGATCACCCGGTCGATGCCGAGCCAGTCCATGACCTGGCGGTAGGCGGCAGCATCCGGCAACGGCTCAACCGGCAAAGGCGGGCCGCCGGGAAGCGACGGAAACCCCGGCAGATACATGTGCATCTGCGCGTCGACCGTGCCCGTCGGCAAGCGCGGTTCAGGCGGGCGGCCGGTGAGGGTTCGCTCGATCATTGCGCTCTCTCGGGCATCTTGAACCTGGCGAGCGCGTCACGGTCGATCTCGATGCCAAGGCCGGGCGCATCGGGGATGGCAACGACACCGTTGACCGCCTCGATCGGCGCCTTCAGCACCGCCTGCCGGAACGGGTTTTCCGTCCGGTCGAACTCCAGGATCGGTTCGATCGGGTTGACCCGCACCGGATCCGGCGTCATCGCCGCCATGAACTGCAGCGCGGCAGCGATGTGCACGCCCGTGCCCCAGACATGCGGCACGATGCGAACGCCGTGCAGCGTCGCAAGGCTCGTGATCTTCGCCATCTCGGAAAAACCGCCGCAGCCGCAGAGATCCGGCTGCAGGATGTCGACGGCACGGCTTTCGATCGCCGGCCACATGCCATAGCGGCCATGCCAGGTCTCGCCGCCGGCAACCGGGATCGGTTGGCCGGCCCTGACCGCGCGATAGGCGGAAAGCTGTTCCGGCACGACCGGCTCCTCGAACCAGTCGATGTCGTAGTCGGCCGCCGCCTTGCCAAGCCGGATCGCCTCGGTGACGGTGTAGCCGTGGTTGGCGTCGATCATCAGCCGCATCTCGTCGCCGATCGCCTCGCGCACGGCACGAATGACCCGCAGATCTTCGTCGATGCCGAAGCCGATCTTGATCTTGCAGGCATGGAAGCCTTGCGCCCGGCGCTCGGCCATCTCCAGCGCATTGTCGGAGACCCGGTCGACGCCATCGCGCTTGAAGCTGCCGGTCGCATAGGCGCGCACGCTCTCGCGCCAGCGCCCGCCAAGCAGCATGGAGACGGAGGCGCGATAGTGTTTGCCCTTGATATCCCAGAGCGCGATATCGATGCCGGAAAGGGCGGTAATCGCAAGCCCGCGCTGCCCCTGATCGCGCAGCGCGTTGTAGAGGATCGCCCAGAGCTTTTCCGTCTGGCGCGGGTCCTGGCCGATCAGCCAGGGCGTGTACGCCGCAACCACCGCCGCATTCGGCCGCGCCGGGCCGAGGCACTCGCCCCAGCCGATCGTGCCGTCGTCGCACTCGATCTCGACCAGCACATGGGCGCGACGGTCAAAACGCATGGAGGCGCTTTCGAACGGCACGGCCAGCCGATGTTCGAGAAGGTGGGTGCGGACGGCGACGATCTTCATGGGCTATCCTCGCAAAACGCTCATTTCTGACGCTTGTTCGCACCGATGAGCGCGTCGAGCATGGCGACTTCCTCCTCGGTCAAGTCTTTCAGCGGCGCACGCACCGGACCGGCATCAAAACCCTGCAGCCGCACGCCGGCCTTGATCGCCGACACCGCATAGCCCTTGGCGCGGTTGCGGATGGCCATGAACGGATAGAAGAAGTCGTTGAGGATGCGCTCGCAGGTGGCGCGCTCGCCGGCGCGAAGGGCGGCATAGAACTCATTGGCAAGGCCCGGCACGAAGTTGAAGACGGCCGAGGAATAGGTGGTGAAGCCGGCACCGAGATAGGCCTCGGCAAACAGTTCCGCCGTCGGCATGCCGCCGAGATACATCAGCCGGTCGCCCATCTTGGCGGTGACCTGGCGCACCAGCCCGATGTCGCCGGTGCCATCCTTGAAGCCGATCAGGTTCGGGCATTCATCGCACAGCCTTGCAAGCGTATCGGCCTGCAGCACCGCGTTGTCGCGGTTATAGACCATGACGCCGATGCCGACCGACTGGCAGATCTTCTTCACATGGGCATAAAGCCCTTCCTGCGGCGCATCGATCAGATAGTGCGGCAGAAGCAGGATGCCGTCGGCACCGACGCGCTCGACCGAACGAGCGATGTCGACCGCCATCTCCGTGCCATAGCCGCAGCCCGATACGATCGCCGTGTCGCCGGAAACGTCCTTGGCCGCCCTGACGATGCCGGGGATCTCGTCAGGCTTCAGCGAAAAGAACTCGCCGGTGCCACCGGCCGCAAACAGAACCGGCGCCTTGTAGCCGGCCAGCCACTCGACATGCGCCCGATAGCTGTCCGGCGCAAACCGACCCTCCGCATCGAAATGCGTCACCGGGAACGAAAGCAGGCCCGATCCAAGCGCGGCCTTGATCTGCTCAGGGTTCATTTCGTGCGGGTCCTCCCTAAAACTCGACGCGCCTACTAAGCAAGTCATCACACACATGTCAATACGTCGTAATACAAGTCATCATATAAGATCTGCGGGTCGCCTTTGTACTTCGAAAGCGACGTGACGCCATAAGGCCGAAATTCGGCGCCAAACGCCGCCAAGAGATCGCTCCTTAACAAATTCGCCTCATCGCGAGAGCATTGCAATAGAGATGTATTATATGTTAGCGGATATCATATGATATGTGGGCGCATCGATCGCGGTGAGCGCCTGCACCGGCTTGGGGGGACAGGCGATGGAACGACTTCTGATCACCGGCGCGGCGGGGCAATTGGGCCGCGTCATGCGCGAAAGGCTGGCGCCATTGGCAAGGACGATCCGTCTAGCAGATCGCGCGCCGCTCGATCCGCCGGGTGAAAACGAGGAATGCGTTCAGTGCGACCTGGCCGACCGGGGCGCCGTCAACGAGCTTGTCGTCGGATGCGATGCGATCGTGCATCTGGGCGGCATTTCGGTCGAACGGCCCTTCTCGGAAATCCTCGACGGCAATATTCTCGGCCTCTACAATCTCTATGAGGCGGCGCGCGCCAACAACAAGCCGCGCATCCTCTTTGCCAGCACCAACCACACGATCGGCTACTATCCGCAAGGCGAACGGCTCGGCCCGAACGCGCCCTACCGGCCCGACGGGCTCTATGGCGTGTCGAAGTGCTTCGGCGAAGCGCTGGCGCGCATGTATTTCGAGAAGTTCGGCCAGGAGACCGCCCTGGTCCGCATCGGCTCCTGCCTGCCCGAGCCCGTCAACTATCGCATGCTCTCCACCTGGTTTTCCCATGACGACTTCGTATCCTTGACGGAGGCCGTCTTCCGTGTGCCGGTTCTCGGTTGCCCGGTCATCTGGGGCGCCTCGGCCAACGACGCCGGCTGGTGGGACAATTCGCATGTTTCCTGGCTCGGCTGGCGCCCGAAGGACAATGCCGAAGTTTTCCGTCAGAAAGTCGCCGAAAACACCCCCACGCCGCAGCCGGGCGACTCTCTCGTGCGCTATCAGGGCGGCGCCTTCGTCGATGATCCGATTTATTGAGACATCACCCTTGGTTCCCGCGCATTGCAGCCAGCCATGGATTGCGCCCTTGATCGGCAATGGCGTATCCAGACACAAAGCACCCAAGTCGCAGAAACGGCCATTCCCATGAGCAACGTCCCCGCCTCCGACCCCCCCGCCTCTCAAGGCAAGACGCTGGTGGCCAAGGTAACGGACGCCCTCAGCGGCCAGATCGGCGCCGGGCATTACAAGCCTGGCGACCGCCTGCCTTCGGAAGCGCAGCTGACGCAGGAATTCGGCGTGAGCCGCACGGTCGTGCGCGAAGCGATCGCGGCGCTGCGCTCCGGCGGGCTTGTCGAGGCGCGGCACGGTATCGGTGTCTTCGTGCTGGAGCCTGCGCCTTCGACCCCGCTGCCGTTCCACGGCATCGATCTTGCGCGCGTCTCTTCGCTGATCGAAATGCTGGAACTGAGGACCGCCGTCGAAGGCGATGCCGCAGCGCTTGCCGCCCTTCGCCGTTCGCCGGCCCAGGAAGAAAAGATCGCCGAAGCGTTCGACAGTTTCTGCGAGAGCGCCGCGCAGGGGCGGCCGACGGCGGAGGCCGACTTCAACTTCCATCTGGCGATCGCCCAGGCGACCAACAACCCGCGCTTCAGCGAGTTCCTGCAGATGCTCGGCACGGCGCTCATTCCCCGCCGAGCGGTTTCGGAGAGCGGCGAGGAAACCGTGCTGGCGTCTGCGGAGCTGTCGCGATTGATCGCCGAGCACGAGGCGATCCTCATCGCCATCCAGGATGGAGACGAGGAGCAGGCGCGCAGCGCCATGCGCCAGCACCTCAAGAACAGCCAGGTGCGCTACCGCTCGATGTTGCGCGCGGCCCGCTGAGGGATCGCGTCACCAGCCCGCTCAGGCGCGGCCAAGCCGGCGTATGTTGCCCACGAGTTCGCCAGCCAGACGAAGCGCTGCCGCCGTCGCACCAGCCATCTGCGGCATAATCAGCCATTCCAGCGTCCAGGCGGCGCCGGAACGCTCCTGTTCGTGGATCAGTGCATGGTGCATGCCGGAAAGCTGGGTCGCGTTGAACCGCGCGAGCGCCACCAGAACTTCGGCTGCCACCGGGTTCTGCTTGTGCGGCATTGCCGACGATCCGCCGCCGCCCGCAAGCTCGATCTCGTCGCCCTGCTGCGCCATCAAGGCGATGTCCTGGCCGAACTTGCCGAGGCTGCCCGTGACCAGCGACAGGGCATTGGCGAAGTCCGCCACCTCCGAGCGCTGGCTGTGCCATTGCGGAAAATCGGCGAGATCGAGTTCTTCGGCAAGCGTCGCGCGCACGTCGTCTGCCCGGTCACCGAGCTTCTCCAGCGTCCCGGCGGCGCCGCCGAACTGGACGGCGAAGAGATCGCGGTCCATGGCTTCCAGCCGGTCCTTGTGATCGAGCAGCGGCTCAATCCAGCTGCGCAGCCGGTCCGACACGGTAATCGGGATCGCCGCCTGCATACGGGTGCGCCCCATCAGTCCGCGCTCGCCCCATTCGTTGTCGCACTCCTCGAGCACCGTGACGATGTTGCCGAGCCGGACGGCGAAAAGCTCGGCCACCGCCTTCATCCTGAGCATCAGGCTGGTGTCGATGACATCCTGGCTGGTGGCGCCGTAATGCACATAGTCTGCCGCCTCGCCGCCGACGATCAATCGCAACTGTCGCACGAGTTCCGGAACCACCACCCCGTCGGCCGCCACGGCCCGCCTCAGCGCGCTGACGTCGGGCGAAAAGGCGCGGCACGCCTCGGTGATCCGGTCGGCAGCCTTGGCCGGAATGATGCCGTGCACGGCCTCGGCCCGCGCAAGCGCCGCCTCGAAGGCGAGCATCGCATGGATATCGGCGGAAGCCGAGAACTCGGCGGCAACCGCCTCATCCCCCAGCAACCCGGAAAGATAAGGGTGGTCGAAGGCGGAATAGGTCATGATTTCCCCGTTTCTGGTCGCGGATGCGGCTCGCCGAACGAAATGCCACCTGCTGCCCTGAATGCCGCCCATGCGGCACTCCATGTCCAGGCGTGACATTCCTGTTCAGATGTCGAGGAAGACCGTTTCCGTCTCACCCTGCAGGTGAATGTCGAAGACATAATTAGGCGCCGTTCCGGTCGCGACAAGCGTCGCGACGCGATGGCGATGTTCGATGCGCGCAAGCAGCGGATCGGCAGCGTTGGCTGCCGCCTCGTCCGGGAAATACATTCGGGTGTGAAGCCCTATGTTGATGCCCCGCGCGACGATCCAGAAGGTGATGTGCGGCGCCATTCTCCGGTCGTGGCTGTAGGGAACCTGCCCCGGCTTGATGGTCTCGAAGGAAAAGACCCCGTCTTCGGCGCCCGTTGCACAGCGCCCCCAGCCGGTGAAGTTTGCGTCCGCAGCACCGCGTATCTCGGTCGGCGAATTGTAGAACCCGGCGGCATCCGCCTGCCAGATCTCGACGAGTGCGTCTTTCAACGGCGCGCCGGCGCCGTCGATCACCCGTCCGGTGATAGTAATGCGCTCGCCACGCGTCTCAGCGTTCACCATCCGCGATCCGAGGTCAGCCTCGTAGACGCCGGTGATGCCGCAGAAGTTCGGGGTGAGGCCGATATGCACGTAGGGCCCGGCCGTTTGCGAGGGCGTCTCCTTGAGGTAGCCGAGTTGTTGAACCATCAGTTGCCCTCCAGCCGGTTCTCGAACAGTGTCGAGCGGCGTCCCCGCAGCACGATATCGAACTTGTAGGCCCGTGCGTCGAAGGGAATGGTGTTTGCCCAGTCGAGCGGGGCGATCAATTGTTCTACCGCCTGGCGGTCCGGGATGGTGTTGACGATCGGACACTTCCAGATCATCGGGTCGCCCTCGAAATACATCTGGGTGATCAGCCGCTGCGCGAAACCATGGCCGAAGACCGAGAAATGGATATGCGCCGGGCGCCAGTCATTGACGCCGTTCGGCCAGGGATAGGGGCCGGGCTTGATCGTCCGGAAAGCGTAGCCCCCTTCCGCGTCGGTTATCGTGCGGCCGCAGCCGCCGAAGTTCGGATCGAGCGGCGCGAGATAGCTTTCCTTCTTGTGGCGGTAGCGGCCGCCGGCATTGGCCTGCCAGAATTCGAGCAGCGCCCCAGGCACGGCGCGGCCACGCTCGTCGAGCACGCGGCCATGCACGATGATGCGCTCGCCAATGGCGCTCTCACCGGGCTTGGCGAAATTGTGGATGAGGTCGTTGTCGCGTTCGCCGATGACCGAGTGCCCGAAGACCGGGCCGGTAATTTCCGAAATCGTGCCGTCGAGTGAAAGCAGCGCCTTTTGAGGCGAGCGCAGCACCGAGGTCTTGTAGCCCGGCGTCAGCGCCGGCGCATGCCATCCACGGTCGCGTGGGAAAAAGGCGCCCGTCTCCGGCTTTCCATTGGTTCTGTCGGACATCGCTTCCTCCCGTCAGGCCGCCGTGCCGGCATCGATCTCGGCAAAGACCTGCTTGGCGATCTTGATCGCGTGGTTGGCCGCCGGCACGCCGGCATAGATCGCCACGTGCAGCAGCGCCTCGCAGATATCCTCGCGGGTCGCACCGGTGTTGGCGGTCGCCCGCACATGCATGGCAACCTCGTCATCCTGGCCGAGGGCGGCGAGCAACGCGATCGTCACGATCGAGCGCTCACGCTTCGTCCAGGTCGGCCGCGACCAGACATGGCCCCACGCCGCTTCGGTGATCAGCTCCTGGAAGGGGCGGTCGAATTCGGTGGAAACCGACTGCGTCCGATCCACGTGATTGTCGCCGAGCACCGCACGGCGCGTGGCCATGCCCTGGCGATAGCGATCGGAGGGCGCAGAAGCGTCACTCATGGGTCCTGTCTCCATGCATTGCAATTTCGAAGAAGGCGCGAAGCACCGCGGTCAAGGCTTCCGGGTTTTCGACGCAGGGAATGTGACCGGCATCGCGGATGACTTCGTAGCGCGCGCCGGGAATGAGGCGGGCGGTGGCAAGCACGACATCCGGCGGCGTCGAGCCGTCCTGATCGCCGACGACGCAAAGCGTCGGCACGGCGATGCGGGCTGCCGCCTCGGTATAGTCGGCGTCGCGGATGGCGGCGCAGGTGGCGACGTATCCGGTTACAGGCTGACGGACGAGCATGTTGCGATAGCCGGCATAGGCGATGTTTTCCGGGCGGCGAAACGCCGGCGTGAACCAGCGCTCGAGCACGCTATCGGCAATCGCCTCGATGCCGTGTTCCTCGACCGCCGCGATGCGTGCGGCCCAGGTCTCGGCCGTGCCGATCTTGTGCGCCGTGTCGCAAAGGACGAGCGCCCGCACCAGATCGGGCCGTCGCTGGTAGAGCGACTGCGCAATCAGGCCGCCGACCGACAGGCCGCAGATGATCGCCTGCTTGACCGAGAGCATGTCGAGCAGGCCGGCAAGGTCGTTCGCATGGTCCTCGATCGCATAGGGTGTGGGCCCGATATCCGAGAGGCCATGGCCGCGTTTGTCGTAGAGGACGATGGCAAAATCGCCGGCAAGACGGACGATGACATCGCGCCAGATGCGAAAATCCGTGCCGAGCGAATTGGCGAAAACCAGCACCGGCCGGTCGCCGGTGGCGCCGATCACCTGATAGTGGATCGTAATGTCGTTGATACGGGCAAACTGCACGGGCTCTCTCCTCCGCCACCAAATTGGATATTTAATCTGGTTAGGTAAAATGATATTTCATGGCATTTCATTAACTTGAGGGTTATGAATTCCATGATCGACGCCCGGGTCAAGTTTCGCCATCTACAGACATTTGTCGAGGTCTCCCGGCAGAAGAGCGTGATGAAGGCGGCCGAGCTGCTGCATGTCAGCCAGCCGGCCGTGACCAAGACGATCCGCGAACTCGAAGAGGTGCTTGGCGTCGCGGTCTTCGAGCGCGACGGGCGCGGCATCAAGATAACACGCTATGGCGAGGTGTTCCTGCGCCACGCCGGTGCGGCGCTGACGGCGCTTCGGCAAGGGCTCGATTCGGTCTCGCAGGAACGGTCCGGCGACGGCGTTCCGGTCCGCATCGGAGCGCTGCCGACCGTCTCGACACGCATCATGCCGCACGCCATGACGCTGTTTCTCAAGGAGGAGACCGGCGCCCGCATCAAGATCGTCACCGGCGAGAATGCAGTCCTCCTCGAACAACTGCGCGTCGGCGATCTCGATCTGGTCGTCGGGCGGCTTGCGGCACCGGAAAAGATGACCGGCTTTTCCTTCGAGCATCTCTACTCGGAACAGGTGGTCTTTGCCGTCAGGGCTGGACATCCGCTGCTTGCCGGCGCCCATTCCACCTTTGCGCGGCTCGCCGACTTCCCGGTCCTGATGCCGACACGCGCCTCGATCATCCGCCCCTTCGTCGAGCGCTTCCTGATCACAAATGGTATTGCCAGTCTGCCGAACCAGATCGAGACCGTGTCCGACGCCTTCGGCCGGGCCTTCGTGCGGGCGAGCGATGCGATCTGGATCATCTCCGCCGGTGTCGTCGCCGCCGATGTCGACGATGGCACGATCGCAATCCTGCCGATCGACACAAGCGAAACGAAAGGTCCTGTTGGCCTGACCATGCGCGCCGACGCGGTGCCGCCGCTCGCCCTTTCTCTGCTGATGCAGACTATCCGAGAGGCGGCGACAGCGGTCTCAGCCAAGCTCTAGCAGCGCCTGGCCGATCGACATCGCCTCTGCGATCATCTCGCACCGGCAACCGCTCCGACGTTGAGAATTCGGCTGCTGCTCAACAGGCCTGCGGCCTGCACCAGCGGATAACCGGCGGCTGCGATATCGGAATTGATCCGGTGGAGGTCGCGCACGAGGTCGATGAAGAGGGCATTGTCTCTCGCACCGGCCGCCGTCTCCACATGCTCGCCGCCGAGATGCCGGCGCACGATTTCATCTTCGAGTTCACGGAAGCGGTCCTTTTGGGCCGCGAGCCGCGATGCGGCCGCGACGTCGCGGGAGGAGAGGGCCGCAGGCAACAATCGCAACGAGGCCACGATCACCTCCGAGAGCGCCTCGATCGCCGCACGCTGGCTGACGGTGAACTGAATGTTCTGCTTGATTTTCGCCCTGATGCGATCGGCAAGGCTTAGCTTGATGACGTCGCCCGCATGTTCGAGATTGCTCGCAAACAACATGATCTCATGGGCTCTGCTCGTCTCTCCGGCCGGCAACCCGTCCTGTGTCAATTGTCCGAGATAGGCGTGCACCGACGCCATGTAATTGCCGAGCCGTGCATCCACGGGCAGCAGTTCCTTCAGATTTTCGAGCCTGCCGGCCTGTAACGACGTCAGCGCCATCCGGAACATGCGCTCCAGCAATTCGCTCATGCGGATCGTTTCGGTCGTTGCATTGCTGAGCGCGATTGCCGGCGTCTCCAGCGACATGCTGTCGAGATAGCGCGGAGACGTCAAGGGATCGCCAACGACCGGCGCTGGCGGGACAAGCCGTTCCACAAGGTTCACGACGAACGACGACAGCGGCAGGAACACGGCCGCAACGACCAGGTTGAAGGTGACGTGAAGACCGACCGCGACATGCAACGGATCGGTGGGTAGACGGCCGGCAATATCGACGATCTGCCGCGCGAAGGGCAGCAGCGACACGGCCAGAAGCCCGCGGCAGAAGAGATTGGCGACCGGCAGCTTGCGGGCAGATGGCGGCTGGTCGAGCGTGGCGCTGACCGCCGGAAGTCCGCCGCCGAAATTGATTCCGAGGATAAGCGGGACGGCGCCGGCGACTTCGAGGCTGCCGTTCATCAGGAGCGAGGCGACGAGCAGGATGACGGCAAGCGTCGAGTGGAACAGCCATGCAAGCATTGCACCGACGAGGAAGCCAAGCACGGGCTCCGTCGCGACCGCCTGCAGGACATCGTGGAAAAGCGTGGCTTCGCGCAGTGGCGCGGTCGCCGACACGATCACCTTCAAGGCCATCAGCATCAGCCCGAGGCCCATCAGGATGCGGCCGGCGTTACGCGGTCGGAATTCGCCGGATACGCTGAATGCGATGTATCCGGTCAGGAGAAACAGCGGAGCGAGCACGCCGGCAAGCGACGAGCCGGAGGCAAAGAGGCCGGAGACGAGCGCGGAGCCGATATCCGCCCCGAGCAGGACGGCGAGCCCGGTCTGGGCCGAAATCGCACCGGCGCCTGCAAGCCCGGCAACGATCAGCGCCATGGCCGTGGCGCTGCCGAGCACGGCGGTCGCAAGGACCCCGCCACCGAAGGCGGTAAGCCGGTTCGACAGGCGTTCTTCGACAAAGCGCTGCAGCCGGTCGCCCCAGCCGCGCATGACGCCAGTGCGCACCATGCGAACGCCCCACAGAAGCAGCGCCACGCCACCCAGAAGTTCCAGGATA
Organism: Ensifer sp. ENS02; assembly: GCF_014851885.1. Taxonomy (NCBI): domain Bacteria; kingdom Pseudomonadati; phylum Pseudomonadota; class Alphaproteobacteria; order Hyphomicrobiales; family Rhizobiaceae; genus Ensifer; species Ensifer sp. ENS02. The sequence goes on along the minus strand of NZ_JACVAO010000022.1, from coordinate 30,712 downwards.
ACGAATGTTCCGGAGTTCATCTCATGCCCCTCGCCGCAAGTATCAGTCGGCGACGAAGTCGTCGGGTGCGACAGATCCGATGTTGTAGCCCTCCAGCTGCGCGGTCATGCTGCCGCGCCGCGGGAAATGCAGGATGGTCGCCGTCCCCGGCGTGACGGGGACGACGCGCGACGGGGGAAGATCGAGGAATTCGTGGCAGGCGGCGCGCACCACGCCGCCATGGGCAACCACGAGCAGGTCCCCTTCGGTGCGCGACATCCAGTCATGCACGCCTTCGGCCACGCGGCCGCGAAAGGCGCCCCAGGTTTCGCCGTTGGCCGGCGTGAACGTACCGGCGCGCCATGCGGCATATTCTTCCGGCCGCTCGGCGATCAGATCCGGCTTGCGTCGTCCCGTCCATTCGCCCATGTCCAATTCGCGGAAGCGCTCGTCGGTCGGCGCGTCCGGGTGACCGATGAGGGCGACCGTCTGCCGGGTGCGGCCGAGATCGGAGGCGATAATGCGAACCGGCTTCAACGCCTTGGCGTAGGGGCGGAACCGCCTCACCTGCGCGACCCCGCGCTCGGACAGGAGCGAGTTGTCCTGTCCCTGGAGGCGTTGTTCGGCGTTCCACTGGGTTTCGCCGTGGCGCATGAGGATGAGCCTCATTGTTGGATCCTTTCTCCGGTGGCGGCGAAAACCGCATCGGGGGTGCGAATGAAGGAAAGGGGGATCGGCTCCCCCGGTGTGGCGGTGAAGTAGCTGTCGGCCATGGCCGTAACGCGCAGGTCGCCGACCATGGCGGTCACCATGGTTCGGCCCGCGATCGGTGCTGCTTCGGCAAAGCGGGCCATAAGCGACGGTGCTCCGGCGACCGCGCCGACGCTGACGTCTTCGGCACGGAAGAGCAGTTGCGCATCGTCGCGGCCGGCCGCCACGGAAGCCGGCGCTAGCACCATATCGCCGAAGACGAGGCCGTCGCCGGCGCGGTGCACCGGTATCAGGTTTGCCGGCGGCGTGCCGAGGAAGGTCGCAACGAAGGTGGTCTGCGGATTGCGCAGGAGATCGATCGGCTTGCCAAACTGTTCGACGCGGCCGTTGTTGAGCACGGCGACATGGGTCGCCATGGTCATCGCCTCGACCTGGTCGTGCGTGACGTAGACCGATGTCGCCCCCGTCGCCCGGTGGATGCGCATCAGCTCGCTGCGCATCTCGATGCGCAGCTTGGCATCGAGGTTCGACAGCGGCTCGTCGAACAAAAGAATGCTCGGCTGTGGCGCGATCGTGCGGGCGATCGCCACGCGCTGCTGCTGGCCGCCGGAGATCTCGGCCGGATACCGTTCGGCAAGCGTGTCGATGCCGAGAAGCGAAAGCACTTCCCGCACACGCTGCTCGCGCTTGTCGCGCGGCCATCTGGCGACCTTCAGCGGCCAGGCGATGTTGCCGGCGACCGTCATGTGCGGCCAGAGCGCATAGCTCTGGAACACGAGCCCGGCGTTGCGCTTGCCGGCGTCGGCAATGACGCCGCCCGCGCCGCTCGAGACGGTCTGCCCGACGAAGGCGATTTCGCCTTCGCTCGGGCTTTCAAGCCCGGCCAGCATGCGCAGAAGGGTCGACTTGCCGCAACCCGAGGGGCCGACGAGCACGAGAAAGGACCCCGCCGGTACCGAGATGTTGACGTCCTTGACGGCGGTAAAGGCGCCAAAGCGTTTGACGAGGCTGCGGATCTTGATGGCGTCCGCAGTGCCGGTTGCTAAAGCATTCATGGTGCTTTCCATTTCTGGACACGGTTCTGCAGGCTGTGGGCCACGAAGGAGGCAGCCAGGCAGACGACGAGGATGACGAGGGTGATGGCATTGGCGAACTGCAGGAAGCCTTCCGCAGCATAGCGATAGGCGACCATGCTCAAGACCGGCGAGGTGGCGGTGAACAGCAGCACGACCAGCGAGAGATCCCGCACCATCTTGACGAAGACGAGGATCGCGCCGGCAAAGAGGCCCCGGATCGCGAGGGGAAAGATGATCGCGAACAGGCGACGGATCAGTCCCGCACCCGTCAGCCGGGCGCTTTCCTCGATGTCGGCGGAGATCTGGCCGAGCACCGACCGCCCCGACTGCACGGCAAAGGGCAGATTGTGCGCCGATGCCGCGATGACCAGCAGGGCGAAGGTGCCGTAGAGCGAAGGCAGCGGCCCGATCGGCGCGCCGAAGAGCGCGATATAGGCCGCGGCAAAGGCGATGCTCGGCACGAGAAGCGGCAGGAAGGCGAGCTGGCTCAGCAGCGTCGCGAGCAGGCTGCCGCGGCGCTGGACGATGGTATAGGCCAGCCCAAGACCGAGCAGCATCGTGGTGAAGGCGACGACCAGCCCGAGACGGATCGTGTTCCAGATCGCGTCGATCAGCACCGGATTGCGGAAGATACCCGCCTGCCCCTGCGCCATCTCGCCGCCACCTTCGCCGATCCAGAAGTGCAGCGTCCAGTTGGAAAACAGCGCGCCGCTCTGCGGTGCCAGGCTCGACGCGGCCAGCACGAGGACCGGCAGCACCGTGGTCAGAAACCCGATGATGACGGCGATGGCAAAGAGTGGCCAGCGCCAGGCGCCAAGCGGGAAGCGTTTGGTCCGCCCGCCTTTGCCGGTCACCGTGATGAAGGCCTTGCGACCGGAGACGATACGATCGGAGAGCCACAGGAACAGTGCCGACACTGCAATGAGCAGCAGCGCAAGCACGAAGCCGCGTTCGTTCTGCCCGGTCTCGATCATGCCGAAGAGACGGGTAGAAAGCGTCTGCATCCGCACCGGCAGGCCGAGCAAAGCGGGTGCCGCGAAATTGGCGACGGCACCGGCGAAGGTCAGCGATGCCGCGGCAATCAGCGCCGGCGTGACCACCGGCAGGATGATGCCGAAGAAGATGCGCGGGCGCTTGGCGCCGGCCATCTGGCCTGCCTCGACGAGATCGGCGCCGACCGAACTCAAGGCCGCGGCGATGATCGTATAGGCGAGCGAATAATAGTGCGCGATCAGCACGATCGCCGTCGGGATGAGCCCCCAGGCGAGCCAGTCGGGAATGGCAAGGCCGCTGGTTTCGAAGAAGCCGGCCGAACCGCCGAGACGCGAATTGCGAAACAGCGTGCCCCAGGCAAGGGCTGCGGCAAAGCTCGGGATCATGTAGGGCAGCGACGCCATCAGGCCGAGGAAGCGGCGGCCCGGCACGTCCGTCAGCACCACAAGCCAGGCAAGGAAGCCGCCGATGAGCAGGCAGCCGGCGCCGACGCTGAAACCGAGGATCATGGTATTGAGGAGCGGCCGCCACCAGAGGTTGGCCGAGAGCGGGCTGGCGAGCACGGCCTTCCAGGCCGCCATGCCCTCAGGCGTCAGCGTCGTGAAGAGGATGCGCAAGAGCGGAGCGACGACCAGGATCGCGACGATGGCGACGAGAATTGCCGGCAAGAGGAAGCCCGATCGGAGCAGCCGGCTGCCCGATGGTGCGGATATCGATAGGGATGTCATGTCAGAGCCTCGGCGTCTGTCGGCACGCGTTTTGGAAAAGCGTGCCGACAGACGGTTTCCGTTACTGGAGCGTGATGATCAGGTCGGCAATGCGCCCGCGCGCGGCGGCCGTCTTTGCCGGGTCGATCGTCCAGGCCTTTAAGTCATCGAGCTTCACCGAGTCCGGATGGTGGGCGATGGTCTTGCGGGTCGCGTAGTCGCCGGGGACGTTGAAGGGCTCGAAGCCCGCCCCGCCGGTCGGCGTATCGTCGCCGAACATGAAGTCGATCAGCAACCGAGCGGCCGCCGGATGCGGCGCCTTGTCTGCGACCGTCAGTACCGCCGGAAACAGGATGCCGTTGGCCGGCTCGACATTGTTGGCGATCTGCAGCGCCCAGCCCTCCTTCTCGTTGTCACGACGGTCGGAATAGGTGCCGAAACCGACGGGCGGGCTCTTGGCGTTGACGTCTCCCACCGACTTGTTGAGCACGTCGCTGTTGGGAACCAGGATCAGGTCGTTGGCGAAGAGGTCCTTGATGAACTGCTCACCGGCGCCCTGAAGATCACCTTCAACTTCGATATCCTTGCCGAAATGCGCCTTGTAGGCGGCGGCCATTTCGTCCGGATGCAGCGCGATCTCGGTCAGGAGATCGAGAAGTTCGCCACGCTGGCTCGGGTCGACCATCAGCACCCTTCCCTGCCATTCCGGCTGGGTGAGCTGCCAGAGATTACTGACGGGCGAACCATCAGGAAACGCCTTCTCGTTGTACATCAGCACCTTCGTCGAGAGGCGCTGGGTCAGGAGCGGCGCCTTGTAGCGGTCCTCCAGTTCGTTCGCGACCCGCGGCGGCACGTAGTTCACGATCCGCTTCCCCTCCAGAAGCTTGGTGAACACGACAGGCGTATCGGCGATATAGAGCACGTCGACAGCATGCACACCGGCCTGTTGCTCCGCTTCGACACGCGCGATCTGCTTGGTCGAACTCATGTCGAGGCCGATGAGGTCGATGCCCGGATAGGTCTCTTCGAAGGCCTTCTCGATCTTGGCGATGCGGCTCGAAAGCGAGAAGACTGTAACGCTTCCCTCCTTCTGTGCGAGCGGCAGCAGTTGCTGCGGCGTCAGCCCGTCGAGATCGGACGCCATCGTCAAGGATGGCAGTGCGAAGCATGCGGCAAGTGCGGCACTGGTCAGTTTTTTCAGCATTTCGTTCTCCTCCCTTTATAGTTCCCCGCTAGAGCATCCTGCCTTCAAGTGGGATCACTTGCGGGGCGGAAAGATGCTCTAGAATCAAAGTATTAGAACGTCCCTTGTGCGTTCCTGTGAACGCAGGCGCTCCTAGTCGAAGTCGTTGAACAACTCCGACAGCTTCTCCAGCCTGCCGATCACCTGCCCCTGGTGGCGGCCGGCGATCGTCAGCACGATGGCGTTGACGATCGCAAACGGGATCGTCGGTGTCTGAAATTCGCTGCCCGAGCGTCCCCTCGGCGCTGCAAGCATCAGATCGGCAGCGGGCTCCATCAGCGGCCCGACCAGATCGGAAACGAGGATCGAGGGCGCACCGACCCGTGTCGCATGCCGCATCAGCGGGGCGTAGCTTTGCGGCTGTTTACGAAAGGCAAGCGCCACGATGAGGTCGCCTGCCTCCATGCTGACCAGGCGCTCGGCGATGTCCCGGCCGCGCCCCGTCAGCTGGATCGTGGTCATGCCGAAGCGATCGAGGCGACGCTGCAGGAAGCCGGCCACGGATTGCGCATGCCCCTGCCCGAAGATGAAGACGCGACGTGCGGAAAAAATCATGTCCGCGGCCTTGTCGATATCCGTCTGCTCGACGGACCGGGCGAGCGTTTCGAGCGCGCTGATCTCGGCCGCAATCAGATCGGTCAGGTAGTCGCCATGCTCGACCTTCGAGACCGAGCGGCGCATGCGGTTGGCCGCGTCCTGGTCGTCCAGCACCTCGCGCTGCAGCTGCGCGCGAAGATCCGGAAAGCCCTTGTAGCCAAGCTTCTGCGCCAGCCGGGTGGCGGTGGCCTCATGAACGGAGGCGCGCTGGGAAAGCTGCGGGCCCGACAGGAACGCGGCCTCCGCCCGGTTTTCCAGCATGGTGGTGATCAGCTTCTGATCCGCATCGGTAAGCCGCCTGGAATGCGTCTTAATGCGATCGAGTATCGTCATGACGTCCCCGCAAGTTCATTTGCAGGATCCATCGTTCCTGCAATTTTCCGTGCCGTCAATAATGGCGATGCAAGAATCTTTGCAAGGGTCTGCAATGGGTGATGCCTCCTGTCTGTAGATGGGGTCCCGGCCCTGCAGGTTACCGGCTAGACGCCCCAACAAGGCTACCTGCGCGCGCTCCCGGCAGGACAACCTGCAACCTGTGCGTTTGCCCGACAGATTCTTTGCAAAGCACCGCAAACCGATGCCGCCGGCCGTGATTGCGCCGAACAAGCTAAGTCCCTCGAACGATTGCTCCTCCGATTTCGGCGCTCTCTCCACGCAACCCACACACGGCCTCAACGAATCCTGTGCCTGCCGGTTGCACCGCTGATTGCAGAGAAACTCCGAGAACCACCATGAGCGATCCCCAAACGACAGACCTTACCTTCGGCCCAACCCCGGGCAGCCGTCCCAGGAAACGGGAATGGGCGATCGGAGGCTTCAGCTGGCTTCTGACGAAACACATGTTTCTGGCGGTGACGGCCACCATTGGGGTGCTGACGTCGGGATCGTTCATTTACATGTACGTCCTCTATCTGACGCATCCCGACGCGGTCCTCGAGCCGGTCACCCTGGTCGAGCTCCTGGTTATGGCCGCAGTGCTCACCGTCAGCCTCATCATCGCTGCCATCATTGGCAGTCGCCTCAGCCACCGGATCGTGAACGCACTGGTGCTCATCCGCGATGCCGCAAAGGCGATCGCGATGGGAAATTTCTCCACCCGCGTGCCCGTTCGATCAAGACGACTGGGGGAGGTCGACGATGTGATCGACCATTTCAACCGGATGGCTGAACTGCTGGAGAACGCAGAGAAGGAGTTGCAGTACCAGAACAACGCCATTGCCCATGAGCTGCGAACGCCGCTGACGGTGCTGCGGGGCCGCCTGCAGGGAATGCGCGACGGCGTCTTCAAGCCAACCACCGAGCTTTACGATGGTTTGATCGGTCAGATCGATCACCTGACCGGCATCGTCGAGGACCTCCGCATCCTGGCGCTCTCGAATGTAGGGCGGCTGGAGCTCCGGTTGGAGCCAGGCGACATGGGCGAAGAGGTCGAGACCGCCGTAGCCGCGATGCTCGGCGAGTTCGACAAGGCCGGGATGCCGGTATCGCTCAACCTCAGTCGGGCGCCGATGATGCTTGATCGCGGCAAAGTGCGACAGGCCTTGCTTGCGATCATGCACAATGCCACCCGCTATGCGTCCGGAAGCCGGCTCTCCATCGTGGCGAAGATGAGAGGTTCGGAGGCAATCTTCCAATGCTAGGATTCCGGCCCTGGTATGTCCGACGTCGACATCGAGCACGCGTTTGATCGGTTCTGGCGCGCGGATGACTCCCGATCCCGGGCGAGCGGCGGCAGCGGTCTCGGCCTGTCGGTGGTTCGCGCGATCGCCGAGGCCCATGGAGGTTCGACCAGCGCGAGGCGAAACGAGTTCGGCGGCATGACCTTCGAAATCGCCTTGCCGACAGACTGCGGGAGCAGAGGCTCGCAAAGCGTACTCTCTCCATGAAAACCGGATGAACTCTGCGCGGAACCTGCAAGCAGATGAGGCAAACCGATCGCATTGAACGGGCCGGACCGGTCCGCGACAATAAAGGAAACGATCGATGACACTCAACTTCAAGACGGCCGCGCTTGCTCTGACCGTTGCCGCAGCCGCTTCGACCGCACAGGCCGCTGATTTCAACAATTCGGGCGTCGACTTTGCCAATGTGGATCGTTGGACGGGGGCCTATGCGGGCGGCCACATCGGCACCGGCTCCTCGAACCAGAAGGGCAGCAAGAACAAGATCAACGGCGGCGTCCAGGTCGGCTACAATCAACAGTTCGGCGATTTCGTGATCGGTGGTGAGATCGAGGCGGCGCGCGCCGGCGGCTTGCAGTACCAGGTTGGCAAAGGCGGCGCCTTGCAGCAGACCTGGAGCGGTACGGCCAGGGCCAAGGCGGGCTACGCACTCGACAACGTGTTGCTTTACGGCACGGTGGGCGTCACCACCGCCCGCTTCGAGAGCAAGGGCACCGTAACCTCACGCGATCGCTGGCACACGGGCTGGACCTATGGTGCGGGCGCAGAGATGGGATTTACCGAAAACATCTCCGGCAAGGTCGAATATACCCAGACCCGCTTCAACGGCGTGGACTCCGCGATCGGTGGCGTGAAGGGCTCGAACAATCTGGTCAATCACGCGATCAAGACGGGCCTGAACTTCCGCTTCTGATCTCGACACGACCGATTCTACTGTCCCCCTAGCACCGGTCGGGTGAGCAGCAACACTTCGCCAACCGGCGGCGCCTCGGCAGGCGCAGACTTCCTCGCTTCGGGTATTCCGCGGTTCCGTACAGGGCGCACGGCTCTGTATCCGCTGCGCTCCACACTGGGGAGTTGCAAGATGTAGTCACTGGAACAGGCCGATCAACGCCCTGCCGTTGGCCGCCGCCAGCCGGACATTGTCGCGGTCGTTCACCCGCCCCCCCCGGGGACCACTGGAGAGTGAAATCTCCAGCGCCCCGGGCGGGACGGGACGAACGCCCGCCTAAGTCACGCGAGAAAATCGAGCTCGCGCCCAGCCCGGATCGGGTGAGTTACTCCTCGATGTCGACCTTGTCGAAGCGATGCGAGCCCAGAGGCTCCATCACGTAGTTCTTCACCTTTTTCGACATCGGCAGCACGACGGTGGAGTGTGCGATCGGAACCCAGGGCGCCTGATCGCTGATGATCGCCTGGGCCTCTTCGTAGAGCTTCGTCCGCTCGCCCTGGTCCGAGCTGGCGCGGGCCTTCTGGAAGATCTCGTCGAGTGGCTTGTAGCACCAGTTGGCATTGTTGCTGCCACCGACGCCTGAGCAGCTGAAGAAGTAGCTGAGCAGGTTGTCGGGGTCGCCATTGTCGCTCGTGCCGCCGAGGATGATTGCGCCGTCGCGCGCCTTGTCCCGCGACTTCTTGAGGTATTCGCCCCATTCGTAGGAGACGATCTCGACACCGATGCCGACCTTGGCAAGATCCGCCTGCATCAGTTCCGCGGCGCGGCGGGCATTCGGCATATAGGGGCGGCTAACGGGCATTGCCCAGATCTTCATCTTCAGATCCTTGACGCCGGCCTCGTCGAGAAGCTTCTTGGCCGCCTCCGGATCGTAGCCATAACCCTCGATCCCGCCGTTATAGCCCCACATGGTGGGCGGCAGGACGCTCTTGGCGATCTGACCCATGCCCTGGTAGACGGACTCGACGATCGCCTTGCGGTCGATCGCCATGTTGATGGCGCGGCGCACCTCCAGCTTGTCGAACGGCGCGACCAAGGTGTTCATCGCCAGATAGGAAACGTTGAGGCCCGGTTGCTCCATGACGTTGAGGTCCGGATTTGCCTTTAGCTTGGCGATATCGGCCGGTGCCGGATACGGAGCGATATGGCATTCGCCCGCCTGAAGCTTCTGCATGCGGGTGGTCGGGTCGGTGGTGATCGCGAAGATGAGATTGTCGATCTTCGGCGCGCCATCCCAATAGTCGGCGTTGGCGGCAAAGCGGATCGCCGCGTCCTGCTGGTAGTCGACAAAGCGGAACGGTCCGGTGCCGACCGGCTTGCGGTCGAGGTCCTCGCGCCGCCCGTCTGCCGCCAGCTTGTCGGCATATTCCTTCGACACGATCGAGCCGAAGTTCAGCGCGAGCTTCGACGGCAGCGACGCATCCGGCTGGTTCAGTACGAACTTGACGGTCCTTTCATCGACCTTGACGATCTCCTTGATCGCCGCCGGCATTTCCATCGCGTTGAACATTTCCCAGTTCGCGCCGGCGAAATAGCTGTGCCACGGATCGTCCTTGTCCATCTGCCGGTTGAAGGTGAAGAGCACGTCGTCGGCATTGAAATCGCGCGTCGGCGTGAAATCGTCCGTCGTCTGGAACTTCACGCCCGCGCGCAGTTTCAGCGTGTATTCGAGATTGTCGGCGGAAATGGTCCAGCTTTCGGCAAGGCCCGGGACGACATTGGTGGTGCCGGGCTCGAATTCGGTGAGGCGGTCATAGACCGTCTCGGCCGAGGCGTCCCAGGTGCTGTTAGCCGAGTACAGTGCCGCGTCGAAGCCTTCCGGCGCGCCTTCCGAGCAATAGACGAGCGTCTTTGCCATGGCCGGCGTCAGCGCGGCGCCTGAAAGCATGGTGGCAGCGAAGAGCGTTACAAGGGTGTTGCGCGTCCGCGCGAATTTCACGTTCATTGGTTTGTCCTCCCTAAAGGAATGGAATGCGAGTGCCGGCCGATGGCGCCGGAAGGATCATTCGGCCCTGCCGGCCGTGGTGCCGAGCCCGCGGCCGGGGGTCCAGACCGGATCCGGCGTGGTCCAGAGCACGTCGTTGCGGATCAGCTTCACCAGTTCGCTCGCCTGAAGATCGAGGAAACGCTCGCCCTTTGCAGCCGTTGCGCTGCGCGGATCGCCCCAGGTGCCGGTAACCGGCGCGCGCTCGGAGAAGGAATAGAAGCGCGACACGTCCGCCGGCACGTCGACAGGGTGCTGCTGGTTACCGAAAGCCTGACCGAACATCTCGGTCTTTACCGCGTCCGGCACGATCGCCAGCATGACAGAGGCCTCACCTTCGCAGGCATGGTGGGCGCCGGTGTCGACTTCGAAGATTTTTGATGCCTCCTCCGTCGCCAGCATCCACGGCGTCGTCGCGACGATCGGCATGGCGAACTCGACCGCCAGTTCGCGCACGGCGACCGCCAGCGGATCCATGTTGCCGCCGTGACCATTGACAATGAACAGGCGCTGGAAGCCGAGCGTCTTCAGCGAGCGGACGATGCAGCGGAGGACGCGGCTCAGCGTATCGTAATCGAGCGTGATCGTGCCGCCGAAGGGCAGGTGATGTTCGCTCATGCCAGTCCACAAGCCCGGAAGGACGGCGACCGGAATGTCGTCGGCCACCAGCCGGGCAGCGCGGATCGCGGCTGCCGATGCGCTCGCGGTGTCGGTGATGACGGGCAGGTGCGGGCCGTGCTGCTCCAGCGAGCCGATCGGCAGGATTGCAAGCGCCCCCGGCTTGCCGGCAATTTCGCGCAGGCTCGGCGCGGTCATGCGCGCCCATTCAACTTCCTTGGTCATGTCAGGCCTCTTTCATGTCATCAAAGCAAATTCTGTTCGCCGCCTCGCCGGCGACACGCGCCGTCTGGCGTCCGCGGGCATCGACCCGCAGGGTCACCGCGCGCCCATCCGATTGCCGCAGGCTGACGAAAGGCGTCGAGCAGCGTTGGGTCAGTCAATCTCATCTCCGGCAAGCGGCGGGGTCGCGAAAAGGCGGTCCCGATTGGCAAGCGCCGCCCGATGGCGGCGGCTACAAATTTGCACAGTCGGAAATATCAATCAAATTATTTTTCCTATAAGAAAATTATATTTCTCAAACTATCGAAATTGCGCATCAAATGGCACAGGCCGCACCGCGCCGTTCCGGCGGCTGGGCCGGCGGGCGCGGATCTGGCGCGTCGTCTGCGCTTTCACGTCTGCGCCAGGTGACACCTGACATGGCGGGCGCTCTCGCTCAGGCGCCGCAGCACCTGGCCCGCCTCGCAGCCGCCGCCAATCCGGTCGCACCTCTGCTTGTAGAAGCAGCCGTCCGGCAGATGGCGGTTGTTGGGAAGCTCGCCCGCACGCACCTGGGCAATATCCGGCAGCGGGCTCTCGAAGCTCGGCGCAGCCGCCAGAAGCGTCTGCGTGTAGGGATGGCGGGGATTGCGCAACACTTCGTCGGCCGGGCCGGATTCGACGATCTGGCCGAGATACATCACCGCGACGTCGTCGCAGAAATGGCGCACCAGCGCGACGTCGTGCGAAATCAGGAGATAGGTGAGCCCGCGCTCTCGCTGCAGCTTCAAGAGCAGATTGATGATCTGCGCCTGTACCGACACGTCGAGCGCCGATGTCGGCTCGTCCAGCACCAGCAGCTCCGGGTCCGTGCTGATCGCGCGGGCAATGGCGATGCGCTGGCGCTGGCCGCCTGAAAACTCGTGCGGCAGGCGATCGAGGTGTTCCGGCCTCAGCCCGACGGCGACGGCCAGTTCCTCGGCCTTCTCATGCAGTTCGGCCCTGCTGTGCCCACCGCGAATGTGCAGCGGCTCGCTGATCAGCCGCCAGACCGGCAGGCGCCGGTCGAGCGAGGATTGCGGATCCTGAAAGACGATCTGCATCTTCTGCCGCAAGGCGCGCTTTTGTTTGCCCTGAGCCTTCTGAAAAACCTCGCCGTCGATCGCCACCCTGCCCTGTTCAAAAGGCGCAAGCCCGATGATCGCCTGGGCGAGCGTGCTCTTGCCGCAGCCTGACTCGCCGACGATGCCGAGGCTCTTGCCGGCGCCGACCTCAAGGGTCACGCCATTGACCGCATGCACATAAGACGTGGGCCGCCCCAACCAGTTGCGGGAGGCCGGGAAGCGGACATGAAGGTCGGAAACCTCGAGCACCGGCCGCGCTATCGTACCAACGCCTTCGGTCATTGCCGGCCTCCCTGCTCTACGAGTTCGGTCGCCGCACCGCGACGCCAGCAGGCGACCTGCTGGCCGCTGGCCCCCACCAGTTGCGGAGACTGGGTTCGACATTGTTCGACTGCTTCCTTGCATCGCGGCTGGAAGTAGCAACCCGCCGGTGGGTGGAGAAGGTTCGGCACAGCACCAGGGATCGCTTCGAGTTCCTGCTTCGGCGCGACCCGCTCCGGCAGGCAGCGCAACAGCGCCTGGGTATAGGGATGCTGCGGCGTTTCAAGGACCGTCCGCGTCGCGCCGTGCTCGACGATCCGCCCGGCATACATCACGTAGAGCCGATCGCAGAGCTGCGAGACGACGGCGACATTGTGCGAGATGAAGATGACTGACGTGCCTGTCCGGCGCGCCCGGTTCTGGATCAACCGCAGGATCACCGCCTGCACGGTAACATCGAGTGCAGTCGTCGGTTCGTCGGCGATGATCAGGCCGGGGTTGCAGGAAAACGCCATGGCGATCAGCACCCGCTGCCGCATGCCGCCGGAGAGTTCGAACGGATAGAGGTTCATGACCCGCTCTGGTTCGCCGATCAGCATGTCGGCAAGAATGTCCCGCGCCACGCGCCTTGCCTCGGCGAGACCTATTTCCTCGTGGCGCATGATGACGTCGGTCAGCTGCTTGCCGATACGGATCGTCGGGTTCAGCGCGTTCATCGGTTCCTGGAAGATGGTCGAGACCACCTTGCCGCGCAGGTCCTGCAACTGATTGTCGTCCATGGAAAGCGTGCTGTGGCCAAAGAGCCTGACGGTGCCACCGGTGATGCGGTAGCGTCCCTTGGGCAGGAGCCCCGTTGCCGCCATCGTCGTCACCGACTTGCCGCAGCCGGACTCGCCGACGATACCGACGATCTCGGCCTTGCCGACGCTGATCGACACATCGTCAAGCGCCTTGACGGCGCCGCTGAAGGTTGGAAACTCCAGGGACAGGTTGTTGATGGCCAGCGCCTGGCCGCGTGGTTCTGCCGTTCCCATCGTCATCATCTGCCCCTCAAGCGCGGGTCGAGCATATCGCGTATGCCGTCGCCGACGAGATTGCACCCCATGGCCGTGATCAGGATCGCCAGGCCCGGGAAGGTCGCGTACCACCATTGGTCGAGCATGTAGCTGCGGCCGCTGCTGACGAGCGCGCCCCATTCGGCGGTCGGCGGCTGCGCGCCGAGGCCGATGAAGCTGAGGGCGGCTGCAATCAGCACGACGCCGCCGAGATCGAGGGTCGCCTGGACGATGATCGGCGACATGGCGTTTGGCAGGATATGCCAGCGCAGGATGTAGAACGGCGAGGCGCCAAAGGTGCGCGACGCCTTGACGAAGACCTGCTCGCGCAGCGACAGCGTCTGGCCGCGGGCGAGGCGCACATAGGCGGGGATGCGTACGATCGCGACCGCCAGCATGGAATTGAACAGGCTTGGGCCAAGAGCCGCGGCCAGCGCCATGGCGAGCACCAGCGCCGGCAGGGCGAGCACGACATCCATCAGCCGCATGATGGCGGTATCGACCCGACCGCCGACGACGCCCGAGAAGCAGCCGATCAGCACCCCGACCGACATCGAGATCAGGACGATCATGAAGGCGGCGCCGCAGGAGGCCCTTGCCCCAAAGATCACGCGCGAGAACAGGTCGCGGCCGACCTCGTCGGTGCCGAACCAGTGCGCCGCACTCGGTGGCAACAGGCGCGCCGTCAGCGACACCTTGTCCGGATTGTAGGGCGCGATCACGGGTGCGGCGACGATCATCACGAGGACAAGCAGGATGATCGCGACGCCGACCAGCGTCAGCGGGCTGCGGCGGCTGAGGTACCAGAAATAGCGCAGCCGCTCGGAAAAGGACTTGGTCCTGCGCATTGCTGCATTCGACGCGGCAGGCTCTGTCGGCATGACGGCGGACATGATCAGACCTCCCTGATCTGCGGGTCGGCGAGCATGTAGGCGAGATCGACCAGGAGGTTGATCAGCACGTAGCCGATGGATGCGACGATGGTGAAACCCATGATGGCGGGGAAATCGAGGGTCTGGATCGAGGTCACAACATAGGTGCCCATGCCCGGCCAGGCGAAGATCGTCTCCGTCAGCACCGCGCCATAGAGCAGATCGCCGAGCGCCAGCCCGAGCAGCGTGATCGACGGGATGAGCGCGTTTCTGAGCGCATAGTTGAAGATGATCATGCCCTTGCGCAGGCCACTGGCGCGTGCTGTCCGGATGTAATCTTCCTGCAGCACGTCGAGCATCGAGGCGCGGATCTGGCGCGTGATCACGCCCATATTGGCAAAGGCGAGCACGAAGCCCGGCAGGATGATGTGGTAAAGGGCGCTGCGGAATGCGTCGAAACGGCCCTGCAGCAGCGAGTCGATCAGCAGGAAGCCTGTGATGCGCTCGGGTGTCGCAATACCCATGGCCAGGCGCCCGCTGCCGGGCAGGATCTGGAATTTCGCATAGAAGACGTAGATCAGGATTAGGCCGAACCAGAAGACTGGCATCGAGATGCCGCAGACCGAGACCGTTCGTGCCACCTGATCAATTGGACCATCCTTGTAGACGGCCGAGAGCACACCAAGCGGCACGCCGAGACAGATCGCGATGAAAAGCGCGACCACGCCGAGCTCCAGCGTCGCCGGCAGGAAGGTGCGGATATCGGCCGCGACGGGGCGATTGGTCCTGAGCGACGTGCCGAGATCGCCCTGAAGCAGATTGCCGATATAGATGGTGAATTGTTCAACGACCGGCCGGTCGAGACCGAGATTGCGCCTGACATTTTCAAGCGTCTCGGCGCTTGCCCTGTCGCCCGCGATCATGCGCGCCGGATCACCGGGAATGAGATGCGAGATCGTGAAGGTGATGACCGCGACCCCCAGCACGACGAAAAGCAAGAGGATCAGACGCGGAAGAATGATGCGGGTGATTGCCATGGACGTCAGCCCTTCCGGCAGGGGAACCCCGGCCTAGCTTGGGAAACGAAGAACCCCTGCCGCCACGGCCAGGGGCCGGCGGCAGGCGTTCCGTGGAATGCGGTCGGCCAAGCGAAGCTTGACCGTTCCTCCTCACTCCGTCTTCGACATCGTTCCGAAGTTGTAGACCTGGATCAGCATCGGATTGTAGACATAGCCCTTCACCGCGGCGCGGCGGGCGAAGATGTCGTTCTTCTCCATGATGTAGAGATATGGCGCGTCGTCAGTCGAAAGCTTCTGCGCCTCGATATAGAGAGCCTTGCGCTTTGCTTCGTCGACGATCGAAGCTGCCTCTTGGACGAGACCCGTCACCTTGCTGTTGTTGTAGAAGGAACGGTTGCCCGGACCGCCCATCTTACCGGCGTCGAACCAGTAGTTCATGAACATGTAGGGGTCGGCGAAATCAGGCGTCCAGGCGCCGGGCGCCATGTCGAACTTGCCGTTGGCGACCAACTCGCGCTTCGTCGTGTCGGCGACCGCCTGCAGATCGAGCTTGACGCCGATTTCTGCGAGAGAGGCTTGCAGCGCCAGACCAACCGGTTCCCAGGCAGGATCGGCCTGCGAGAAGGTATAGGTCAAATGGATGTCGCCCTTGCCGGATTCGGCAAGTAACGCCTTGGCCTTCTCGATGTCGTAGCTGTACTGGAAACCCTGGGGATCATGCCCCCACATGCCGCTCGGCACGGCGCCGCGCATCTGCTTGGCCTGACCGAGCATGATGCCGTCGATGATGCCCTGGTAGTCGACCGCATAGGAGATCGCCTGACGCACCTTGGCGTCGTCGAGCGGCGGCTGGCGATTGTTCATGTAGATGTAGTTCACATACATGCTCGGATTGCTCTCGACGACGACGGAGGCATCCTTCTGCAGCGCTTCGGCCTGATCGAGCGGGATCTGTTCGATGATGTCGGCATCGCCGTTGGTCAGTTGAAGGCGACGCGCCGACACGTCGCCGACAATGCGGAGCACGACTTGTTTCAGCGCCGGCTTGGCGCCTGCATAATGTTCGTTGCTGTCGAGCACGATGCTCTGGTTGCGCTCCCAGGAAGCGATGCGATAGGGACCGCTGCCGGCCGTATGCTCGGCGAGCCAGGCCTTCGCCATATCGCCGTCCTTCTCATGCTCCATCACCTTTGGATTGATGATCGCAGCGCCGGAGACGGCAAGCGTGGAAACGAACGGCGCAAACGGCGCGGTCAGGTGAAACTTTACGGTTTGCGGGTCGACGACCTCGACCTCCTTCAAGACCGGGAACGCGTCGGAGGGGCCAGCCTTCAGCTTCATCAGCCGGTCGAAGCTGAACTTGACGGCCGCGGCATCGACCGGCGAGCCGTCATCAAACTTGTGGCCGGCCGCAATCTTGAAGGTCCAGACGAGACCGGCATCGTCGGCAGTCCAGCTTTCGGCGAGTTCCGGCCCGACTTCCGTCGAGGCGCCCTTGTAGGCGACGAGCCTTTCATAGGCGGCATAAGTGAGCGTGTAGCCGCTGTTGCTGATCTCAATGCCTGGATCGGCTGTCGGCGGATCTTCCGCGCGCGCCAGCACCAGCACGTCCTGCGCAGCAATCGCGCCGGAAAGCGGCGTCGATGCCAGAAGCAATGCAATGCCGATCGATTTCCACTTGGAACCGTTCATCTCGTCGTCCTCCCCAGAACCGCGGCGTGCGATGCCCTCCCGGCACCCACCGCAGTCCTAGACTAGGAAACGATTTTCCTAAGTGCAATATTTTTTCTTATCGTATTTGTTTTTTAGTTTCGATCAGTTTTTGAGCTTGATCGTCTGCGCGTTTGCCAGCGTGGAGACCAATTCGGTTTCCGGGGTCGAGCAAACGCATAATATCTGCGCCGGCTCCTCGCTGACGCTCAAATAGGCGTGTCCCATCATGGCGTCGAAGTAGCAGGAATCACCCTTCTTCAGCCGAAGGGGCGCGTAGATCTCGGTGTGAAGTTCCAATTCACCGTCGAGGACGTAGAAGAATTCCTCGCCCTTGTGGCGGATCAGCGGTCCGAACTCCTCGAGCGTGCGCGCCCGCGCCATCGCCAGGATCGGGACCATCGATTTCTTGGAAATCTCCGTGCAAACATAGAGATAGTCGTAGTTCTGCGTGACGATCTCCCGCCCGTCGCCGGATTTGGTATAGGTGCGCCGCCCCATCATGTTGGGGACGTCTTCCGCGCCCGTCATGGTCCCGAAAAGCTCGACGATGTCGACCTTCAGGCCCTGGGCAAGCTGGATCAAGCGGTCGTAGGTGAGCTGCATCTGGTTGTTCTCGACCTTGGAAAGGGTCGAGACCGCAAGCCCGGTCATGGAGCTGACTTCGGCCAAGGTCCAGCGGTTGCGGTTGCGAATATCCTTGAGGATCTCGCCGAGGCTGGATTTCGCGTCGGTCATCGTTGGCGTCTCCATTTGCCTGCCGCCATCGAAGTGCTCGCCGGTTCTCGCCCGCCCGCAACACAGAATCCGATTGGCATGATAGGAAAACCATTTCCTATAATACGTGGCCGAAAGCAACATCGTGTTGACGGCAATCCCTGCCCCACAACCACTTGCAGCGTTTCGAAGCCCGCCTAATCCGCAAACGGGTTGGCGACCCTTGGCCAATAGGGGCGCTTCAGCTTGGTGAAAGCCAGATCCTCGAAAGTCGGCTGCAAGGCGCCTGGCGCACTGACGTAAAGAATGTCACGCGCGATCGGTTCGAAGCCGGCACGGAAGTGGTTGCTGGATTTCACCACGACGATTTTCTTCTGCGCCGGGTCAAGCCCCAATGCCGTCATGCATTCCGGATGGAAGGTCTGGGTGCGAACGGTGTTGAGCACGATGTCGATGCTGCCGGCAGAAACCCACACGGCATCGCCGATGGCAAGCGGCGTCGGCCCGAAGCGCTGGGTGATGCCGGACGCGACGCGCCTGACCGTCACCGTCAGGTCGAGCGGGTCGCCGGATGCAGGCCCGACCTTTCCGCCGATCCTCAGTGCCAAAGTGGCCCCTTCCCCCGCCTCGCGGCACATGCGAACCGCAATCGGATCCCAATAGAGGCAGGAGGCCACGTCTTCG
The DNA here is from genome assembly GCF_014851885.1 of Ensifer sp. ENS02. Taxonomy (NCBI): domain Bacteria; kingdom Pseudomonadati; phylum Pseudomonadota; class Alphaproteobacteria; order Hyphomicrobiales; family Rhizobiaceae; genus Ensifer; species Ensifer sp. ENS02. The sequence continues at coordinate 12,527 of NZ_JACVAO010000022.1, read as the reverse complement.
ATGCCGCGCTCGATGATACGACGCAGGATGAAGGTCGAGTCTCCAGGCGCGCCTCCGCCGGCATTGTCCGAAACATCGGCAAGCACGATCGGACCGCTTGTCGCGGCAACGGCCCGGTCCAGCGCCGCGTCGATCCCGAGATAGTCTCCCCGCATCTGTTCACGCGCCTCGAATATCTCGCGAGCGAAGGACCGGGCGACACGCACGGCTTTTTCCGGATCGTTGTCGGTCACAACAAGCATCTTGGCACCGACATCCTCGACATCGCCCCAGGGGAAGCCGTGACCGAAGGAGACCGAGAGCACACCGTCCTGCCCCTCCATCGCCTTCATGCGGTCAACGATGCCACGCAAGGGCGCGCGATGCGGGTGGAAGGTGTTGATCATGCGGCAATCATGCATGCCCATGGCCGGCTTCACATCGCCCGCAAGTGTGCGCTCCATCAACCGGAACAGTTGTTCCGCAACCTCTTCGATGTCGGTGTGCGGATATTCCTTGTAGGTGGCGATCATGGTCGCATTGGCCAGCATGCGTTCGGTGATATGGCAGTGCAGGTCGAGTTCGGCTGCGACCGGCACATCCGGCCCGACCACCTGCCGGACATGCGCAAGCAGATCGCCTTCGACATCGTCGTAGCCGTCGGCCACACAGGCTCCGTGCAGAGCAAGCATCACGGCGTCAACGGGCATCGCGGCCTTGAGATCGTCGAGAATGGTGGCGCGGAAACTCTCATAGACCGCTCGCGTCGTCCTGCCGCCGGGCTCGGCCACGGCGCACAAGCTCTCCACCACATCCCAGCCTTTTTCTTGCGCGGCATTGCGCCAGACGAACATTTGCGAAGAGCAGCAGTTGAGCGGCTTGCCGGTGGCATCGCCATAGGCGATCAGGTTCTCTCGGAAGGCCTCGATGCCGGTCTGCATGGGCGAAAAGGTGTTGGTCTCCGTATCCAGCCCCGCGATGAAAAGTTTCATTTTCGCCTCTCGCCTATCAAGAAAGATATTTTCTAATCATAAAACTATGTTTATCGTCGGAAAGTCAAATGCATTATCCGCGCCCTTGCGCGGCTGACCGGGGAGGCAGGAATGCGCATCTATATTTCCGCTGACATCGAAGGGATCGTCGGGGTCGTGAGCCGCGACCAGTTGATGCCCGAAGGTTTCGAGTACGAGAACGCCCGGCGCTGGATGACGGACACCGTGGTTCACGCCTGCGAAGCTGCGTACGAGGAAGGCGTCGAGGAGGTCATCCTCAGCGATTCCCATGGAAATGGCGAGAGCATCCTGATCGACCGCCTGCCCGACTACGTACAGGTCGTGCGCAGCTGGCCGCGGCCGCTGATGATGATGCAGGGCGTCGAACTCGGTTCCTTCGTCGGCGCGATGCTTCTCGGCTACCATGCCGGCGCGAGCCACAAGGGCGGCGTGCTGTCGCACACGATCGGCGGCACCGCCTTTGCCGAAGTGCGGATCAACGGCACCGTCATGCCGGAGGCCGGCATCAACGCCGCCATCGCCGGACATTTTGGCGTACCGGTGCTGCTCGCATCCGGTGACAACGTTGCCCTCGACGAAATCAAGGAGCGGATCGGCGACATCGTGACGGTGCCGGTCAAGCAAGTCTACAGCACGCAATCGGCGATCACATTGACGCCCGCCGTCGCCCATCGCCGCATCCGCGAGGGCGTCAAGAAGGCATTGTCGAGGGCCGGTTCGGCAAAGCCGTTCAAGTTGGAGAACCCCGTCCTTGAGATCGTCTTCCGCAACCGCCTTCCGGCCGAATATCTTTCCTATCTCAAGGGCGTCGAACGCACCGACGGGTACACGATCCGCTACCCGGGCGACGACATGGTCGACGTCTCGCGTTTCATCCAATTCGTGGTCGGCTACAATTCCCGCCTCACCTTCTGACGAGCATTTCCGCGGAACCAATCCATGACCACCTCTATCGTCCTCGGCGCCGGCATGGTCGGCGTCTCCACAGCGCTAGCTTTGCAGGAAACCGGGCACCAGGTGGTGCTTATCGACCGCAAGGCACCGGGCCGGGAAACCAGCTACGGCAATGCCGGCATCATCCAGACCGAGGCCGTAGAACCCTATGCTTTTCCTCGCTCGCTTGCCGAGATCGTCAGGGTCGGATTGAAGCGCGGCAACGATACGGACTGGCGGCTCGGCGACATGCCGCGGCTGGCCGGACCGCTCTGGCGCTATTTCACGCAATCGGCGCCGGCGACTTATGCGAGAACCGTCGCGGCCTACTCGAAGCTGGCGCTGCGGGCGAGCGGCGATCATGCGCGCTTCATCGAACCCGCCAATGCCGGCGACCTGATCGTTCGCGAGGGCTGGCGCGCGGTCTACCGTTCGCCAGGAAAGCTCGATGCGGCTGTCGCGACCGCCGAGCGTCTGAAACGGGAATACGGTGTGCCGTCGGACGTGCTTACCTCCGACGAGCTTGCGGCAAGCGAGCCTGCGCTCAAAAGCCGGCTGGCGGGCGCAGTCCATTGGACCTCACCCTGGACCTGCCGTGATCCGGGCGACCTGGTCTCGCGCTACGCCGCGCTCTTCGTCGCCCGCGGCGGCAAGGTCGCCCAGGGCGATGCCATGTCCCTGCAGCAGGCCGGCGCGGGCTGGCGGGTCCTGTCGGAGCGTGGCAATCTCACGGCTGAAAACGCGGTCGTCGCCCTGGGGCCGTGGTCGCCGATGCTTTTGGCGCGGTTTGGCTATCGTGTCCCCATGGTGTTCAAGCGCGGCTACCACTGGCACTTTGGCGGCAAGGAAGGCCCACGCATTTCGATGCTGGACATCGACAGCTCCGCCTTGATCGCCCCGATGAACGCGGGGTGGCGGGTTTTGACCGGCGCGCACCTGGCGCCGCTCGGCACCGCCCCGGCATCCCGACAGATACGACACGCCGTCAACGCCGCACGAACGCTCTTTGCACTCCGCGACCCCATCGAAGCAGCGCCATGGTCGGGTACCCGTCCCTGCATGCCCGACATGCTTCCCGTCGTCGGGCCCAGTCGTCACAAGGGCCTGTGGTTCCATTTCGGCCATGGGCACCAGGGCTTCACCCTGGGGCCGACGACAGCACTTCTCCTGGCCGAGCAGGTTGCCGGGAATCGCAACAATCCGCTGGCCCTGCCCCTGTTGCCGTCGAGCCGAGACTGGGCATAGCCGAACGTCAGGGCCCGGTCATTGGCGCACGGTCGAAAATGTGCGGTCGGCCAGCCGCGGCAGCATGAGCCGGAAGGCGACGCTGCGGGCGCTTTGGAACAGGATCAGCGCGATCCACAGTCCGTCATTGCCGAAGACCGGCTGCAGGATCGCCCAGGCGGCAAAGTAGATCACCAGCGAGGCGACCATCAGATTTCGCATCTGCCGCGACCAGGTGGCGCCGATATAGACGCCATCCATCTGGAAGGCGACGATACCGAAGATCGGAAGGGCGGCGACATAGGGCAGGTACGCGTGTGCAAGTGCTGACACGCTTTCCGACGGGGCGGTGATGCCGATCACCCAGTCGCCGGCCACAAAGAGACAGAGCGCGACGAGCCCGGCAAAGACGAAGCCCCATACCGTGGTCAAACCAACAGCACGGTCGAACGCCGGCCGGTAGCGCGCGCCGACGGCTCGTCCGGCCAGTTGCTCCGCCGCCGTTGCCACCCCGTCGAGAAAGGCGACGCCGAAGAAATAGAAGCGCAGCAGGATCGTATTGGCCGCAAGGACTTCGATGCCGAGCATGCCGCTTTGGCGGGTGAAGAAGGAAAGCCCGATCAGAAGCGCGAAGGAGCGGATCATCATGTCGCCGTTGACCGAAAAGGCGCGACGGAAGGCTGTCAGATCCGGCAGGTTCCACGCGGTCCGGTCGGTCTTTGCCCAGATGAGGTAGAGCCCCGCCAGTGCCGTGACGGCTTCGGCAACGAGAGAGGCGGCAGCAACGCCCGCCACGCCCCAGCCGAGACCGAGGACCCAGTGCACGCTCAAGCCGGCGTTCAGCGCATTGAGCAGAGTTTGCAGGATCATGCCCCAGAGCGCATCGCCACGCCCGATGATCCAGCCGAAAACCACGAAATTGAAGAGGACGAAGGGCGCCGACCAGACCCGCCAGGCGAAATAGGTGGCGGCCGCTTCGGCGACCTTGCCTTCCGCGCCCATGGCGGCAAGGCCAAGCGCGCCGATCGGCTTTTGAAGTAAAAGCAGTGCCAGCCCCGCCACGATCGCGATGATGAGGCCGCTTGCGAGCATGCGCTGCTCTTCACGCCGGTCACCGGCGCCGAGCGCCTGGGCCGTAAAGCCCGTGGTCGCCCCTCGCAGGAAGTTGAAGGTGACGAAGATGACGTCGAAGATGACGGTCGAAAGCGCCACGCCGCCGATCAGGGTCTCGTCGCGCAACTGGCCGATGACGCCGGTTGCGACGAGCCCGACAAGCGGGCTCGACAGATAGGCGATCATCATCGGCAACGCGATGCGAAGCACGTCGCGATGCGCGATGTCGAAGGGACGGACCGTGACCGCAGCGTGATCGGAAGCGTGTTTCACTCAATCCAGCCGGTGTGGTTCGCCGAGCGTATGCATCAGCCGATTGGCCCAGCCGAAGATTGCAACCGCGTGGATAAGGTCGAGGATCTGCAGGTCGTCGAGGCCGATCTCGCGCAGATGGTAGAACTGGTAGGCGCCGACATTGTCGGGATGCGCCGTCAGGTCGACGCCGAAATTGAACAGCGCCTGCTCGAATTCCGGCAGGTTCGCGTCAAGGCCGCTGCCATAGATCTCGTCCACCACCTCCGGCCGCTTTTCGAGCTGGATGTAGCGCGCCGCATGAACCGAGGCGCAATAGATGCAGCGGTTGACGAAGGATGCGGCAAGCGCGCCGATCTCCCGGCCACCGCGCGACAGCCCGCCCTCGCTATACATGATGTCGTTGAAGAGCGGCGTGCGCTCCTTCAAGGTTTCCGGCTCGTTGGCGAGAACCAGCACATAGTCCGAAATCTTCTTGTTGGACGGCGTGATCTTCAGCGCGTCGAGCTGTTCGGGTGTGGCGGTCTCGACATCGACCGGCTTGACATAGGGCTTCCAGTCGAGCGCTTCGACGGTGAATTCGTGCACGGCTTGCGACATCTCAGTTGTCCCTCAGCATCTTGAGGCCGGCCGTAACCAGCACCTGATAGTTCACGAAGGCGATGAGGCCGGCGAGCGTGACGATGTCCCGGTCGTCGAGACCTGCGGCGGCGAGCTTTTCGATGTTGGTGCGCGTCGCCTCCTTCGGCGAAAGCGTGACGAGATCGACATGGGCGAGGATCGCCTGAAGGCGGGGGTCTTCGATGCCGTTGCCAGGATCGGCAATCGACGCCAACGCGGAGCCCTCGTCCTCGCGTTCGAGCAGCGCCCGGAAATGCGCGGAGAGCTCCTGCGACTTCCAGAGTGCCGCCATGCGCGCAGCAAGGGCTGCTCGGAGCGCATAGGAGAAGTTGCGCGGATCGGCAGGGCGAAGGGCGGCCTGATAGCTCGTCTGGCTCAACTGCTTCAGCTTCGCCCGCTGTTCGCGCAGCGCCTGCAGGTCGGGAAAGCGATCGAGCCCGAGCACGGTGTCAATTACGTCAGTTGTCGATGGAGAGGTCATTGGTTTTCCTGTCATCTGAAACGCGGGAGGTTCAGGCCGTCTTCTGCGCCGGCGTCGGCGCGTCGGCATCCACCCATTCGGTCCCGTCGAGCTCCGGCTTTTCGTAGGCGATTAGCGCTTCCCAATGGTAGTCGACGTCCCGAATGAAGAGCGAGGCCGCGACCCCGCGCGCCAACCAGAGCGCACCCTCGCTGATGGCCGGAATGTCGCCGCTGACCTTGCCGACGCTGACGGAGGCGCCGTAGTTGAAGCAATGGATGTCCTTCAGCCAGGGGGCTGTTCCCGGCTCCTTCTCGGTGAAGGAGAAGTCTCCGCTCAGCCAGGGGAAGCGCCCGAGCCCGGGGTTCTCTTCGCCCGGTGGCGGCGCGTATCGGTCATCCCAGCAGGCGATCTGTTCCTGATAGGGGGCAAGCTCGCTGCGGCTCAGCGGATCGATCGAGAACCCAGTGCCGAGGATGACGAAGTCGGTGCGGAAGATGCGGCCGTTCGTCGTGGTGATAACGACCTCGCTGCCCTCTTCCCTCATCGACCGGATGCCGCAGTCGAAATGGAAGTAGGCGTTCGGGTACCGGCTGACGCGCAGCGTCGAATTGTGTGGTGCCGGCGTCTGCTGCTTGGCCGCATAGTCCATCAGCCGCCAACGCCATTCCGGCGAGATCTCGGCAAAGCCTGCGGTCACACCATAAGAGCCGATGCCCATCAGCTTGTTGACCGTCGGCATTTCCTTGCGGCGGGCGAGAAGCCGCACCTCCCCTGCCCCTTGCTCCAACGCCTCGGCGGCATTGTCGACCGCCGAAGCACCGACACCGATGACGACGACGCGCTTGCCCTTCAGGCGATCGAAGTCGATCTCGTCGGCCGAGTGCGCCCAGGACTTGTGCCGCTCCATGCCCTTGACGAAATCCGGAATGGTCGGCTCGCCGAGCCCATCGCGGCCCGTCGCCATCACCAGCTTGCGGGTGATGATCGACGGTTTTGCACCGCCGGCGATTTCAAGTTCCAGCAGTCCATCGGGGCGCGGCACGACGCGGGTGACATGCGTGTCGTTTTCGACCGGAATGTCCATGACATCGCGATACCAGCGCAGGTAATCCATCCACATAGGCCGCGGGATGCGAAAGAGCTCCTCCCATTCCGCTTCACCATGAAGCGCTGTGAACCAGGCGCGGAAGCTGAGTGACGCAACGCCCAGTGCCGGGCCGAGAAGGATCTTCGGCGAGCGCAGCGTCTCCATGCGTGCATAGGTGACCCAAGGGCCCTCGAAACCCTTCGGAGCGCGGTCGACGATGCGCAGATTGGCAATGCCGGCACGCGTCAAGGCATGCCAGGCAACGAGCCCGCACATGCCGCCGCCGATCACGACCACATCGCTGACGTCATCGCCCGCCGCAGTCGTCACCGGCTTCGACCAGTTGGCCGGCGGATAGTTGAGGTAGCTCAGGTCCTGCCTTACCCGCGCATTGAGCGCGGCAAGCCGTTGCTGCTTTTGACTGTCGGTCATCCCCGATCTCCCTTCACTTCGCCAAAAGGACGGCATCGCGGTCGCGCCACCCCACCCAGACGTCGTCCCCTTCGATATGCGAAAGCGCCACCGGATCGATCTGCGCCTCGAGCGTGCTACCGTTGTCGAGCTTGACGGTCAGCGACGTGTGAGCCCCCTTGAAGACGCGCTGATCGATGCGCCCTTTGAGCGACGGCCGGTCTTCCGGCTTGCGCGACAGGCAGAAAACCGCCTCCGGTCGCAGCGCCACGGTGGCATGGTCTCCCGGTATCGGCGAGGTGCCGTTCACATCCGCATGCACGATGTTGCCGCGCCACTCGACGGCAGCGATCTCGCCGGAGACCGAAGCAACCGTGCCTTCGAGGAAATTGCTCTGGCCGATGAAGTTCGCAACGAAGCGGCTGCGTGGCCGGGCGTAGAGCTCGTCCGGTCCTCCCATCTGCTCGATCCTGCCCTTGTTCATCACGACGATGACGTCGGACATGGTGAGCGCTTCCTCCTGGTCGTGGGTGACGAAGATGAAGGTCTTGCCGGTCTTCTTTTGGATCGACTTCAGCTCGATCTGCATCTGCTGGCGCAGCTTCGCGTCGAGCGCCGACAGCGGCTCGTCGAGCAGAAGCACGTTCGGATCCGGAGCCAGCGCCCGCATCAGCGCCACGCGCTGGCGCTGTCCGCCGGAAAGCTGTGCCGGCATGCGTTCGGCGTGATCCTGAAGGGAGACGAGGGCGAGGAGATCGCTGACCCGTCTGTGGATCGCGGCGCTCTCCATGCCCTTCAATTCCAGGCCGAAGGCGATGTTGCGGCCGACCGTCAAATGCGGAAAGAGCGCGTAGTCCTGGAAGACGATGTTGACGTTGCGCTTGTTCGGCGGCAGGTGCGAGATCGGCTTGCCCTCGAGGTAGATTTCCCCCGACGTCGGGCTGTCGAAGCCACCGAGCATGCGCAGCGTCGTCGACTTGCCGCAGCCGGATGGGCCAAGCAGCGTGACGAACTGGCCGGGCGCGATCGCAAGATCGAGATCATCGACGGCGGTCAGCGCCCCATAGGACTTGTTGACGTTCTTGAAATGGACGACAGGCTGCATTTGCGTCAGCTCCTCGATCGGCGGGTGAAATGCTCGGCATAAAGGCCGATGGCGGTGGTGACGACGAGCACGATGGTCGCCATGGCGTTGATTTCCGGCGACATACCACCTTGCACCTTGGCGAAGATCAGCATGGGCAGGGTCGGCTGGTAGCCGCCGAGGAAGAAGGTGCGGACGAAGTCGTCGATGCTGGTCAACACGCAGAAGATCATGCCGCCGAAGAGCGCCGGCATCAGATAGGGGATGGTGACGCGCAGGAAGGCGATGAAGGGATCGGCGCCGAGATCGCGCGCCGCATCCACCAGATTGGCCGGCATCGACCGCAGCCGGGTCAGAACCATGATGACGACGAAGGGCACGGCATGAACCGTATGCGCAAGGATGATCGCGAAGGTTCCGGTCGGAATGTCGACGGCGCGGATGAAGATGCGCATCGAGATCGCGTTGATCAGCCCCGGCACCACGGCCGGAAGACAGGCGAGCGCGAAGATCACTGCCTTGCCCCAGATGTTTTCCGCCGAAACGAGAAGTGCGATCCAGACGCCGATGATCGTCGCCGAAACGGTGGTCGCGAGCGCAATGCCGATCGAATAGAGCGAGGCTTCGAGGAACTGCTTGTCCTGGATCACCTTGCCGTACCAGGACAGCGTCCAGTTGCCGATCGGGAAGGCGATAAAGTTCGCGTCCTTGAAGCTCATCGCCGTCATCAGCGCCAGCGGCAGGACCAGATAGACGGCAAAGATCCAGTAGGAAGCACCGAGCGCGGTTTTCGGAAGGTCGTTGAAATAGGTTCGCATCGTTCGCCCTCACATCAGCCGGACGGAGCGACCGCCGACGACCCGCATGAAGAGCCCGACGGTCGTCAAGGACACGACAAGCATGATCATCGAGAAGGCAGCACCTTCCGGCCATTTGTCGTTTGAGCCGTGAAACAGCGTCGCGATAACTTCAGGGAAAATCACTGAATTCGGGCCGCCAAGCAGCAGCGGCGCAGCGAAGACACCGACAGCCGTCAGGTAGACGAGGCTGCAGCCCGAGACGATGCCGTCCTTCGATAGCGGCAGGATGACCCGGCGAAACCGCTGCCACGGCCCAGCCCCAAGATCGGCTGCCGCCTGGATCAGCGGCGTCGGGATCTTCTCGATCGCCGAATAGAGCGGCAGGAGCATGTAGAGCGCCAACAGATAGATGACGCCGAAGCTCAGCGAAAAGAAGGTGTAGAGCATCGGGATCGGCCGGTCGATGAAGCCGAATTCCCGCAAGAGCACGTTCAGCGCCCCGCGGTTGGCGAGCAGCATGATGACCGAGAAGGTGCGGATCAGCTCACCGGCCCAGAAGGGGATGAGCAGCAGCAACAGGGCCCGCATCCGGTTCTTCGGCTGCACAATCTTTGCGACGTAGTAGGCCACGGGATAGACGATCACCAGTGTCGAGATCGTGACCACGGCGGCAAAGATCAGGCTGCGGACAAAGGGCAGGAAATAGAGCCGATCGGAGAAGAACAGCGCGTAGTTGGCCAGCGTGTATTCGCTGCTCTTGTCCGGCTGCGGCGGATAGTTGGCAAGTAGGCTGATATTGGCCATCTGCAGGATCGGCCCGATATGCAACATGGCGATCCAGAAAAGCGGCACGCCTGCCAGCACGGCGAGACGCACGCGCCGGCTTTCGACGAGCAGGCCGATCGTATGGCGATAAAGCCCCGAACGTGCCGCCTTGCCGATCCATCCGGCATAGCGCGGCACCGTCGACAAACCGACGGATGGCGGTTGTGTTGTCGTATCCAGCATTGTCTTTGTTCCCGGCTCTGGAAGAGTCCATTTTATGACGGGCGACCGGCCTCAGCCGATCGCCCGGATTTTGATAGGTCAGGCCGACTTGATCTCGGCCGTTGCCTTGTCGATCATCTCGTTCTTCATGTCGCGGTTGACGGAGCTGAAGAACTGGATGCGTTCGACCTGCTCGGGCGGCAGCGACAGCGCGGCACGCTCCTTCTCGTCCAGCACCTTGTCGACGCCGTCGAAGGCCGACGAGAAGCCGGACTGGCGGGTCATCGCAGCACCAATCTCCGGCGAGGACAGGATGGCGTCGAGGAAGGTGTAGGCCGCGTCCGCGTTCGGCGCGTTGTTGACGATGTTGAAGGAGTAGAGGAAGCCGAATGTCCCTTCCTTCGGCACCGAAATCTCGATCGGATGGCCGTCCATGATGAGCTTGGCGGCCGGACCGGACCAGGCCTGCGCCAGGTAGATGTCCTCGTTGACCAACATCTGCTGCAGCTCGGAGCCGGCATCGTAGTACTTGCGCACCTTGTCCTTGTGCTGGATGAGGAAATCGCGGGCCTGGTTCGTTGCGGCCTGTGCGACTTCGGGCTTGTCGCCGTAGGTCACATAGTCGCCGTCGTTGCCCTGGTAGCGCATGACGATCGAGAGGAAGTCGCTGACGATGTAGGACGTCAGGTTCTTGTTCTCGTCATCGAACATGATCGCCCAGCTGTCGGAAGCCTTGGCGTATTCGGTGTTGCGCACCAGGCCCTCGAAGCCGGCAAGCAGCGGCACGCCGAAGGTCTTGCCGTCGACGGTCAGTTGCGGCGCGCCCTTGTAGGCGGCGGCGAGCTTGCCCCAGTTCTTCAGGCGCGCGGTGTCGAGCGACGAGAGCAGATTCGATTTCATGAACTGCGACAGGCGGTGGCCGGTCACGGTGACGATGTCGGTGGAAGGTGCAGCCCCTTCGGCGGTCAAAAGGTTGTACTGCTTTCCCTGGTCGTCGGTCAGCCGGATTCGCACCTCGATGCCGGTATCCTTCTGGAACTGATCGATGAAGGACTGCGGTACGAACTTGTCATAGGTCGTGATGTTGACGACCTTGCTCTGTGCGAAGGCCGGGCGGATGATCGAAGGCGCTGCGAGCACACCGGCGCCGGCCGCCAACAGCTTCATTGCCGATCGGCGGGTGACATCAAAATTGTTCATCTCGTTCTCCTCATTTTGGCAGGCTCAATTCTCGTGTGGGCGTTCAGAGCTTTTTGCTCCCCTTTATTTCGCCGCCGGGTTGTCCGGCAGCGCACCATTGCCGGCGTTCCTGCCGGCAAAGCTCCTTTCGGCGATACGCGCCATCTGCTTGGGATCATGCACTGTCAGATCCGGCATCCGCTCCGAAGCGATCCGCGCTATCCGTTGAATGAGTTCCCGAACGCCGACCGAGAGCGGGCGCGAGCCGGCTGACAGGATCGCCCATAGGAAGGGGATCTCGACATCGAGAGGCCGAATGACGATGGGCGCCGATTGCAGACCGTAGGCCGTCGCCGGCTCGATGATCGCCACGCCAAGGCCGAGCGATGCGACCTGCACGGCGTTATTGGCCGCGTTGGTCGCGATAATGCGATTGGGCCGCACGCCGGCCGCATTGAGCACTTCATCAACGCTATGGCGCAGCCGAAACGGATTGGACATGGTGACCAGCGTGCGCCCGGCCAGATCGGCGATTGAGATCACGTCTTTCGCAGCCAGCGGATCGTGCGGCGCAACCGCGGCGACGCAGCGCCCTTCGAAAAAACCCTGAACGTCCAGGCCGGGCTGATCGGCCGGCAGCGACGTCACGCAGAAATCCGCCGTCCGCGCAAACACCGACTGCACGGCGGCCTCGGCCGGCATGCTGCGCAGATTGATCGTGTGGGGCAGCAGATGCTCCGGCAGTTCGGCAAGTGCGATCGGGATGATGCCGCTGGCAAAGGCCGGCGTTGCGGCGATCTCGATCGGCTCGGGTTCCTTGCCGGCGATAGCCTTGGCGCGATTGCGCAGGTGCCCGATGCCGCTGACGAAACGCTCGGCATCCTCATGGAAGGCAATGCCCTTGTCGGTCGGCGCGATCCTCGGGCCATTCCGCTCGAACAGCGCAAAGCCGAGCGACGTCTCCAGGTCCTGGATCAGGCGCGTCACCTGCGACTGCGAGCGGTCGAGCAGGCGGGCGGCACCTGTGATGCTGCCCGTCGACATAACGGCGAGAAAGGCCTCGAGATCGCGTACTTCCATCGGCTATCATGCGCTCCCTGCATGGTGGACGATCAATAGTGCATAAAACGCATTCTTAGTTCTAGTGACAAAAGACAATTTTTCTCGGGTGGGCTCGACCGGGCCGGATCAGGCCCGCTCTTGCGGCCTTACCAGTCCATGACGACCTTTCCGGAATTGCCGGAGCGCATGGCTTGAAAGCCGTCGCGGAACTCGTCGATCTTGATGCGGTGGGTGATGACGGGGGCAAGGTCGAGCCCGCCCTGCACGAAGGCGATCATCTTGTACCAGGTCTCGAACATCTCGCGGCCATAGATGCCCT
>NZ_JACVAO010000021.1:0-101664 GCF_014851885.1 Ensifer sp. ENS02 | reverse complement strand
CGTCTCACATTGAAACGGGAAAGCAACAGGCCGAACCGCAGTTTTGCACAGAAATCACAAGCAGCCTAAAAGGCGGTTCGGAGGCAAAAAGCAACACTTCCGAAACCGCATGTTAGTTCCATAATAAACCTTACGTGATCTTTGGTAATGATATAACATAACCGATTCAAGTCCGTTTGGCGGGAGCTCACTCCTGCTGCGTCGAATGGGTGGTCGCCGGTCCTCGGATGCGGAGCGCCGTCGAGGCTGCGGCCTCATGTGGTACAGAAGGCCGCTGTTTGGCCAACCGCTGGCTTGCGGGCATCAGTGTTTCCGATCATCAAACTATGCGGGAGTTACCATTAACGGAATGGGTAGCGCACTCTTTTGCTCGTCGAGGATTTCAAAGGTGTATTGCCCCTCGGCATTGACGTTGACTGAGTAGCTCATCCGGTCACGGACAGAATCTTGGGCTTCAATGAGGTGAGCTGGCTTTCGTCGAGATAGACGGAATTGCAGATGATGATCTGGTCGCCAGGTTGGCAGGTGCGTGCTGCTGCCCCATTGAGGATGCAGCACCGGGAGCCCCGTTCGCCTAAGATGACATAGGTGGAGATTCGAGCACCGGAGTTCCGATTCCAGATTTCCACGAACTCCATCGGCAGGATTCCGGCCTGCTCGCAGTGATCAGGGTCCAACGTGATCGACCCATGATAGTTGAGGTTTGCCTCAGTTACGTAGATGCCATGTAGCTTGCCTGCGACTAGCTTTCTCATCGTTCCTCCATCCAATTTGAATTTCGCTTTATTAGAGTGAGCGCATAGAGGTTGGAAGACCCGATTGCGGAAGGACACACTGCATCGAATAAGCTGACGGAAGCGCATCTTCAGGGCGAGGTTATGCTCTGTCTCCCACCGACGCGACTGCGCTTTCGTGACGGGCGCTGCGCCGACGGGCATTCGCAACCGAGACTCGGTCTATGCATTTCCCACATGGGAGCGCTGAGTTTTGAGCGCTGCAACTTAGGGAAAGCCTGAGCTATAAGGTGTTCATCGAAGCGGAACGAGGCGCCACGGACTGGCAACCAGGCTTCGAAAGCCCATGAACATCGCACGCTCCATCAACAACTGGCGCAAGTACCGTCAGACGGTCACCGAGCTGGGCCGCATGTCGAACCGCGAACTCGGCATCGAACGCGCCGACATCGACCGCGTTGCACCCACGGCCTTCGCCCGCTAAGGCGACCTACTTAGACTGAATAATTGCCCAAGCGCCTGCATCTCCTGCGGGCGCTTTTGCTTTTGCGGGATGGCTTCTTGGGCGGGATAGCGCGCGCAGCGCTGCCCGGTGAGCCGCCTAAAAGTTGTTCAAAAGAAAGCCCCGCCGGGGAAGGCGGGGCAAGGCTCGCAACCCAGTTGGCTCCCTGGGACGCGGGGAAGAAACTGCATCAGAAAAAAACTGACACGCGCACATACTGAAGAACAAAACACGCAGGAAAGGTCACTTTCCCTGAATCCGGTACGCTGATGATAATATATCACTCATTTGAATTCGTTAGATTTGGCGAGCTTTGGTTCATCCGCGATCTCATAAGCTTCCGTGGGCCCTTCCATTTCTCGCACGCCTTTGAATGAGGGGTGTCGGAGCTTTCCGTCTTGCGTCCAAGCGCGATACTCCACATCGGCGACCAGGAGTGGCCGCGCGAAGACCGCTCCTTTGCGCCTCAACGTTACCGCCGGCCTTTCGGCTGGAATCGCGTTCAGCAACTCCCGCAGAGCGGTGGATTCCTTGTTGCTCCACCCGGTTCCGCAACCACCGACATAGACAAGGCCGTCGCCCTTCCTCGCCGCCAGCAATAGCCGGCCGATTGCGCCGGGCATCGTCGATGGCTCATATCCTACGATGACGAAGGTGTCGCGACGCGCACATTTGATCTTTTGCCACTCAGGTTGGCGGCCTGATCGATAAGGCCTGTCCCGGCGCTTGGCGACGATACCCTCAAGGCCCATCTCGCACGCGACGCATAAGAACTCGGCGCCGTCTGCCGAAACCTCTTCGGAGAAGCGTATCGCACCCGCTCGACCGGCAACGATCGGCTCAAGTAGCCGGCGGCGTTCGGATAGCGGCAGCTTCCTCAGATCGCGCCCGTCGAGATAGAGAAGGTCAAAGGCAAAGAAGACGATCTCGCTCGCATCGTGCGAGCTGGGTCTTTTGCCGACCGCGCGCTGTAGCAAGCCGAAATCGGAACGGCCCTCGTCGTCGAGGACAACTGCTTCCCCGTCGATGATCATGGAAGTATGGCCGAGCTCGTGCGCCTCGGCGACGATAGATCCAAACTTCTTTGTCCAATCGTAGCCGCCGCGGGTGACCGCCCTCACCTCGCCTGGCTCGACATGCACCGCTAGCCTGTAGCCGTCCCACTTCACCTCGAAGGCCCACTCCGGTCCCGTCGGTGGCTTGTCGACGAGGGTTGGCACGCATGGTTCGACGCGACGCGGCATCTGATCGGCCGGCGTCGCGGGAACTGATTTCTTTCGAAGTGTTTTAGCCATGGCGCATTAACGCACGAAACACGGAAAACGTCTAAGCTGCCACTCAGGAGGAACGCCATGCCAAAGCCGCCGATATCTCTGTCACCGAAACGCGGTGGCGCCTATCCAGATCGAGACCTGGATTGCCAAATGGCGATGGAGGATATTTTCCGGGCAGTGGCCGAGGAAGCACAGGCGGCTGGCTGGTCCGAGCGAGAGGTCGCCGACGCACTTATCGAACTGGCGCATAATCACTGGTTTGCCCAAGATTCCAAGGATCGAATGTTCGTGGGCGCAGCCGGCGTCATCATAAGGAAACCGAAGGCATCACCGGAGCACTGAGCGCCTCCCTATTTCTCGGCGTTGACTCTCGTGTGCGTGAGAACAATATAAGAACATTCGAGGCGATGACCGCCGCCTTGCCAGTCATCTGAAGTATCAAGCACTCTGGCGTAATCCGGAGAAGGAGAAGCCATGTCCGCCGTCCTGCACCGAAGCGAGATCGAAGAGAGCGAGGATCCGGTCGATGAGTTCGTCGCCGCGCTCGCATGGCACCGAGGCGACAAGGACGCCACCATCCGAACGCTCCTCGAAGACTGCAGGCACTTGCGCCAACAACTGACGCTAGCCGGCGCGACGATGAGCGTCGGTTTTGCCCGCGGTTGGCGACCGGCTCTTGAGCGCTCGTTGGATGCCGAGGCATGAGCAACTTCGCACTGAAACATCGATGGCGGCCGGCATGAGTGACGAACAGCCGGGCGTGCAGAAATCGATTGAAGGACCATGGGTGCATCTATGCGAGCACCCTGGGTGTACGAAGTGGGGCGGTTTCGGTTTCTCGGCCGGAAAAGGCCCATTGAAATGGTTTTGCTTCGAGCATCGGCCAAAAACATGGCCGCCTGCTCGGCAGCAGTAAACATCACCGGCGCCGCGGCGGCCGCCATCCAATCAATGCGGGCAAACTCGGAAAGGTTCAGGTGCCTGCGATGGTGCGCGTCCTATATGCAAACCACTCCTATCCTTCGCACCTGAAACTCGTCTGCCTCAAAGGCGATTGGCAGATCTGCTTTCAGGCCAACGGAACGCTCGACGGTCGCCGTATCCGCGCATGGCTTCGCAAGGTTGACGCTCAATTCGTTTGCGAAGTCGGCAAGGGGTTCGGCTTCCTGACTTGCGAAGCGAACGCTGTTGTCAAGCCGATCCACGGCAAGGCTATGCCGGTACCGCTGACCAGCGAGGCCGACATCGATCTATGGATGACAGCGGAATGGGACATGGCAGAGGTGCTGCAGCGGCCATACCCGAACGAGGCGATGGCCGTGCTTCCAGCGGCAATGACGACGACGGAGCGCCTGTTGATCTAATCCTGATCTCGGTGCAAGTCATGAAATCGATACGCTAGGCCAATCGTCAGCAGCTTCCAAAACGGAATTCATTTCATTGGCATTCAAAGTGCCCCGTGTTGCGATCAGGTAAGCCGCCATATAGGTCAGCTTCAGCCGCGTTTCCCGGTCGCCCCGCGGCTTGTAGTTGACGATCGCCAGCCAGCCGGCTTCTTCATCGCGCGCAACGCCCAATAGGCCATTTGCATAGGCGACGTCCGTAACCTCGCCGGCTGCCCTGCGTCCATCCCACGCACGAACCGCATCCGCCGCCGCCCGTTGCGCCGCGATATGGCGATCCATCAGTTCGCGAAGGGAAACAACCGTTTCCGCCCCACTTTCTTGTTCCTTCCCGCCCGAAGGTCCCGCGACTTCAACATAAGAAATACCGTCGGACGCCAACGCACTCAAAGCCGTACGCAGTGTTGAAGAATTCAATCCCCAGCGATGGGACCGAAGCGAAAGGCTGTCGGTCTCTCTATGAAGCGCTGACAATGACAAGATTGGCATGGTTGGATGTCTCACCGATGGCAAAAAGGGGCCCTCCTCCCGGCAGTTGCACGCCTCATCTTGGAAGCGCCACAAAGTTGCGTTCAAGAAAGGGCCGTAGATTGAGGGCAGAGGCACGATAGGAAACGAAATCCAGCGAAGCGAAACGAAACAAGGGCCTGTAAGTCGTTGATAAAAAACGGAAAGTTTTTTCTTCCGCCGTCGAAAGACGGGAGTGACTTCAAAGAGCTATTCAAACAATTGGCTGCGGCGGGGGCGGGACGGCCATTGGGCAACGATGGCTTCCCGGCAGGCCCATGGACGCCTGATCTGCTTGCCGAGGCGATTTCACAGATCGATTCAAACCGAGTCGGGGTCGACCTGCGAACGGTGCAGCTTTGGTTTCAAGAGAACGACAAGGGGATAAGCACCGCCAACATTCGTTGGCTGGCAAGAGTTTTTGGGTGCGATGATCCGACAGCAACGAGCGAATGGCAGGTAGAACTTAGCGCGGCGCAATCTCGGTTAGCCGCAAAGAGGCGAGGCTCAAAGAAAGCGGAAAACAGTGTTGCACTAGGGGCTCCAGATCTGGACCGCATTGCGACCGCCGATGATGAGCCAGATTTCCCGGCTGAGCTGGATACGAATGGCGGGCGGTCGCGTCGGCGTTTCAGCTTGGCGCGGAGATCAGAGGCGCTCTTTAGTCGCGGATCTCCGTTGGATTTACCGGCGTCTGTGTTTGCGGGTGCCACCGCTCTTGGATTTTTGTCTTATATCACGGGGATTCACAACACTACCTACGTACGCGCCGATGGCTTTCTTAAGCAGGTCGGATTTCTTTGGGCACCCAATTGGACGTTCGTCTTCATGGTGCTCCTCCCGCTGTTTTTTGCATTCATAATAGAGTTGCTGGTGTTCTGGAAATATGAAGGGCGTTTGAAACTTGTAGCGCACGGCGGTCGGGTGGAGAACGACGACGTCTGGGAGCGCAGCGTTGAAGCTTCTTCATACACCTATTGGGCGGTCTTTTTTATCTGTGTGTTGTTCGCCGGCCTTTTTCAGTGGATCGGCGTGTGCTTGATCCCGTTGATCAACGGTGGTGGCAACTATGCGATCGATTGGGGCAAGATAACACTTGTGCGCCCTGAAGTCATATCAGTGCCGATGTCGATTGTATTCACAGGGCTCGCTTACCTCTACATGTGCCTGTGCTTCTATTTGTTCTTCGCGGGTCTCATTTTGCTTCATACATTGGTTCACGACCTTTGGAGAATTGGTGAGGTATCGAAGAACTGGGCGGGAGTGGATTATCCCTACGAGGTCAGTGAAGTCAGCCTGCGGGTAATGCGCGGAATTTTCCGGTGCACAGTTTTGGGGATTCTGATCGCCATATGCATGAAGGTCCAAAGCTCTTACCTAACGTCGAATGGAAAGAACATTGTGACGTGGCTGGTCGGAGACATGCTTTCAGCCTTCCAAATGCGCAACAATGTCAGCGACGGATTCCGCTATAGAATGCCGACGCATTACAGCAGCCTTCTTGTCGCTATCTCGACCTGTGTTGTTTTTCTTTACGGTTCCATCCGTTTAGGTGTTGGACGTCAGCGTCATTTTCCTTTGTGGAGAATGTCGACGGTCGTGGCGTTACTCTTTGCCGGCTATCTGCTGATCGACGCATTCGCTGGTTTTTCGATCATTCTGGGCGTTGCAGTGCTGCTTTCGATATACGGCCTGTGTGATCCCCGGTTTGGGCAATGGCGAGCGAGCAAGTTAGGAAATCATCAGCGTGTATCATAATTGGCTTGATCGATGGGATGAGCGGCGGGCGCGGCGCGGTGAGGACGGTAAGAAAAAGACGGATCTCGTCTTCGACGCAGAACGCGCTTTTCGGGGCGCGAAGGACGTTGATACGGTTGAAGAGTTTTGTCTCCTTGCGGACCAGGCCCTCGCTGATCCGCGCTATTTCGATGAGCCGGGCGGGAGTGATCAGGGTTTTGCAAAGCAGGACGGATGGCTCAAATTTCCATCGGACATTTCCACTGACGTCGAAGAGAACAACGTCGTCTGGGCAAAAATCACCGAAAGCGGGTCGTTCGATCAGGCTTTGGTGATTTTTCACCATTGGAATGCGAGCGCCCGGAATCGTCAGATCGCAGACTATTTCTCGCACCGTGGGATCACGGTTGTCGAAGTTGCTATGCCTTATCACTTTGAGCGCAGCCGTCCCGGCTCCGAACACGCCGATTATATGCTTAGCGCTAATCTCGGCCGAACGATTCAGTCTGTAAGACAGGCAGTGTGGGATGGGCGAAAGCTCTTGCGTTGGCTGAAAAGCGAAGGCTATCGAGAGGTTTCGGTTCTCGGAATGAGCTTAGGTTCCTGGGTCGCAGGACTGATCGCGGCGCACGACCCCTCCGTGTCGAAAGCTTCGTTGTTTCTGACGGCGGGAAGTCTCGCGGATATGGTTTGGACGGGGCGCGCGACACGATCGATACGTGCAAGCCTTGAGCCTGAGATCGGGCTGACCGATCTAAGAAGGGCCTGGGGTCCGCTTAACATGGAGAACCACGCGCATCGTTTCGCGCGTCCGGATCTCGATCTTCACGTTGTGCTGGCAAAACGAGACCAAGTGGTGTTGCCCGAACTTTCGGAGCGGTTCATGCAGCGGCTTAAGGAAGCCGGAGCCAGACCAAACATCCTGAAACTAAACTGTGGTCACTATTCGCTTGGTCTGCCGCCTTACATTCTGTTGGCCGGTTTCAGCTTAAAGCGGTTTCTATCGCGTGCTGCCAATTCGACCCGCGAAATGCGATGAATTCCCGCTAAAACCTCTCCGCTTGCCACTCCTGGCAACGTCCGGGATAGAAGCAATTTGGCGCATCGCTGACGCGAGCCCGCTCTATGCCTTCGGCACGAAGTCCGCGAAAATCGGCCTTCGCCCAGCCTGGTAACGATCGGTTGCGCGACTTTCGCTCCGCATCTAATCGTCCGGTGCGCTTCAAATTGGCTCTAAATTCCGTTTACACGCCCGATTGAAATCAGCATATTGTGCGCCGGCAGCGCCTATCATGAGTTGGTGATGGCAAGTCGCTAGCCCTTCTTGTCATGCGCCATGGGGTCGCCCTGTTCACGAGGCAGGGCGGCCCTAATTCTTTCCGGATTGACGGCCCACCCGGCCGCCTTTGCCCTTCTGAAGGAGGGAAAGAGGACGCTGCCCTCTCTCCCTCACAAGGGAAAAAACGGTCTCCCCGTCCTTCCTCTCCTCGCCTTCGGCTCGCTCCGTGCAGGATCGACGCGGATCCGCATGCGCGGATCAGCGCCGCCCCTTCGGCTTAAGCCTCGGGCGGGCGAACCCCCTCCGTTTTGTTCCCTTGCCCCCCACTCTCCCGCTGCTCCGCGCGAACTCAGGGATCAGGAGCGGGGCTCCTGCCCCTCGGGCAGACGCTAGACCGCTTCGCGGAATGGAAAGGGCTAGAAAAATGATACGCACAAACACCGCATATGTGCTGGACCCGGAGACGACGATCATTAAGCCGGTTGAGCTTCCCGTCTCGATGGGCATCCGGCCAGTCTATGACTTGGTGGGGTGCCGTCTTCTTGAAGTCGTGCGTTTTGACGAACGTCACACACTCTTTGTCGACGAGGAAGGATTGAAGGATGGTCTAACGGCTTTCACCGCGTTTGAAGGCTTCCCGCAGCCGATCGCGGGCAGGATCGTTCTTGTCGGCGGCGATGGTAGCTCCCCCTACACGTCTCCCCTCGTCAGTCTGAAGGATGCGGCCCAGCATTTCAAATGCTGCCGGCCGGTCCTCGACCCAGTCTTCGCACAGGCCGACGAGATGTCCCCCGGCGGTATCATCATCGCCGGTGCGCTGGCGGGCTTGCAGTGCCGCATCGAGCGCCGCGACCCGACCCTTGTCGAGGGAGAGGCATGATGAAAATCGCGACAGTCGAAAATAACAT
The DNA here is from genome assembly GCF_014851885.1 of Ensifer sp. ENS02. Classification (NCBI taxonomy): domain Bacteria; kingdom Pseudomonadati; phylum Pseudomonadota; class Alphaproteobacteria; order Hyphomicrobiales; family Rhizobiaceae; genus Ensifer; species Ensifer sp. ENS02. Next base: position 93,320 of record NZ_JACVAO010000021.1, on the reverse strand, counting down.
CCTCGCCATCATCGCAGGGACCTTCGCCGCAACCATCGCGGCGGAGGACATCGAGGCGCAGTTTCACGCCCTCACCCACTTTCCCGACCGGCGCGCAAAGATCGAGCTTGGAGACCTGGCCGAGCGGCTTAATCAGTTCGCTGTGCACGTGGTCGAACTTTGGAACAAAGCTTGCGCACCTGTTCCAGAGCAGGAGATCGAATCCTTTGCTCGTCGTCACGTTGATCTGACGCGGCGGTATTGGGCGGCGGAAGGTCGTTGCATGAATTGGTTTATCACCGGCCCTGCCCGCTTTCCGGTTGCCCGCAATGAAAAACGCATGCGGATTTCTGACGCCCGACGCGCCGATCTGAAGGCGCACGGGGCGGCAGCGCGCAAGGCTGCCAAACGGAAGGCGTTCCCGCATGGCGCGGATGATGAGCCGATTCGTTCAGGGGACCCGGTCGCCTTGCAGAAAATCATGACGCGCATCGAGGAGACGGCGCTTGCCATCGACCGGATGAAAGCCGCGAACGCAATCATCCGGCGCATGGAAAAAGATCTCGCCAGCGAAGAGGACATGATTGCCGCCGTCGTTGCGGACACCGGCATTTCCCCGGAAGCCGCAGCCAACGGCATCAAACTGGCGCCGTGGCAATCCCGTCGCGGATTCACCACGACCAACAGCCGCGCCGAGCTTCGTCGCCTGCAACAGCGCCTTGCAATCCTCGCAAGGATGAAGGAGCGCGGCACCCAAAGCCAAGAACTCGAGACAAGCGCCGGAGCCGTCGAGATCAAGGAGAACGCCGACATCGCGCGTATCCAGTTGATCTTTCCCGGCAAGCCCGACGATCCGACCCGGCGCGTCCTCAAGGCCAGTGAATTCCGCTGGTCGCCGTCACAAGGCGCATGGCAACGGCATTTGAACGAGGCCGGGCGCTACGCGGCGCAATCCGTCCTGAAAAAGATCAGCGGCGCCGGCGCCGCCTGATCCTGCCCATTCGAAGGAAGGACATTCCAATGACCCATGCAATCTATTTCGTCATGGAGTTTCACGGCACGGGCGACCCCTGTTTCGGCGGCACGGCCGCGGATTGGGCGCTATACAAGACCGAGGACGGTGGAAAGGCGTTCCTCAGCGCCACCGACGCGCAGCGCAGGAATTTGGTCAAGGCCTATTATCCGACCGCAACGGAGGCGGAACAGGCTGGAACCACAGCGAGCACACGGAAAGGAGGGATTTCCGCCCTTCCAGCCAAGCTCCGGCCAGACCTGCCCACCGGGCAGATTTCATGGATCGTCGGCAACAAGCATGTTGGTGAGGACGATACCGAACTTGCCGAGGATATGGCAGCGAGGGCGAAACGCGCGGGTGCGACCGATCCGGACATGGTGGCGCAGATTGTCGCCTATGCCCTCGCCTGCCACCGCGCCAATCAGGCGCTTGTCGCTCATTTCAACCTGTAGGGCACAGACATGCGACACCAGCGCGCCAACGTTGAGGTTTTCGATACGCCGTCAGGCATGGGCGGAAAGCTTCACGGTTTCCATTGTCGAGGAGCTTGCCGCCGATATAGTGCGGGTGCGCGTCTGGTACGGACGCGCGACGGCCCAGGGTTGGGAGGCTTGGAAGGATTGGGACGGCTACACTTTCGAGACGGAGCGAGCCGCTCTCACCAACCAGCGGTCAATGCCGCTTTTCAAATAGAGATCGGGCCGCGCCCATTGCGTTGCCTTCCCCGAACGGGCCATGAGAGGAGCCGACATTGAGCCGCTACACCGTTGAAGTGAAATCCGCCACCAAGACCGACCCAGAAGCCACGATTGGTTATGACCGGCCCTTGAGGACCTTTTTCCTGCAAGCATTTCCCGACCCAGAGACGGACGAATACGCTCTTTGGTTGGGCGCCTTCCTTGAGGAGCATCCGACCCTGGAATCGATCACCGAGGCTGCGAGGGCGATAGGCTATGAGGTGTGCGGTCTCACGCGCGAAATGATGCTGGCAATGATCAGGGAGGCCGGGCCCCCTTCCCCGCCAAGTTTTGGTGAACGGCTTGGCATAGTCTTGTGAAAAGGAGACCGAACCAAGCCCGCATCGAGCGGGCGAGGACCGGAACGAGGGGCGCCCCTGAAGCCCCTCCCCTCGTTCTCCCTCCCCAACCACGGCGGCGGGCCCGCATAGCGGGCGGCTCCTTTCGCTTGTTGTCTTGTCAGCTGTATGAAGTCTGATGCCACCTTCACTCCGCTGCAGCAGAACCGCGACCGATATCCCGGCCTAACGGCCGGCGGACGACTGCCGAATGACGATGAAGGCGGCGGCCCAGGCTACGAAGGCCGCTTTTTCCCGGCAGCTCCTTAGTGGCAGTACGCAATCTAATGCTGCGCACGATACGGCTGGCTCTGCCCTGGCGTGCAACCCTAAAGGGTTCTCCTCTTCACTTCGTTCCGTTGCGACCGCTACCCGGTGCACTCGGCCGTGCCTGCCGTATTCGAGCTTCGCGATAACGCACCCACAAAGGAGGATTCACCTCGTGAAACGCTCGTAACCTTCTACCAGAAAACCGGCCGCCGCCTTCGTCACTACATCAATCGGCAAGTCGCCAAGCTGTCCCACAAGGGCCACTTGAAAATCTCGGTCTCGGTTTCGCTTCCGCTCATCGCCAAGGTGGAGGTCAGCTATCAGTGTGATTTCAACGCCAAGGCCGACAACGACAACAAGCCGAACTGAGCAGAGTCGCACCCGGAAGGGCGCGGCTTTCCGCCGTGGACCCTTGGCCTCGTCAACCAACGCCCGATCACAGCCCGTGGCGCGGAGCGCTCCATACTCGGAGCGCCGCGGGCGCTTGCGCCGGCACTAACCACAAATCCCATGTCAGCCTCGTACACAGTGCCCCGAGCGGTCACGTTCTCCGCTGACCTTGTAGAATCCTACAATTTCCAACGTGCTTTGCTGCAACTAAAACTAGCGCGTGGAACGGGAAAGGAGCGCCAAATGGAATTCACGCTTTGGGCGTATCAGGTCACACCTGGTTCGGACAATATTCTGTATTTTGCAGAGAATGAGGTCGATTGCCGTCGCGCCGCGCTCGAGCAGCGAGCCGAATTGAAAGCCGGTGATCCGGAGGATTACGAAGAAATGGGCGCGATGGCGCTCTACTCATTTGGCTTTGGTTCGATGACTGCCCGTGAACTGGTCGCCGTTCTGAATGAGGAGACCTCGCTGATCGAGGCGTGCGCCGTAGAGCGAAAACTTGTCGGGCTGATTGAAGACTGAGTACACCCGCCCGGGTGTTGAGTGCGTGTTCGTCATGCAGGTTCGGAGCGAGGTCTTGACTCGCTTAGGATTATGTTCCTATTTTGTTCTCTTTCTCGCATTTGAGCAAAGAGCAATGAGACTGAAAGCACCATTCTCACCGTCGTCGTACATTGAGCACGACCCCGCGATGTACAACACGATTAAAGGCTTACAGGAGTGGGAGGTGTTGGGTGCACGATGCTCGGCATGTGGCCGCGTCGGCTGGGTCAACAAAGACGCCGTGCTGGCACATTGGGGCGATCAATATCTGATGAACCTGAGAAGCAGGTTCCGCTGCGACTGTGGCAATCGAACCGACAACGCCGTTCTGATTGGTCGATTGCCCCGGTAGCGAACGCTCAACACTAATCATCAGGCAGCTCTTTAAGCATCATCAGTCGGTTTCCCGGCAACAGTGCGACGATCTTGTCCTGTTCGAGCGCATACAGGACCTTCATGATTTCATCCTGCGTGAACCCTGCCGCAGTCAATGGAACGCCGATGTCCAAAACGTTTATCGACGTGTCCGGCAAAGCCTTCAGGGCGCGTAAGCGCTCGATCAATGCGATTTCAGTTTCCGTGAATCTGCTCATATTCGCTTCATAGCGCGTTTCCCGCCGAATTGTCTCCAAGTCCAAGTCCAAGTTGCCGGGCGCCTGGTTTGCCATAGCCATGGACCCTCAATCATCTGCAGACCAGCCTTCGAACGATGGTTGATGGAAACTTCGACACGCGGGACCGCTTGCCGGGGCCAGTCGGTCCCGGTTCCCGGCTGATCGCCGGCGCTATGCTGAACCTCCTGCGGCGGGCCTTTTAACCGGTCAAGCGGTGCGCGAACGGGCTTCGGCCGCTGCGCTAAGCCTGCGCCTGGTACGCTCATTGTTGCGTTGGGAGGGAAAGGGTGGCTCGGCCCCCTCTCCCTACAAGGGGAAAATCGGTCTCCCCGTCCTTCCTGCGCTCACCTTGGCTCGCTGCGTGCAGGATCGACACAGATCCGCTCATGCGGATCACGTGCCGCCCCTTCGGGCGGGTGATCCCCCTCCGATTTGTCCCCTTGCCCCCTCTCCCCCGCTGTTCCGCACGAGCTCGGAAGCAGGAGCGGGCTCCTGCCCCTTCGGGCACGAGGGCCGCTTCGCGGGAAAAGGAAAGCATCATGACCGAGATCATCACCATCGCATTGAACAAGCTGGACGCCGATCCGAAAAACGTGCGCAAGACCTACAGCGCCGAGGGCGTCGAGGCGCTCGCCGCCAATATTCGAGAAGACGGCTACCGGCTTTTGCAGAACCTCGTTGTTCGCAAGGGCGACAAGAAGGGCCGCTATTACGTGACGGCCGGCGGCCGACGCCTTGCCGCGCTCAATTTGCTGGCAGAGGCAGGGGAGATCACCAAGGATTTCGCTGTCGAGTGCAAGGAGCGCGACGGCGAGATCGCCACGGAGATCAGCCTTGCCGAGAATCTCATGCGCGAGGACATGCACCCGCTCGACCAGTACGAGGCCTTCGACGCGCTTGCCAAGCAGGGTAAGGACGTTGCCGCCATCGCGGCCCGCTTCGGCACGACCGAAACCGTCGTTCGCAAGCGGCTGGCACTCGCCCGCGTGTCGCCGGTTCTGTTGCAGCTTTACCGCGACGAGGACATGAGCTTTGCGCAGCTATCGGCCTTCACCGTCAGCGATGATCATGAAAGGCAACTGACGGTTTGGAACGCCCTTCCATCTTGGAACCGCGAAGCGCATTCGCTCCGGCGAGCGCTCACCGAGGAAATGATTGCAGCGACGGATAAGCGCATGCAGTTCATTGGCGGACTGGCGGCTTACGAGGAAGCTGGGGGAGCGGTCAAGCGCGACCTATTCGATGACCGCAATGCTGGATATGCGGTCGACGCCGCCTTGGTCGAGAAGTTGGTGGCGGAAAAGCTCGAGGCGACTGCCGTTAGTGTTCGCGCCGAGGGCTGGAAATGGGTGGAGTGCTCCGCAACGGCCCCCGCTGGCTATCATGCCATGAAGCGCCATTATCCGGAGGGGATCGCTCTTTCTGAGGAAGATCAGGCCGCTCTTGATGCCGCACAGACCGAGTATGACGAGCTTGCCGAGTTGATCGAAAACGGGGTGCCCGATGACGAAGCAGAGACAAAGCTGGCGGAAGTCGAAAAGCGGATCGACGCTCTCAATGCCCCAACCGAAGCCTACAGCCCCGAGGCGTTGGAGCAGGCTGGAACCTTCGTTTTTCTCGACTATTACGGTCGGCTCGCCATTGAGCGCGGTTTCGTAAAGCCGGACGAACGCGCCGAGACGGAGGACGGGGACGATGACGGTGAGAGCCTGCCGAGCGGCAAGGACCCGGTAGAACCCAAGGTTCCGACTATCAGCCATTCGGCTGCGCTGATGGAGGACCTGACGGCTCACAAGACGGCCGCGCTGCGCATCGAACTGGCGAACAACCCTGATGTGGCGCTTGTCGCGGTGGTTCACGCGATGCTGTTGCGTGTGGCCTACCCGTATCATTCGGAGCAGAGCGCCCTTCAATTGGCGCTGACGCATGAGCGTTTGGAGGCGTCGATAAAGGACGCCGAAAGCTGCAAGGGTCTAATCGCCTTTAACGACCTCGCCGATAACTATAGCCATCACTTGCCCGGCAATCCTGCCGATTTGTTCGACTGGCTGCTGGAACAGCCACAGGACACGGTGCTTTCTCTGCTGGCATTCGGCGCGGCGCACTCGGTCAATGCTGTGGAGAAGAAGTTCACGGATCGGAGAAACGGCATCGAGCAGGCGAACCAGCTTGGTCGCGCCCTCAAGGTGCACATGCCGGATTGGTTCGAGACGACCGGCGACAGCTATTTCAGACACGTCAACCGGACGACCATTGAGTTTGCAGTGGCTGAGGCCAAGGGCGGCGAGGCGGAGTTATCCGTGAGAGCCGCTGCCAAGAAATCCGAGGCGGTGACGATCGCAGATCGCCTCGTTGCCGGAAGCGGCTGGCTACCGGCTCCGGTGCGGATAACCGCGCCTGAGCCGGTAGCGCAGGCCGACGACGGTGAAGACGAGTTCCCTGAAGCGGCTGAGTAATATCAGTCGTAGGCCGGTCACGCTTTCCTCGTGATCGGCCCCCCGCCTTTCGAGACGGACCGAAGATTGCGGGCAGGATCGACCTGTCCGCAATCCTGTCGAGGGGAGGCCCAATTCCCCCCTCCCCTCGTACTCCCCTCCCCACCCCAAATGCTTCCCGATTCGGCGACGAACCGCGCCAAATTGCTTCGATCTCCGCTATCGAAGACGGTCGCGTATGTTAGGTGATATTTGGATATATCTTAAAAATCAGCGTGTTGGCGCAAACAGGCAGCATCCTAAATCCTACTGCTGTACCACCTTGTTGCGCCAATATGCTTTATGGCGCTATGTTTTAAAAGCAGCGGAATCGGTTCGATTCCGGGGCTGCCAATCTGAAAATCGTTTTGCGGAGAGATACACCGACCAGAAAAGAAAAACCGCTCCCGAAAAAATTCCGGAAGCGGTCTGTGAGTCGATAAATTAGCCAAATCCTTTCTCGCAGACCCTCCCTTTCCTGTCAACAAAGAACGCACCTTTCGGTGAACGGCGAAGCTTTGCCTGGTCTCAAAGATGGAGACAAGGAATGGGGAAAACCCAAATGAATCAGCGGCCCGCTGGCCGCCGGATAACGCCGCAGCGTGCCCATTTCCGTCGGCTGGCAGAGTCGGCGGAAATCGGGACGGTTACGCGCGGGCAGTTGGCGATACTTGTTCAAAGCCTCCCATGCGTTGGCTTGATCAATGGAACAGAAAGCCATTTGCTCATGGCTCTGATCAACACGGCCCAGGCCGATACATTCGACAAGTCGGGTCGCCCGATCGTGTTCAAGTCGAACCAGCAACTGGCCTTCGAGATCGGCCGGTCGGCCGGCCGTGTCAGCCGTTTGTTGTCGCGCCTGTTCGACGCTGGCCTTATCACCATGCAGGACAGCGGCAACTACAAGCGCTATCCCGTTCGCAATGGCGAAGGCGAGATAACGGACGGATGTGGGGTCGACCTTCGCATCCTGATCGCCCGATACAACGAACTCGATGAATTGGTCACAAAGGCCCGCGCCGAGAAGAAGGCGGCCGATGCGGCTGCGCGGCGCTACCGCGGGGCCCTTCGCAACGCTCGCCAAGCCCTCGCGATCGGAGCTGAGCACTCCGCGCGCATTGTGAGGCTGATAGAGGGTCGCATCGAGCGAGTGCGCGATATTGTCGAAGGCGCCGGCAAACCTTCGAGCCATCTGCTGCGCCGGGTAACAGCCCTTCTCGATTGGTTCGTGGAGCGGATGATGCGACTTCCGCGTAGATCGGAAGAAGCACTAGAGGCGCGGAAGGTGACCTGCCCGCATGCCGAAAACGACATACACAAACAGACTACAACCCCCTATCTGCTTGCTGATAGTAGTCAGGAACGGCGTTCGGCTGACGCCGAACAACTCAATTCCTTGAAAGCTGGCTCCGCCAGCCAATGGGCTTTTGAAGAAAGCCTGAGGCGACGCCGGAGTGAACTCAAGCGGCCACAGCACTTACCGCAGGCAATGGTGGCCTTGCAGGACGTGGTTAGGGCTGTGCCAGCGTTGAAGACCTACGGGCTTACGCCAAACAGTTGGGCCGACCTGGCTCGTGCCGTGCCGCTGATGTGCCGATTTGCCGGGATCTCCGAGGATGCTCGCCGCCGCGCCGTCGACCTGATGGGCGAGCAGCAGGCCGCCGTCGCGGTCGCTGTGACGCTAGAAAAATACGACCGGCAGGACGTCAAGTCGCCGGGGGGCTATTTGCGGGCCTTGACGGACCGCGCCGCCGCGGGCGAGTTGCACCTCGCCCGCTCCATATTCGGGCTTGCCGCCCGAAATTCCCTGGAGGTCACACATTGATGCGTAAAGCCTTGCCGGCGTTTTTTGCCGCTCTCTTCATCTTTTGCGGTTCGGCACAAGCTGACGACTTTTCAGGCCGCGCCCGCGTGATCGACGGTGACACGATCAGTATCCGAAAACAGCGCATCAGGATTGCGGCCATCGACGCCTGCGAGCGCGATCAGACCGGATTGAAAGACGGCAAGGTGTGGCGCTGTGGTGCCGCAGCCCGCAGCCATCTTGGGAAAATGATCGACGGGCAGCATGTCCGCTGTGACATCATCGACCAGGATCAGTATCGCCGTCTGGTCGGCCAATGCTTCATCGGAGACGTCGATATCGGCCTTGCGATGGTGAAAGCCGGACTGGCAGAGGCAATGTTGCGGTATTTGCCAGCGTCGCACTCGATCAGCGAAGTCGAGTACGGCCAAGCCGAGCACAGTGCCCGCGACAATGGCTTCGGCATGTGGTCAGCTGAAATCGAAAGCCCCCACCTCTACCGCCGTTCCAAATCATCCGTGACGCCCTGACCGCGAAGTCGCCAACGTCGCGCAAAGGGGTCCGTTCGTGCGCCGTTTTGCTTCATGATTTCGGCCAAAAATGGCGAATACCTATTGAATGCGCCGGTTGTGTGATTAATATTGATGCGAAAATTGCGGTTGTGTGTCGCTGGGTAGAACGGGGAAACGTTGCCAAAAGGTTCAAGCCACACTCCTCCTAAGCGGTTGCTTGTGACGCTCGTTCGCACGTCGACGCGAATTTGCGCAAAGCCGGATGCCGCAAAAATTTCCCCGCCGTCGGCTTCCTCGCGAAAGCAAATTTTGGCGCCCTCCAGCTTCCTCCGCTCTCGCTCCGGCCTCCGGTGCCCATCGCGTACCGCCGTGCCGTTGGAACGATCATCGCAACCACCAAAGAGGAGTGAAAGACATGAACGTCACCAACTACATCCAGTTCGAAGGCGACAATCTCGAAACCGCAAAGGGCACCGGCCTCATTTCCACCATCGACCGGGACATGGACATCACGGTAGTGCCGTTCGACTCGGACAACGATAAGGCCCCGACGCACCGCGTCTACGCCAAATCACCCCGCGGCCACAACATCGAGGTCGGCGGCGTCTGGAAGAAAGAGAACCAGGAGGGCAAGCCCTACTACACTCTTTCGATCCGCAAGCTCCGCTACAACGCCAATCTCGGCCGCTTCCCCGGCCAGGACGACGCCTCCTTGCAGGCGATCATCGAGTGGGACGCCCGCGATTGATCCGCTCACAGCGCCCGGCAACAAAGCCGGGCGCACACCCTCGAAAGGCCGGGAATTCCGGCAGAATGCTGGATTTGCAGCACTGTAACTGCTAGGGTGCCCCGTAACCGGAGATTTGCAGATGAACGTTCATTCCCGCCGTCCGGACCGTTCCGCGGAAGCCGTCGAGAAGCGACGCAAGGCTGCGGAGCAGGCACGCGCTGCCAATGTCCGGCAGGGCTATGTTCACGATCCCGTCCTCGAGGCGGCCACCGCGCGCTATGTCGCCGGCGACATTACCCGCGAGGAATACCGGGCGCTCATGATCGAGCAACCCGTCAGATAATTACCGATCAACCTTGAAGTACAGAGGCCGCCCGCTCAGAGCCGGCGGCTTTTTGTTGAGCTTGCCATGGCCGAAGAGCGCCCCAAAGGTTCCTACACCTACCCCAACATTTCGAACGATCCGGACCGTACGGACGTTCTGAAAAACAGATGGGGAACTCAAACACATTCCGAGCTGCGCGTGAAAGAATATCGCGCAACCGCCGTGCGGTTACTCGAAATCGCTGAAGGCGATGGCCCCAAGGGTGATTTTGACAAGGCCCATCTGAAAGCGATCCACGGCTACATTTTTCAGGATGTCTACGAGTGGGCGGGTCACTCGCGCAACGAAACGCCGATCGTGGACGGCGAGCACGTGGAGCCGATCGGCGGCCTCTCCAAGGGGAGCACTTCGTTCCTGCCCGGCTCGAGAATAGAAATGGGGTCTGGACGAGGCATTAAAGCCGATACGAAATCCCGAGGCACTTCGGGACGCTACCCCGGAGCAGTTCGCCGAACGCGTCGGCCAGGTCCTTGCTGAACTGAATTATGTGCATCCGTTTCGCGAGGGGAACGGCCGGGCGCAGGAGGCCTTCATTTCCGAGCTGGGACGTCAATACGGACACGAGATCGATTTTTCAGTGATCAGCAAACCGCGCATGATCGAGGTGTCGATCGAGACCACGAACGATCCATCGAGTCCTGCGATGAAGCATGTTGTGCAAGATGCTTTGGATCCCAACCGACGTGAGGCCATCCGAGCAGCATTTGCGGATCTGAAAGACTGCGGCGAGGAGCCCTTGCTACATAACGTTCGCACCGCCCGGGCCGGCGAGGAAATCACGGGCGAGATTCTTGGGAACGGATTGCTACCCTGGTCACCGAGCGCGGTGTCGTCGTTGCCGATCGGGCGGACCTGCCGGAGAGGTTGCCGGCCGACGAGGAAATTACCTTAACTGCTCGATCGGACTTTTCCCGCCTGGGGCGAGAGCAACCAGCCCCTGAGATGCATTCGCCCACGCAGGCCGAGGAATCACAGCACAACGATAATTCGGATCTGAAAACGATCGAGGCGCAAGTGGCGACGCAGCGAAGCCGTGAGCGCGACGACGACAATCACGAGCGGTAGGGTACCGCCTGCAGTCCTCAAGGCTGCCTACGGCGATCATGATGCGACGGGCGCATATATTCTGCGCCCTCTCCTTCCGTCGGATGATTGACGGACAAGCTACGACAGCCCCTCCCCATGCAACCGCTGTCGCGGTCCTCCTCTCCGTTGCGGCCCTTTGGGTGCACGGGGTCGCTTCGGCCATCTCCGTTTTTTGCCGTCAACCAACGGAAGGAGACGGCCATGCAGAACATCAAGGACACCTACCAGCGCATTACGGATGCCGTCATCGAGCAGCTTGAAGTTGGCGCCAAGCCGTGGATCCGGCCCTGGCGCGGAGAGAGCCGCGGATCCCTTGTTCCCAGCCGCGCCACGGGCGAGGCCTATCGCGGGATCAATATCCTGATGCTGTGGCTTGCAAGCGAACTCGCGGGCTACGAGGAAAACACCTGGATGACCTACCGCCAAGCTCAGGACTTTGGCGGTCAGGTCCGAAAGGGCGAAAAAGGCGCCCTGGTCGTCAAATACGGCACTTTCGCTCCTAAGGATCGCGAGGACGATGACGACGATCGCGGCATCCCCTATCTCAAGGGCTACACGGCCTTCGAGCAAATCGAGAACCTCCCGGTGGGTTTCTATCGGCCGGCCGATGAGCTCCCCACAACGCCGGTACCGCATCTTCAAAACGTCGAAGCTTTCATCCGCAACACCGGTGCATCGGTCCCATACGGCGGAACGGCCGCCTGCCATCGCCCCGGAACTGATGACATCCTCCTACCAGCGAGGGAGCGCTTCCTGGACGAAGTTCATCTCTATTAGACGCTCATGCACGAGATTGGACGCTGGTCTGGTGCCAAGCATCGCCTTGACCGCGATATGACTGGCCGGTTCGGAACCTACGCCTACGCCGCCGAGAAACTCGTGGCGGAACTGACCGCATCGTTCCTCTGCGCAGATCTCGGAGTCGCGCACGAGCCTCGTGGCAATACGGCAGCCTACTTGGATAACTGGCTTGCCCTGCTGAAAAGCGATAAGCGTGCGATCGTGACCGCCGCAGCCAAGGCTCAAGCCGCGACTGATTATCTTCATGGTCTTCGTCAGGCTGGCATCCCTCCAGCCTGATGGGAACAAAAGTTCCCCGCGGGGAACTCTCGTATCGTCGCGATGATGGTGGACTGATTTACTTGCACGAAGATAAGAAGAGGGGCCTCACGTGTCTGCCTCCCGAGCACCGAAGGCTGAAACACCTGGGTCGACGGGCGTTGGATGCCGACGTTTCCCAATGCCCGCTACATCATGGCGCGCCGCGTGTTTGAAGCGGCCGAAGCGGGACCCGGAAATGCTGACGAGCGTACCTTGCGCATCGTCGACGCCGCCCGGGTCGTCGTTGTCGATATGGACTTTGAACTTGATGGCGAAGTGTGGCTAATGCCGACCACAGGCCTCGGTCCGGGGACGCGCAGCCACTGAGGTTTCAATGTGTGGGCACCGTGTTTTCCGATGACGCCACGGCCTATGCAATGCATATACCCCGACTGGACCTTTCGATTCGACTCGGATTTCCCAACCAGGCGCGTCTGAGGCGTAGGGCGTGTCTGGGAGCTTGCTCGGACGATCGCCGCATTGATTGACATCGTGTTTTCCTGGCCATCGGTCGGAACCATTTCGCGGTGGCACGCATCAACCTTGTTCGTTGAGATAGACCGAGGCAGTCATCCAGAACTGGGGGGGGGGCGCCAACACTAGCTGCGAAGCGACCCGCTGTTATGGAAGTTCCCCGCGGGGAACGTCTTCCCCTGGGTCGAGCGCAGCGCATTCCGAGATGATCTACCTCGCAAGGCACTCCATTTTTCTTTCGTTTGTCCGAGGAAGTTCCCCGCGGGGAACTTTGCACAAGAAGGCCGTTCATACGCGGTTTGAAACGGTGTGCGATAATTGATGCGTCCACCCGAATCGGGTTACCCATTAGTTGCGGAGAAAACTCGAAATTGCGGGTTTTTGAGTAGTTACGTGGTTGTTAGCAGTTCGTTAACCACAGCAGCGGTTAAGTGGCGAGAGTGACCACCGGAGATTCTTTGATGACGCGACACCTGAGCAGCCTTTCCTTCATGGAGAATTTCTCCAGCAAGCTCGAGTTGGCGTTAAGCAATCTGAGCATGGCACAGTTTCCGCCGGATGCCCGGCGCGTTATGCGCAAGTTCACGTCTACAGAGGTAGCTCAGCTTCTGGATGTCACCGAAGCCTATATCCGGCAGGTCGCGGCGAAAGAGCAGGGGCCTGCACCGGAAATCGCCAATGGGCGCCGACTCTATACATTGGAGCAGGTTCTTGAACTCCGCATGGCGCTTGCCGCCAACGGCCGAAAGAAGTGGATGAACCCGCGGCGCACTGGGAACGAGCAGTGCCAGATTATCGCTGTTACCAACTTCAAGGGTGGTTCCAGCAAGACGTCCACCACGATCCATCTCGCTCATTATCTGGCGCTGCGTGGATATCGCGTGCTTGCGGTAGATCTTGACCCGCAGGCTTCCTTGACCGCTCTCCACGGTAACCTGCCGGATTTCGATTATAGGGGAGGGGACACGCTCTATTCGGCGATCCGTTTCGAAGATCCGATTCCAACCAAGTCGATCATCCACCAGACGCACATCGCCGGTTTCGATGTCATCTGCGCAGGACTTGAGCTGACTGAATTCGAAACCGCGGTCGCACTCGAAATGCGACGTGCCGGAGGAACGGGCTTCCTGCTGCGCGTCTCTCAGGCTCTCGAGCAAGTTGCCGACGACTACGATTTCATCCTGATGGATTCAGCGCCGTCCCTTAACTTCCTGACGCTGTCGTCACTCACTGCAGCGACAGGTGTCGTCATTCCGGTCCCGGCACACATGCTGGATGTCGATTCGACCGCTAAGTTCTTGGAGCTCGCCGCCTCTTATATGCAGATCCTCGATGAGGTTGGGACTTCTGCTCAGTGGGATTTCGCAAAGTTTCTGGTCACCAAGTTCGAGCCGAATGATCACCCTCAGGCCAACATGTCTGCTCTGATGCGCCAGGTGTTCGGAGAGGATCTCTTGTTGAACTCTGTCATGAAATCGACCGCGGTCGCTGATGCCCTGACCTGGAAGCAAAGTCTCTACGAGGTGCAGCGAGCACGGTTCTCCGCGCCGAAGACCTATGACCGAGCAATCGAGTCGATCAATGCGGCCAACGCTGAACTTGAAGGCCTCTTCTGGAAGGCATGGGGGAGAGAATGAGCCGCAAGGATTCAAAAGGTCTCTTCGCCAACGTCCTCGGTCAGCTCGAAGCCTCGCCTGAGAGAGGAGGGGTGCAGAGAACGACGTCCCCGCATCTCCTCAAGGTCGCGGCGGGTGTCAGGCAGATCCAGGAGCGCAGTGAGCTCGCCGAACGTCTGCTCAAGGACGGTGGCCAGATCATCGAAATCGAGCCGGACGACGTCCTCGATTCCGCTATCCCTGACCGCTTCGCGTCGGCCTACGATGCGGCCAACCTCACCGAACTTACGCAGTCGATGGCAGCGCATGGGCAAAGCACGCCGGGTCTTGTTCGCTCGGTGCCAGGTCTGGCGAAGCCGTTCCAGATTGTTTTCGGACGCCGTCGTCTCGCGGCCGCCAAGCTCCTCGGTATCAAGTTCAAGGCGATTGCTCGCGAACTTAGCGATGAGGAAGCTGTCGTTCTTCAGGGTGAAGAAAACAGCAACCGCAACGATCTCTCCTTTATCGAGCGTTGTCTGTTTGCGCATTCTCAGGAAACGGCCGGTTTTGGCCGTGACGTGATTTGCAAATCGCTAAATACTGGCAAGTCCCATGTTTCCGAGATGATCCGCCTTGCCAACGCAGTGCCGCGCGAGATCTTACAGGAGATTGGGGCAGCACCAGATGTTGGGCGCCGGCGCTGGGTTGAATTGGAAGCAAGGTGGACGGCACATCAGGCGCCACTCGCAGCCGCAAAAGAGGCACTCAGCCAGGAGGACATCCGCAATGGCGACAGCAATGGCCGCTTTGCGGGGGTCTTCGACGCGCTTTCCGGCGAAGTGCAGGTGACAGTGTTGCCGAGCGGATCAGTCGAGCTCATTTCGCACGGGTTGGTACTTGGGCAGGTGAGTCACGGCAAATCCGGCTCGAAGCTTGCTTTCAACAAGTCGGTCCCAAGTGGGTTCGTCGATTTCGTCGCAGAGCAGATTGAAAGATTGCACGACCAGTTCATGCAGAAAGATGCCCGATAGGGCGAGAGAATTGAAACCAGGAGGATAACCGCAAAAGAAAAAGGCCCCCAAACGTTTCCGTCGTGGAAGCCTCTCTCTTATCTAGCAATCTGAGAATCGCATTTCCACGAATCCCCGTCAAGAGTCTTTGGCACCGTTTTGGGTGAGCAGCTTTCTTTTGCCTTCGCAAAGAGGTGAAGGACGATGCAAGGTGGAAGTGTGACGACGCCCTTTGGGCGGCGGCCGATTTCGCTCGCCCAAATTAGAGAGCAGATGCGGACGGCCGAAATCAAATCCGGTAAGTCTGTCGACAAATGGAAGGTGTTTCGCGACGCCTGCGAGGCGAGGGCGGCACTGGGTATCCAGGACCGCGCTCTTGCGGTGCTCGATGCGCTGCTGACGTTTTATCCGGAGAGTGAACTCTCGGAAGAACGCGGTCTCGTCGTGTTCCCGTCAAACGATCAGCTGTCGGTCCGCGCCCACGGTATTGCCGGCACGACGCTCAGGCGACATTTGGCCGCTCTGGTCGAGGCTGGCCTCATCCAGCGCAAGGACAGCGCCAACGGCAAGCGCTACGCCCGTAAAGGCAACGGCGGCGTGATCGAGGAGGCGTTCGGCTTCAACCTGGCGCCACTTCTCGCGCGCGCCGAAGAGCTCGCGCACATGGCTCAGCAGGCCGCGGCCGAACGTCGGCGCTTCCGCGCAACAAAGGAGGCGTTGTCGATTTGCCGCCGTGATGTTCGCAAGCTGCTCACGGCTGCGATAGAGGAGGGGGCTGCCGGCGACTGGGGCCGTATTGAAGACTATTTTATCGCATTGATCGGCCGCATCCCGCGCACGCCGACAGGATCGGATATAGAGCCAATCCTCGACGAAATGCAGATGCTGCGTGACGAGGTGGTCAACCGCCTGGAAATTCTGGAAAATTCTAAAGAAACGGGCAGCAATGCTGTTCAAAATGAACGCCACATACAGAATTCAAATACCGAATCCATCCATGAACTTGAACCTAGCTCTGGAAACGAGCTGGGGGCGAAGCCGAGCCTGGCCATCAAACCGACGCGAGAGCCGATAAAGGCGTTTCCTTTGGGGATGGTGCTGCAGGCTTGCCCGGAGATCCGCGATTATGGGCCAAGCGGCGCAATTGAGAATTGGCGCGACCTGATGTCGGCCGCCGTTGTCGTGAGATCGATGCTCGGCGTCAGTCCGAGCGCATATCAGGAGGCCTGCGAGGTCCTTGGAGCAGAGAATGCCGCTGCCGTCATGGCGTGCATTCTCGAAAGGGGAGGGCAGATCAACTCGGCCGGCGGTTATCTGCGCGACCTGACACGCAAGGCGGAACGCGGGGAGTTTTCGATTGGCCCGATGCTGATGGCGTTGATGCGGGGAAGTGTGGGGCAGAAGAAAATATCCGCCTAAGTGCATCAATCGCGATTGAGCGGTTGAAGTTTTTACCGGTTGATACTATTTTTTGCCTCAAGTGAGGTGAGGTTTTCAGCGATGTTGGCATTTGAAAAAGTAGCAGATGTACTTGGTCTTCCTCCCAAGGAAATCGGAGCGCGATCGCCGCTCGGTCTGGTTTCCCGAATTGAAGGCGGGTTGCCGATCACGGTGCTAGAGCGCGTCTCGCATCTGCTTGCTCCGAATGACGGGCATTTCAAATATCGGTTCGTACCCAAGGCCACTTTGGAACGGCGCAAGGTCAGCCTGCGGCTCTCTCCAGAGGAAGGCATGAGGGTCGCCCGCGTCGCGCGGGTGTGGAACCTCGCCGTGGACGTTTGGCAAGGGCCAGACGCGGCGCGGGATTTCCTGTTCCGAAGCCACCCCATGCTTGAGGATCGAGCTCCGATTGATGTCGTCATTCAAAATGAGATCGGCGCGGAACTGGTGCTGGAGATCCTCGCCAGTCTCAAATACGGAAGTGCTGCGTGACGGCCCAGGTTCTTGATCGAACACTGTCGTCTTTCCGAATAGGAGATCCCAACGGGGCTTATCCGATCTTTGACGCCACAGGTTCTACGATTGCGCCCGGGCGTTGGAACACGCCCGGAACGCCTGTCATCTACACAAGCGAACACTATTCCACCGCTGTATTGGAAAAGCTCGTGCACGGCAGCGGGCGGCTACCGCCGAACCAGCACTATGTTCAGGTGACAATTCCAAGGGGGCTGACCTATGAGGTGTTTTCAACCGCTGCGGTGCCCGGTTGGGACTCAATGCCGGCGGTGGCAAGCAAGGCGTTCGGCGAGGCCTGGTGCCTGCAAAAGCGCAGTGCCGTTCTAATCGTGCCGAGTGTCGTGGCCCGGCTCGATCAGAACATAATCATCAACCCTGCTCATCCTGACTTTGCGAGCATCACCGTCAGCCTTCATCAGCCAGTATATTGGGATAGGCGGCTGTTCGGATCGTGATAGCGAATGGCAGGCGCTGTTCCGTTCTCAGATCATCAACCGGGCTGCGCGTCCCTGCTTGCGTTCCGCGTCGTTGTAGTAGCGGGCAGCCTGCGTCACCGACTTGTGCAATGACTGCTGCATGGCTTCGGGGAGGGGGATACCGCGGTTGGCGGCTTCGGTCAGGTAGCCAGACCGCAAGCCATGCGCCGAGAACAGTGCCGGATCGAATCCGGCCTGTTTGCAACGGGTCTTCAGGATCAGATTGATCGACTGAGGGGTCAGCGCCCGTCGGTCGATATTTCCCCATTGGTCAACGCGTCGGAACACTGGGCCATCCTTGACGTTCGCCTGCTCGAGCAAGTGCTTGAGCGCGACCACCGGCCGGCCAATCAGAACGACGTGTTCATCGTCATCGCTGGTCGTCGTCTTTGTGCGGCCGAGGCGGATCGACAGGCAGGGCAGGGCAGGGGAGTTCGCGTCGTTCGGATCGGCACGAACGGGGTCTTCGTCGACAAGATCCTCGACGCGCAGGGCCGCCACTTCCGATCGCCGCCGCCCGCCCGAAGCAAATGCAGTTAGAAGCAGCGCCCGGTCGCGCAGATCGACCAGGCGCTCGCCGGCGCAGGCCTGCAGCAGTTTTGCGAGAATGTCGGCTGCGACGGCCTTCCTGCTTTTGCGCTGTCGCGGTCTGGCGTTGGCGCGTACAGCCAGACGCAAGGCGGACTTGAGCGAAGGACCGTTGAAGGCACCGGTGAGCCCACGCCAGCGGGTGAGGACTGACCAGCTGGTCAGGCGCCGTCGAACCGTGTCAGGGGCATGGGGGCCTTTCGCGCGAAGCAAGCGGCCTTCGCGCAAGCCCGCCTCGACGTCGGCAGGCATCCCGTGATCGGCGTCCTCGGCACGTTTGATCGGATCCCAAAGGTGGTGGGCGACGAATTTCAGCAGCAGGCTTTCCGGCGCCGGCCAGGGGAGGGGGCTGCCGGTGGCAAGCTGACACCAGGCCTCGAGATAGCCGAGATCTGACGCCAGCGCTCTGAGCGTGTTGTCGCCCATGCCTTCGCGGGCAAGATACTTGAGTGTTGCAACGTCGTCGTCGGTGAGAAGGGCTGCAAGCTGATCGCGGCGATCGAAGGGGAGGATGGCGTCTAGGACGTCGAGTTCTTCGGCGCGGCGATGGACGGCATCGGAAGGTATCTTTGTCGCCAATTTTGAGGCTTCGCTAGCTGTAGCTTTGCGCGATTTTAGGCGATTTGCGACTCCAAATCCATCACTATCGATACCTGAAACTTATCGATGGTTACCCCGCCGACCGGCAACCGTACCATGTGAGGAACTGTAATATTATTATAGAGTTCCTTTAGGAAATCATTTACCATGATTTCAATGGCTTACGATATCTCAAAAATCAGCATGACAGCTCTGATGGAGCCGGCTTTCGACGCCGGTGTCGCGCTGACGCGTCTCGACGAGCGCATCGCCCGTTCGCCCGTCGGCGCGGGCTTCCTCGAGCGTGCCCATTTCGCCGACGCGTGCGCCTCGCTGTGGATCGACGGCGAACTCGTCCATCTCGAAGACCTCGTGCTCCACGATGCCACCCGCGATATCCGCACTCCGACCCACGAACTTACCATCGCCCGCGACGTCCTGCGCACCCGCCGGCGTATCGCAGCCCAAGTTCCCGCCTGGGCGTTATCGGCGGACGGTATCCGGACGCTGCGAATGACGGCGGAGATCACGGCGGCCGAAACGGACGAACCGCAGGTAGCCGGCGCCACCAGGCGCATGATCGCAACCGCCCCGGGAGGGGAGGGCGAGGATGACGACAACACCGGAAATCTCCCCGGCGTTGATTACGCCGCCATCGATGCGGCGCTGGCCCGATCGGAGGCGGCGATCGAAAACGCAACGCGGCCCGGCCGGGGCGGCGTCCAAGAAAAAGATCCGATGATCTATGATCTCGACTGGGACGAGGATGCCCGGCTCGAAGAATGGCGCGGCGTGTTGCGACAGGCGGAAAATTTGCCGGCGATGCTGAAGGCGATCGTGACCCTCGATGCCTGGAACGAGCTTTCGGTCCTTCAGCACGCCCTTTGGCTCGGCCGCTTGTTCGCCGCCTCAATCCTGCGTCAGGCCGGCGTTACCACCGGCGCCCATCTCGCTGCCATCAACCTTGGCCTCAAAACCATTCCCGTCGATCGGCGCCGGCATCGCGATCGGGAGACGCGGCTGCTGGCCATTGCTCACGGCGTGATCGCGGCCGCCGAGCTCGGTCTGAAAGAGCATGACCGGCTGATTTTGGCGCGCAGGATGTTCGAGCGCAAGCTGGAGGGGCGCCGGACGTCTTCAAAGCTGCCGGAACTGGTCGACCTGGTGATCGCGAAGCCATTGGTGTCGGCCGGGATGGTAGCGAAAGCGCTCGACGTCACGCCGCAGGCGGCGCGGCGGATTGTTGGCGAGCTTGGCCTCAGGGAGATGACGGGGAGGGGGAGGTTTCGGGCATGGGGGATCGTCTGATCCGGTGCGATACGGTTATGAAAAAGCGACGGAGCTCAAGTTAGTGTCTTTCATGACCAGTAGGCGCGAGCGCCTACGACATCGGGCTCCGGGAGCACATCTCTCCCTTCTGCATCAGACATCAGACGGATGGGGGTCTACTATGTTTGCAGCAAGATAGTCGATCATTTCGGACGACTGTGTGCCTTTGCGGAAACGCTTCTGCTCCTCGAAATCAAGGGAAGGTAGCATATTCGTCATTTGGCCGACTCTGTAGAGTTGCTCGACATCATCGGGGTTTAGTCCGCCAGCATTCAATCCGGACTTGTTGTTCGCCATCTCCAGTGCTGCGCCGATCATCACGTCGGCAATCTGCACAGCAGGGCTTGCTTTCGAGTCCACCTGAGTGACTTCACGGAGCTTTAGAGGGAATTTCATTGTGGAGATTTCCGTTGGTCGGAACTCGATATCACGGTCATGGTCGATGAAACGCCGGATCAGAGGATGATATGTCAGCAGGTTCTTGGATTGATCGTGCTCAATGCGATAGGGCCCGGTCGTCATCAGTTCGAGCCGCGTGATCATAGAATGAAGAACAACCATCGCTGCGTCTGTGTTGACATCTGGATTAGCGATCGCATCCCAACATTCTGGAGATGCATATTTGGCGAGCGGACCTAGAAGCTCGGGGTATTCCTGCCAGCGCAAATTCCGGGCAGCGGAGATCAACCGGATCCTAGCTACGGGACTTTTCGCCTTCACGGCCAGCTGGAATGCTAGCAACAATTCATCGAATTCGGCTTCACCGAGTAGCGTAGGCCCTGTGAGGTAAAGAAGTGATGCTGCAGCATAGTTTCCGCCATCGGCGTAAAGGTCAAATCCTCGCTCATAGTAATACGGCTCAACGCCGTAATCGACGAAGAACAAGGTCAGAAGGTAGCGCTTGTCCACGATCGATGTTGTGCAGTCGAAGTGTGCATGGATGTCACGCAGGAGGCCGAGCAAACGCGGATGATTTGCGGGCCTTCGAGAAAGAGCTCGATACTTAAGCTCTGAGGCTTGCAGCGTTGGAAAATGCTCCCTTATGAGTCTTTCAGCTTCATCATTATCAATGGCAACTGCAGACGCGCCTTGAAAACGCTGATCGGCGTTGAGCAAATCAAACCCCGTATAGCCGCCCTCATCGATGCGAAAACACTTCATCCCTAAGCCCTCTACGATGATCCGGCTACCTTTTCGCCCGATATCCGGTTTGAACAGGATGTCGAAGGACAGAGGATGGCTTCCTCTCTATCTCCTAAGTTGCTCGTTGCCGAGACAATCGGTAGCCACGCGACAGTTGAGGAGTGGGGTTGTGGGCTCTGATCTCATCAATAGGCTTACCACGAACCAACGAGAGGGTTGCCGACCAAGGGTACTGGTTTGAGGTTCCCTTTCTGGTCTCCCACCGAAATCGAGGGAAGCATCTGCTTGGGAGATCGACGAAACCACTTTACCGCGATGCTGGCGAGGTCCCCGATCATCGCCAACTCCTGCCAATCCGCAAACCGGGCGGCCGTCGCTTCAGGCTCCGATTGGTAAAAGAAGGAGCCCGAATGGTTGAGATCATTGATCGACAACGCCATTGCCGACATGGGTCGTTGGAACATTTTTGACGGCACGCCAAGCGGACTGGCCGTCTCTGAAAAAGCAGGGGCCATGAAATCGATCGCCCAGCCGTCGGCCTCGATCCAGCAATGGAAGCTTTCACCGGCGCCGGTGACATAACCGTCCTCGCGGTGATCAGCAAAAAGGAGCATCGATCCACCAAGATTGTAGGCGGCGAGACCGCCTTTGGGCACCGCTTTGATCTTGTAGTGGTGCTCGAGGATAAAGGCGCCGAAGGTGCTGAAGTACATACAGGCATATGCGGGATTGCCGCCTTCGTTGACAACGAGGCTGTTAATGACCCGGTAGATCCGGTTATAGTCCGTTTGTTTGATAAGCATGGTAAGGGTGCTTTCAGCGCTCGTGTGGGCTAGGCGTTAGGTCTTCAGGGGCGAGTTTCCAGCTGTCTACGTCGCCACGGCAATCACTGGGTCCCCGACATCGCGACCGGCTGCTGACAGTCTCGGGAACAGCCAGGCTATGACTGCAGGATCGAGCAAGCCCTGTGCGAACATCGACTCCCAGTTGTTAAGAGAACCCTGAGCATAGTCACGCGCGGCTCGATGCTCGCAGATAGCCGCGATCAATTCAGCTTGGTTCGCAGGAATGAAGTCCAGCGACCCGACGATTTTTCGCGGCGCGCGCACGAACTTGACCCACTGGTTTCTCAGCCAGTTTAGCGCGCCGGTCCGCTTGATCACATTATCCAGGTGGTATTCGATCGCGGGCCTGTCCGGGTGGGTAAGGGCGACCAGGATTTCGAGGTCTACGATCACGGTTGCATCCATGCCGGAAAACTTCGCTGCGTAAAGACGTTCGTCCATGCACGCGTCATAGTATGGATGGAGGATGCGCGCTCCCACGGCATTGCCCTTATAGTTCTGGCCACGCTTCAGGTTGCAATCACATGCTGGGACCAGATTCTTAGAGAAGACCGCAAATGCCGGATGATCTTCCTTTGGCAGAACGTGGTCCAGCGTGTGAGCATGCAAGGAGCCACACATCGAACATGGTAGTGCAAGATTGTCCTCGCGGATGTCATCGATCGGGCGGTGGCTGGTGGGCAAATCTTTGTAGTGTTTACGCAGCCATTTATCCAATGGATCCGGGATCGGGACATGCACGACCGCCTGTGCGTTCCCCGAGACGCTGTCATACTGCACATAGCCGGCCTTCAGGGCTTGCCGGAATGCCTGTAGGCCCGGATAACTTCCAAGCCTGTGGTTGTCGACGAGTGCGTCGACGCCTGCGATGTCATCGAAAATCGGAAAAGGGAGTTTGCGCATCAGCCGGAAATCTTTGCCCGAAGTTCGTTCAGGAATTCCAGGGACAACTCATTGCTATATTTTTCGAGGATCTCATCCCAGGTCATCCCCGACGACTGGATGTTTTTCTCCAACTCCTGCGCGAGATACGAGGGTTCGTCTTCTCCAAAAACGAAGTAAGAAATTTCTCCAACGTCTGCACCGAAGGTCGCGAGGCGCGGTCTCTGGACTTCGATCCTTCTATCGGCGTCAGCCCTCAGGATCGAGATCTGCTCCCTGAAAACCTCTCGGAGAAAATAGGCTGAGTGCGTGGCGATGATGGCTGCGGACCCGGTCTGCGCCAGCAGGCTGTCCAGGATCGAAACGAAGCGCGCTATGAAGTTCGGGTGTAGATGGGTCTCGGGCTCATCGAAGAGTAGAAGAGAGCTATTGTCGATTTCCAAGCTCAC
Source organism: Ensifer sp. ENS02 (assembly GCF_014851885.1). NCBI lineage: Bacteria > Pseudomonadati > Pseudomonadota > Alphaproteobacteria > Hyphomicrobiales > Rhizobiaceae > Ensifer > Ensifer sp. ENS02. The sequence continues at coordinate 70,013 of NZ_JACVAO010000021.1, read as the reverse complement.
ATATGCCGCAAACTTGAGAAAAGAGATTTCGCCGCTACTCAGGCGAAGCGCATTGCCATCGGAGAAACGAACCGGATCACGCCGGGTGTTCAGCGACGCAAACCGTCGGAGTTTTTCCTGTTCGCCGCCTCGGTTCAATGAGCGCAATGGAATGATGCCGTCGTTCGTCCAGACACAGATGGATTTCGGATCCCCCAGCGCTTCGAGTGCATTGAGGAAAATCTGCCATCGGCTGCGATCCTTGATCGCCTGGTTCGACCGGGCGACGCTGACGATCGCGCTGATCAGACCGCCGGCTTTTCGAGTCGGGGTGGATCGCGCCAGGGCATAACGTGAATAGCGAACATATTGCCGGCGTCGCGCCGTGCCCGGGAAGATAGAGAGCGCCTCTTTCGTTGGGGCAAATGCCAGCATTCGATTGAACTGAGCCCGCTCCCCCGTTTGTGGATCAATCAGGCCGCCGCCTTTTATGGCCTGCTTCGCGATAGTGCTAAGCGCCTGACTTTTCCCAACACCATTCTTCCCGATGATGATCGCCATCCGCTTTGGCAAGAAGCCGGTATGGTCGAAGTTGAATCTGAGCTCGTGCTTGTTTTCAAAAGCCGTCAGTTTGAACGACACGGCGATCGTCGGCGACATCCGACCAATTTCTTCATGGCCGAGACCTCGCAGGATCGGTCCTGCGTTCTTGTAGGCAAAAAAAGCTTCGGCGGTTCGCGTCAGGGAATACTGGAATACCGCAGTGTTCGGTGCGTCGCGCACAATCGGAGAGTTTGCGGAAAACTCACCCAGAGCGACGAGATCGCAAGTCTTCAACAGGACTTCGCGGGCTCCAGCGACGTCTGCGTCGGCAACGAGCTGGCGATAGGCATCGAGGTCGGGTAGTAACGTAAAGAATTTCGGGAGGTCATCCTCGGGGACGACCGCTTTGTCCCGAGCCGCACTCTTGATGAGATCAGCACCATTCACCTCCTCATTGGAGCTTTGGAGAAAGCCGATCATGCCGGAAAATTCGGCTATCAGGCGAGCAGAGTCCCGGCGAACGAACACATTGATCCGCGTCTTGAAGCGGAAATCGTCGAAACTGTCTCCTGACGGGGTGATGAGGATAGTATTGTTCTCGATCGATCGGGCGTCGGAGGGCGTCTGTGAAGAGAAAAAGAGCTTGAACTGTTCTGTCGGAGTGTCCGAAGGCGAGACCGTCATATGTTTTCCACGTCATTTTCGCGGAATCCACTGATTGCTCGCGTGGCATACATGATACGTATTTTGGTCATGCAAGCAAACTGGCCTCGCCCGATGCTAGCACCATTGTGCACAGGGCTCGGGGCATCGAACGGTGGCGCTGAGCAGCTACGGTAGTTTCGCCACATGTTATGAGTTCGCGCCGTTTGGAGACTTGATCTCGGGAGACTAGAAAATGCAGTTTGAAAAGGCCGTGGCGCGCTCATTTTCCGTCGTCGACCGAGCTTTGCGTCGCTCATTCCCGACCGACTATCACAAGCGATGCATGTACGCGGCATTTGGGATGCAGACGCTGCTGTCAGATTATGGGCACGAAGCTTCAATCCAGGGCGGCGACGCAGTCACCTTTATGGTGTCTAGATCAGGCCAACAAGCAGGCATGCAAGGTTTCGCAAATGCGGCTGAAGGGCACGCGCATTACTGGGTCGTTGCGGCTCGACGGCTGATTGATATCGGTCCGCACTATTTGCCGCAGGATTCGAGTTTTCCCGCAGCTGACGTCCCGTTGATCTGCTGGGATCTTGCCGGGGCTCTACCTCCTTTTTTGCGCTATCGAGTCCTTGAGGATTTCGGCGCTCTTACGGCTTTGGTTACGACCGAGGAGATCCATCAACGGATGGAAGCGTTCATCGGGCAGTGCCGCAGCAAAGCTAGGAACCTCGTTGGCCAGCCCAAACTGCCGACGTGGTTGCTGACAAACCTAGAGACGGTTGCACGAAGCGCTGGCCAGGGTGATGTCTGGGCAAAAGGGGCTGTTCGCTTCGCCTCGATGCCCGGGGTTGAGAAGAGCTTACCGTTCTAGATGCATTCGCCGAGATGACTGCAATTTTCGGTGTCCAATTGACGCTATCTCTTTTCAAAAAGTTGCAAACGAGGAACTAATAGTAGGTGTGAGTCGTGAGGGCATTCAGTGTTTATCTCAGAAATTTTTGCGCAGGGCTTTCGATGCTTCGAGCCCGCCTCGCCATTGCAGCTGAAACTCACGCCAGGCCTCAACATTCTTGTCGGTCCCAACGACGCCGGGAAAAGTGCGATTATCGATGCGGTCCGATACGCTCTCTGGACACGTGGAGATGACTATCTCCGTCCCGATGAGCTGGACTTCTACGTCGATGCCGCAGGCGTCCGAGCCGCAGAATTTACAATCACCTGCACGTTCGATGCGCTTACGCCGGACGAGGAATCCCGGTTCCTCGAGTGGTGCACGAACGAGAGGGGAAAACTCCGTCTCCATATCTGTATCCGCAGCACACGACGCCTCTCACCAGGTGGGGGCAGCATTATCACAACGCAACATCGAGCCGGTAAGGATGGCGAAGGCCTACCGATCGACGGAGAGGTGCGCGAATATCTAAAGGCGACATACCTGAAGCCTCTTCGGGATGCCGAGCGCGAACTGAGGGCTGGTCGTCGGTCCCGCCTTTCCCGCATCTTAGGCGCCATGCCGCAGATGGGGCCCGAAAGCAAGCCAGGTGCTGTGGGTGGAAAATTGACGTTGCTTGATACGCTCAAAGCAGCCGACAAGGATGTGCGCGACAATACGGCTGTCCGCGGCATAGCGAGTAGCGTTAATACCGACTTCCTCGACAAGCTTTCGTTTGCCGATGATCCCCTTGTCGCTACTCTGGACCTTGGCGCGCATGGCTCATTCGACCAGGTGCTTGAGCGCTTCGAACTTTACCTCAATGCCAAAGTTGGTGGGGCGCGCGTTCAACGCGGACTTGGCTACAACAATCTTCTCTTTATGGCCGCCGAATTACTGCTTCTGCAGTCCCATCCTGATCAAATTCCTTTCTTGCTGATCGAGGAACCTGAAGCGCATCTCCACCCACAGCATCAGACGCTCTTTATGGAGGTCCTTTCAGCGCGCACGGCGGTTGGTGCCGGCGAGGCGCAGAAGCAGGTTCAGGTTCTGTTGACGACACACAGCCCTCAGTTGGCAGCGGGCGCAGATCTCGAGACGATGACCATTATGGTCGGCCATCAAGCCTTCCCCTTGGCTGCCGCCTACACTCGTCTCGATATTAGCGATTATGAATTCCTCCGGCGCTTTCTCGATGCGACCAAGGCCAATCTCTTTTTTGCTCGCGCGCTAATCGTCGTTGAAGGGGATGGTGAGAACCTCCTCTTGCCAGCGCTGGCAGACAAATTAGGGCGTCCGCTTAGTCGCCATGGCGTCTCGATCGTCAACGTCGGTCATAGGGGGCTTTTCCGCTACAGTCGTATTCTACAGCGCAAGGCCGGGCCAGCCGTGGAAATTCCGGTCGCGCTGATACCGGATCGTGATATTCCGCCAAAAGAAGCCAAAGCGTTGGTCGGCGAACGAAAGACCGAAGACGAGCTGGATGCAGATGCAATCACGGCACGCATGAAAACGTTACGCCGCGATGTTGGCGACCCGGTTGACGCTTTCATTGCAGACTGCTGGACCCTTGAGTTCGATTTGGCATTGCGACCGCTGCTGGCTGAAAGCGTCTATCAGGCGGTCCTGCTTGCGAAGTCTACGTCGCGGCGGCCCGAATGGCGGAAGAGGATTGTTGAAACCGCGAGCAAGGAGTTTCAGAAGTGGAAAGACGATGGTCTCTCCGATTTGGAAATTGCGGTAAAGATCTACGGTCCGGTATTCAACGGCAATGCATCCAAAGCTGAGGTCGCCGAAGAACTCGCGGCCATCATTCGGGCCCGACCGGACACACCAGCCGAAATTCGTGACCGGTTGCCTCAATATCTCGTCCGTGCCATCGATTTCGTTACCCAACCGTATGAGGCTGGAAAGCCGCCGTTTGGGGACGTCGCCGAGGAGGATGATCTGGCCGAGCTTGATTCTGCCGCGGGGACCTTGTAGCCGTGCTGGAAATCGCGCCGATTACCCCCGAACTTCTGGCCGAGCTTGGCGCCGAGCTCGGTGGCTGTGACTTTACGGACAAGAGCCGTTCGGACTTTCTTGCAAGTATGGCCTCCTGTGATGTGCAAGCGGCACCCGGCAATGGAAAAACCACGCTGCTGGCGGCCAAGCTAGCTCTCCTTTCGCGAAGTTGGGACAGCCGAAGCCAAGGCGTGTGCATTATTTCTCATACCAATGCGGCACGCACGGAAGTCGAGCAGCAGATCTCGCGCCACCCGACAGCTTCGCAACTTATGGCCTATCCTCATTTCACGGGAACTGTGACAGCATTCGTCAATCAATTCTTGGCGTTGCCTTATTTACGCGGACTTGGCTGGCCGATCCGGCGGATCGACGATGATGTCTTTGCTGCGGAAGCGGCTCGAGCACTTCCTCACTATTGGGAATTAAAAGCACAAGCAAAAAAAGCTCCGGCGATGGTAGATTCGTGGGTCAGGGGCTTGGATCTAGATGTAGATTTCATCACCGGTCCGGAATTGCCTGAATCGCTGGCGGTCCATCGCAGAAAAGGGCAGCACGGCGCCGACACAGGCTGCGGAAAGGCGCTCGCCAAGCTCAAAGCATCCATGGTGAGGAAAGGGCTCTATCGATATTCCGATATGACCGCCCTCGCGTTGCGTGCTCTTAAAGAGAACCCGAAAATTGCAGAGCGGCTGCGCTCCCGCTTCCCCCTTGTGATCCTGGATGAAGCACAAGACACGAACGGTAAGCAATTGAACCTCCTTGAGCACTTGTTCGCCGACGGAGGCACTGCTTTTCAGCGTCTTGGCGACTGCAACCAGACGCTATACCAAGACGATGCCCCGGTTGCATCCTATTGGACACCAGGTGCTAACTGCATTCCCTTTGATGAAAGTCGCCGGTTCGGACAGCCGATCGCTGACTTTGCGAGCCGGCTGACCACCAAGCTTCCCCAGGAAATTAAAGGCGTTGACGGTAAGCGTACGCTGATGGTTGTCATCGTCTTCGACGAAAAGACGATCGGTGGGGTGCTGGCCGCCTTCGCTGAAGAAGTGAGGTCTCAATGGCCCGAAACCTTCTCGGAGAAGGAGATCTGGGCGGTAGCGTCACGGCACAATGTCACCGGCAAGGTCAAGGGACCATGGCACCCAAAAAGCCTCGTTGATTATTATCCCGCTTATCGTAGTGAAGCCGGGGCGGCTAAAGAGGCAAATCTGCTCTGCAGACAGCTTCAAAAAGCAGCACTCCTTCATGCGGCTGCTCGTCCACCGTCCGAAATCATGGAGATCTTCTGTGGAGCTATTGCCGAGCTTTCGCGGCTTTACGGTTGGACCGGGTCAAACGGGGGCCCGATTACGGCAAGAAACCTTTGGGCGACCCTTGGTCGGCGCGAAGGCGAACTCCCTCGAAAGATAAGATCGCTTCTTCACAAGCACACATTGGTTGGCAACGCTGCGTGGGAGGAGGTCGCTTGGAAGCGGTTCTCCGGAGCGTTGGTTGCGATGTTTGACTCAGGCGATGGACAGGCTGTTCCGGGGGAAGTGTTCGACTATTGTGGTTTCGTCGGGGGTAAAGAGGCGGATGGGGTGGAGCCCGCTAGGCAGGCAACTAAGCAGGTCACAATAGCGCAAGCAACCATTCGTCTCGGCTCTATCCACTCGGTCAAAGGGAAGACGGTCGACGGTATCTTGGTCATGGAAAGCGAGGTCTGGAAAGGGCACGCAAGAGGCCAATCATGCCTCGATCTGGCAACCGTCCTTCCGACTGCGTTTGGAGTTGAAGGGGCCGCGTCATTATCCGAAATAGGGTTGGCCGCGGCCACGAATGTCTTCGTCGCGGTGACACGACCTCGGGAACTCTTGTGCCTTGCGCTAAGGAAGTCGGAGTTCGTTGCGCTTGCGGAGATCGCACTAAAACAAGGATGGAAGGTCGTAGACCTCGCAAAGGGTGCCAAATAACGTAATCGTAACGAGCGATGACGATCGGCCTTTTGGATACCGGGATCGGGATAAATGAGTGCATTATCAGGACTAGCCTCGTCGCAGGAATGGTTGAAACAGTTCAAGGCAGAGGATCGCGATGTTGCGCGAATGGTGCTCGACGAGGTTCAACTTGTTTCCTCGCGGAAGTTCAGTGATGGAATTATCGAGCTCATTGATGAGATTGCAGCAGAGAGACCGGACAAGGATCGGAAAATCGCGCTTTACTCGGAAAGGCCGATGAAACTAGCGTGGGGAGATGTTCCTGCATTCTTCCCTAACTCTCGGCACGGTCGAGCTGAGGGTCCGGGCGTCCCCCCGATTGTCGTCAATCCGAAAGACCAGGAGGTTGGCAGCGAAGGTATAGTCGCACAGCTGATAACGGCTTACTGCCGCACGAATCCACGGGTTGCATTGTCGCACCCTGGACCAACTAAGCTGCGAAAGGATCGAGTGAGCCACATTGTGCTGGTAACCGATCTTATAGGTTCGGGTGATCGCATTTATAGGATGCTCGAATCATTTGGGCATGTGGCGACCCTTCGGAGCTGGCAATCGTACGGATTGATCAAGTTTATCGTCGTCGCTTATGCCTCAACGGACATCGGTCTGAGGCGCCTTCAGACTATGCCTCTGCCTCACGAGGTTCGGTCGGTGGTGAGTTCCGCGACCCTTCACACAGCCTTCAGAGGGGCGAGACGCGAGCTAGCTTACAGCCTCTGTCGAAAATATCCGCCCGCAAGGCGCGGCGATCCCTTTGGATGGAAAGGTGGTGGAGCTCTTATTTCGTTCTCTCATGGTTGCCCCAATAACGCACCTGCTATCCTGTGGACCAGCGCGAACTCATGGAAACCGATATTCCCAGGTCGCAGTGTTTTGGCCGCGCAAGAAGCTTTCGCTGTTGATGACGATCATTTGCTCAGAGAGCGAGCGGAGCGCATACTCAAAGCTGCGACCGCGCGAGAACGATTAGATGACCCGGACGGTCGGCTTTGGCTTTCCACCATGGCGATTTTGGCGGCGAGCGAAGATGGAGCGCGCGGTGCGAGGGAAGTCTCGGCGAGGTTGGGGATACCGCTTAGCGAAGCGGGCTCGCAACTAACGCTCTGTCGAACAGCAGGTTGGATCGCGGGTAAAGGGCGACTTACCCTCTTAGGCCGGCTGGAGCTTAAGCGATTGCGAAGGCGGTTACGTCCTAAAACAGTATTCCCCTCGGATACGAATCCGTTCTACTATCCGAGTCAGCTGAGGGCTCCATGACAGCGATTAGGAATGCGCCGCGGAAGCGGCGATGGGCACCACGGGTGTCCAGAGCATCGGATTCTCGATGCTCGCTTCATGTAGCTTGTTTTTCATGCTGCGCACTGGCACGAGCCTTTACCGGCGGCGTCTTAGGTACGCCTCGCGCCAGTACCCACCGAATGGGGTCAAAGTAATGCAAGCATGGAGCCCTCAGCACTATCGCTACGAAGCAGAGCGTCATGGTGTTCAGGATGAAACAATTGACAATGCTATAGCCCGCATAGAGCTGATTGTAGCGGCCAACGCCAATGTCACTCCTGTTCTCACTTTGCGTCATTTGAGCGAAATGTCGGGAGTCGAATACGGCTTTCTTCGCTCGGTCATCTCACGTTCGATGATGGTGAAAAAGTATCGCGTTTTTTCTTTGAGAAAAAACGTACCGGGTCGCACTCGATATCGAGTGATTTGCGTGCCGAATGACGAGCTAAAGACCGTACAAGACTGGATTGTAAGGAATATCCTGCGCCATACGCGGTCCCATCCAGCTAGCTACGCCTACCATCCCAAGTCACGGCCGGAGTTTGCAGCGAAAGCTCACTGCGGCTGTGACTATCTTTTGAAAGTTGATATTCAGGATTTTTTCAACAGAGTGACTGAGGGCAAGATCAGTCGCATATTCCGTGATCTTGGCTTTTCGGACCTTGTTTCTTTCGAATTGGCTCGCCTTACCACCGTTACAGCGCAAGGTATGGAGCTCCCGGAAGGACTCTCTGAACGTCGATGGCCCGTCATCCCCGCTTACCAATCAAGATATGAGGGCTTTCTGCCGCAGGGAGCTCCGACAAGCCCAATGTTGTCCAACTTGGCAATGCTCGCCTTAGACGAAAAACTTCAGAAGTTGGCAAGCTCGGAAGGCATATCCTACACTCGCTATGCCGATGATCTAACATTCTCAGCTCGAAAGCCTCATGACTTCGAATCGATAAAGCGATTTAAACGGAGAGTTCTTACTGAACTCAATGCTGCGGGATTTCGGCCGAACCTACGGAAGACCCATATCCGTGGCCCAGGAACGCGGCGGATTGTTTTGGGAATGCTTGTGGATGGCCAAAGACCTCGTCTTACGAAGGAGTTCAAAGACGATCTGCGCCAGCACCTCCATTATCTGACTTCAGATGATCATGGCCCGGCTACCCATGCGCAAGCCAATAAGACCTCTATAGGTGGAATGTTTCATATAGTTCGTGGAAAAATTGGATGGGCTACGCGCGTAGAGCCCGAGTATGGCAGGAAATGCCTTATCCAATTTCGAACTATTAAATGGCCTCCTATCTATTGAACGCGCCAAGTCAGGAACAATTTCGCTGGATTTCGATATGATCGATGAACTATAGGTTTCACGCGATAAGATGATCAGCGCATCATTCGGACCGGACAGGCGAAGTGCTTTGCCTCATCCCAGGTGTCAATGATGCCGAGACTAGACCAGGATATCGGTTTCGGCTGCAACCGTCGTCTCAATGCGAGACTTCGCGGCGATTACGCCACTGTAGAGGTCAACCTCGACTCCTGGAGCTTTCAACGTCACGACCAACGAATAGCGTGTCTTACGATTGACGATATCCTTGGCGGCTCGATTGCGCCACCAACCTACAACTGGCTTCACACACAGCAGCTCACGGCTCAACAGCTCGATTGCAGGCCCTGACCAGACGTCGCAGTGCAGGGAGCCTGCCGAAATGCTGCCCGGGCCAAACATCCATCTGGCGTCGTCGGCATGAATTGGTGCCCGCGCACCATCCTCGCGCTCTGCGGCATTGACCCGCTGCTTGAAGCGTTCGGCAAGCTCGCCTCGGCGCTGTAGGTCGAAGCGCAGCCCGAAGGACTGGTAGCGCTGTGGATCGACATTGGCCGAGAACCCTGGATTGGGATCCACGAAGTACGACAGCGTGACCTTGAGCTCGACTACCGCGTTCTGCAGATCCTCCAAGATCGCAGCTGGAAGCGGGAGTTGGTAATAGTGACACTCGTTGAATTCTCGCTGACCTTTCAGACGAAACGGCTGGATAGCGGCCTGAGCGACCAGCGCCAGATGGTCCTGCGCCGAAGCCGACGCCCGGTCGAAATCAGGTACCCCATAGCCAAACCGCCTCATCAGCGGGTACCGGTCCTTCTTTCCTGCAGGACTGTTCAGCTGCTCAAGCATTGGTTCGGTCCATTCGGCGCTATGAATGACAAGCGCCCTGATGGTTTCCGGCCAATAGGTTGGATGCTCGGCCGTGAGCTTTGCGACCATGCGTGCGGCTTGTGCAGTCGCAGCGCTAGTCGCCTGAAACGCGGTAAGGGCGTTTGCGCCGGTTGTCGGCGATGTGGTTAGAAGTGATAGCGAATCTAGGCTGAGAACTTCTCGGCGGGCCGGGCTGAGTGCGCGATTACCGGCCTCCAGGACGACTTCCGGCTTAATTGGCGCGCGGGCGTGAGCCCAATTGACGCTCGTGCGGCTGTAAGGGCTGAGTTCTCCGGGGCCGGCAAGGCACGACCAATCTTCGTAGCCCACGTCGGAGATCTGATTTAGATCGGTGTATCCGCCGACGGTGATGGCGTTCCAAGCCTGACTCGGATCTTCGGCCGGGTAATCGTCCTGCTGGGAAATCCGAGCGTATTCAATTTCGGCTGGGACGTTGCCGGCAGAAATGACGAATAACCGTTTCGGAGCCTCGTCGTCGTCTCCATTCATCGTGCCGGCCGCGGCTTGGTCGATCGCAGCGCTCCAAGTTGATGGGCGGGCACCGGAAACATTGTCGTTAGTCACCGCCATACAGAATATTCGGCTTCTCTCGGGTGCAGCGATTTCCGCCAGCGATACCGCGGTCTGGGTGATCACGCCGTAGGAATGCGGATCGTTCGGGTCCATATCCTGCGGCGGCAAGAGCTTCACCGATTCCAGCCGATGGTTCAGCCGTCGCTCGGACCGATCGGATAGTGCGGCCGTCAAATCCCCGTGCAGGGCCAAGCCTGCCATAGCCGTGCCATGGCTATGATGATCATCGACGCCCCAGTCACGGTCGATTGCGTGCTGGTCGGCTGCAGCCAGGGCCGGCTCGATCAGCGAGTGGCCGCGATTGACTCCCGTATCCAAGACGCAGACGGCAGGTACCTCGTTTCCAGGCCATATGATACGTCCGGCGAGATCGTCGACCCATTCGTTTTGGCTTTCCTGGACGTCTTCAAGGAAGAACACCGGATTGTCGCTCGCGCGTCGAAGCTCGCTGACGACCCCGGTTGCGAAGGTCATCAACTCGATCGCTGCACGGCGCGCGAGAATGGGGATCACAACCGCCTCCGGGAAATACAGCCGGCGATCGGCGGAGGCGGCACGCAGAGAGAGCCGGCGGCAAACGTCCTCAACGGCCGCTTCATTATCGCGATGTGCCCAGATAGCCCACCACATCAGATGCTGAGGGTTGTCGGGCAGAGCACTGGGGTCGTCGGTCCAGAAGACTTCAAGGCGTGCGCGCCTGATCTCCTCGATTTTCTCTACGCGACTGGCATTCGGGGGATTTCCCTTCGGGGAGAGGGGACCTGACAGATAATCATCGAGGATCTGCTGAATGGCTTCTCGCGCATTATCTGGAACATAGAGCGCCACCGTGCGCACGTTGTCGCGGTCCTTAGTCGCCCCTGGGCGTATGCCCTGCTTCTTCCATTCTAAAACGTCGGCACTGGCGCCGGCCCGCAATTCAACTTCGATGTATCCGCCTGCGGCAGGTTCCAGTCTAGGATCTGCACCTCTAAGTTCAGTAATTGCGGCGAGCGCGACATTCAGTTCGTGGCTGAGTTTGCGTCCATGCTCTGCACGGATGCGTGGGACGCTTGAACCACCGCTTCCTGTGCCGGTATAGGGGCTTGCGGTATGGAGCGCCGAAACATCAATGTGCGGAAGCGTGAATCGGCCTGCCATCGGTCAGTGTACACGCTTCTCATCGAGGAAAGCGTCGCGCATCTCCCGACGCTGGTTAAGACGTTGCACGACGTCCTCGGTTGCAATCGTCTTGCGTTCATCAAGGATCGCGGTCTTGACTACATCATCGGCCGCGCGGACGATTTCGGATTGGCTGAGACCGTCGGCTGCCTTGACGATTTTCGTCCAGCCGAGCCTGGCCGATGACATCGGCTTGAGGTTCTTGACAATGATTTGCTTGATCTGGTCGGCCGTCGGCGCTTCAAACTCAAGGACCAGATCGTATCGACGCAACAGCGCTCGATCGAGAAGCGAGGGGTGATTGGTCGAACAAACAATGAGACTGTCCGTCGAATTGCCCTCTTCCATGAATTGCAGGAATGAGTTGAGGACTCGACGCATCTCGGCGACATCGTTCGTCGACGTTCGATGCGCACCAACCGCGTCGAATTCGTCAAAGAGGTAGACGCCGCGCCGCCTTGCGGTTTCGTCGAAAACTAGCCTGAGCTTTGCTGCGGTCTCGCCCATATAGCGGGTGATGAGCCCTTCCAGCCGGATCACGTAATATGGCAGGTTGAGCTCGCCGGCCAGCGCTTCCGAGGACATCGTCTTGCCCGAACCAGGCGGCCCGACGAACAAAAGCCGGCGATTAGGCGTGCGTCCATGTTCCCGCAGCCAGTCACGCTTCCTCTGCTGCCGGATCATATCTTCCAGATTTTCGAGTAATCCCGGCGCCAGAACCACGTCCTTCAGCTTGAAGCGTGGCTCGCGAAGCTCGAGAAGTCCTTCGAGATCGCCTCGAGGCGCCCCGAGCGGAATGGCAACACTTGCTCCTCGGGATTTGCGGCTCCGGGCCTTGTCAACCTCGGCTCGCATTTCATCAGCCGTGGTCTTGTGTCCCTGACGGGCCTCGGATGCGGCAATCTGGAGAGCGATCGAGAAAAACAGGTCGTCGTCGCCCTCGGCGCGACTTCGCAACATGGCAAGGATTTGCTTGGCGTTCGACACGGTCATTCTCTCTTCGTTGAGCCATCCTAATACAAAACCGGGCGGCAATATAAGGCGGTGGCGGAGGTCATCCACATTGGGATCGTGCTTTGGAAGCTACAATATTTCCTTACCAGGGCGGCGCAGCTTCGCTCGTAGCGCAAGTAGCCCTCCATCCAATTCGAGCTGCTCAATAACGTTCCCGACAACCGAAGTTAGAACATATTAGGAACATCGACCATGTTGCAAGCAAAGCTTTTTATCATTTGTAGTCAGGCCTTCATGCGAACGGATGCGCGGGTCGAAGGTTCGTATCCGTTCAAGGCGAGAGATTTGGTGGCCGGCTTTCGGCCAATTGTGGGAAAGCTTGACGTCGCCTAAGGGTCAGAGCGCGTCTGGCGAACTACCGCATAAGGCCTCGATTTGCCGGAAGAGCGACATTGGGACCTCGACTCCTGCCCGGTGGCTCAGCGCTCGCGCGGCATGGCGACGCGCTGAGGGCAGGCGTACGCCGGTTTGAGATGTCGCCTCTTTGAAAAATGTTTCGCCGGCGGTTCTCGCATCGGTCCCAAAGGCCGCAGGGTCGATCACGATAAAAAGCTCACCGCCCGGAGGGGGCCCGCCGTCGGTTATCCCGATCTGAGATACCTCCCGGCTGGTCTTCTCGCGAATGAGAGGACCGGCTATCAATTCCACCATCATCGACAGGGCTGATCCTTTGTAGCCGCCAAAGGGCAAAAGTGCGCCGGCCAAGGCTTCCGATGGGTTCGTGGTTGGACGTCCGCTGGCATCAATTGCCCATCCTTCGGGGAGATGATCACCGGCCAATCGCTTGAGTTCGACTTCACCTCTTGCCGCGGCGCTGGTTGCAAAGTCAAAGATGAACGCGCCGCCGGCGGGGCGCGGCCAGCCGAAACCGATCGGATTGGTGCCCGTCAACCGACTGCTTCCGCCATAGGGTGCGACGGCGCATTGTCCTACTACGAAGCATCAAGCAACGAGGCCGGCATCAACAATCGGTTCGAGGTCTGCCCACAAAGCCGAGAAGTGATGCATGTTGCCTATCGCCATCGCCGCTATGCCTTGACGACGCGCGAGTTCAATCAACTCAGCGCGGCCGACGTCGGCAGACAGGGGAGCAAATCCGCCGTCGCCATTCACTTGGAGGACACTTGCTGCGCTCTGCTGCACCGATGGCTCTGCCTGTGCGTTCGCACGTCCGGCACGAACGGCGGCGATGTAACCCGGCACCCGGTACAATCCGTGTGACCTGCAATCATCTGCCTCGGCGCGCGTCACCACGTCAGCCGTGGCTTTGGCTTGCTTGTCGCTGAACCCATTGGCGGTGAAGGCGTCCAACGAAATCCGGCGCACCTCATCTAGCGACAGTCTGATGTTGCCCATTAAGTCGTTCTCCCCAGAGCTGCCTGATGGCAATGTGTACCGCTGAATACCATTGTTTTCAGGGCTACTAGCTCGATATCGCGCGATCTCGAAGGGATGACATGCTGTTGGATTGTGTTTTTTAAGGCAGACGCGTTCTGACGCCCACAGTCAGCAGCCACAACTGGGTTTCGCTGCCAAATCGCTCGAACAAGGGTATCCGTCTGCGAACTCACGGCAATTTGGGGAAACCTTCCTGACAGAAGGCTATGCGCTCTTAGCATCCGCGCGACGTCACCGAACAATCTATTTAGTGTAGCCGACAAATAGTTGTTTCGTCCCGCGTTCGCTATCGACATATGAAACTCTATAAGCTCGGTGAATGCCGCAGTGTAATTGTAGGCATCCATGGCAAGCGCGAGCGCACTGGCCGATCGCCGCGCAAGTTGCAGGTCTTGGTCTTTTCGGTTCTGGGCTGCGAGATGACATGTCGAACGCAATGTCAATTCCAGGGCATAGAGCAGCGCGTCAACGGATGAATAATCGATCCTGGTGACGGTGGCCGGACGATGTGGAGGGCACTCTACCAGTCCGTCCAAGGATAGCTTTACGAGTGCTTCGCGCACCGCGGTTCGAGACAAGCCCGCGCATCGACCGAGAGCAGCATCATCCAGTAAGGCGCCCGGGAGAAGCTCAAGGTTCACGATCTGCTCTCGTAGTTGATCGTAGACCACCTGCGCGCCGGATCGCCGCTTCCATTCACTTGGAAGGGTCACTTTGTCCTCCTTGTTGTCGGGTCGCTCCACCGCTGCCTTCATGCCGCGCGCGAGTTTCCGATCTTCTCCCTTCCATCGCAGGACCGCTCCCCGGTCTATATACCAACCGGGGTATAACGGGGGACAAGCCAAGAGCGTACGAGGGATGGGACGGATTTAGGCACATGCGGAACCTCTACAGCTCGGCCGGCCTGGTTCGCGATCATCGTTCTTCAGATAGCAAGGGTGAAGTTTCTTATGGCAAGCGAACGAAAATATGGGCTTTGGATCTCGGGAAAGTGGATCGAACCGGCTTCCGGCAAGGTTCTTTCGAGGCGTTCGCCTGCCACCTCTGAACTCGTAGCCACCTTCGCGCTCGCCGGCCCGTCGGAAGTTGAAGACGCTGCAGCCGCCGCTCATTCGACCTTCCTGAAAGGATCATGGCACGAGACTGCTGGTAGCGCGCGGGCAAAGATCCTCAACCGTTGGGCCGATTTGCTTGAAGCCGACAAGGAGCGGTTGGCCCGCATCGAGGCGGACGAGGTGGGGAAAGTAATATCGGCTGCGCGGGGCGAAGTGGAATGGGCGATCGAGCTCGTTCGCTACGCTGCCTCCTTGGCATGGAACCTGCCAGGCAGGCTTATCAATCACGAAGGAAGCGACAAGCTTGGGCTTGTTACACAAGAACCGTTTGCGGTCGTGGCGATGATCGTGCCTTGGAATTATCCGATTGTCACCCTGTTCCAAAAGTTGCCCTTCGCCCTCGCAGCCGGCTGCTCGGTTGTTGTAAAGCCTTCCGAGTTGACTGCCGGGACGGCTCTCGAATGCGCGCTTCTCGCGCAGAAGGCGGGCATTCCTGACGGCGTTATCAACGTCGTGCCGGCGGTTGGGGAAGAGGTCGGGAACGTTATCTGTGACAGCCCCTTCATCGATATGATTTCGTTCACGGGTTCCACTCGAGTGGGAAGTCTTCTCGCATCTCGCGCCGGAAAGAAGGTGAAAAAAGTCGCACTTGAGCTCGGCGGCAAAGGTGCGAACGTTGTGTTCGGAGACGCCGATATCAATGCTGCCGTTGACGGTGCGCTGTTCGGATTCACAGCCAATCAGGGTGAAGAATGCTGCGCCGCAGGTCGTCTCTTCGTCCATGAATCCATCTTCGAGGAATTCGTTAATCGCCTGAGCGCGAAGGCTCGGGAGTTGAAGATCGGTATTGAGGATGACGCGTCCATTGGAGCGCTCATTCATAAAGAGCATTTCGATCGCGTTATCGGGTTCATCGAAGGTGCGCAGGAAGATGGCGCCACACTCATCTCTGGCGGAAAGAAACCGACGGACAAATCTCTGGCAAATGGGTTTTTTGTCGAGCCCACAATCCTCACGAACGTGAAGCCCGAAATGGCAGTTTTCCGTGAAGAAGTGTTCGGGCCTGTCGTTTGCGCCATCCCATTCCAAACCGATGAACAGGTCGTCGATCTGGTCAACGACACGAGCTACGGGCTTGCAAACGGTATTTGGACCAATGACCTCTCGCGCGCCCTATCGGTCTCGCGCCGCATCAAGAGCGGCACTGTCTATGTGAACGCTTACCTCGAGACGGTTCCGCAATTGCCCTTCGGCGGCATGAAGGACAGCGGGATGGGCCGTGAAAACGGGCCGGAAGGCATTCTTGAATTTATGGAGACCAAGTCGATCTACGTCAAACTCACACAGTAACGCGAAGAAGAAGGGGAAGGACATGACAAACATGCATAACAAGATCTTCGCCGAAATATCCCGCCGCAACCTGTTGAAGGGAGCGGCGTGGGCAACGGCCGGTTTAGCTTCGGCGCGATTGTTCACTACGACCGCATATGCCGCCGGTGGCGAACTCAATATCATGGCATGGGAAGGCTATGATCTGAATGTCGAGCTCGCTGATTGGCGCAAGGCTAATGGCGTAACGGTGAAGTCGAGTTCGATGACGTCGCAGGATGACGTTCATACGCCATTCCTGGCGGGTAACCCGCCAGGTATCGACGTTGCCGAATACAATCATGCCTATGCGGATCTCTACATCCGTGAGCTCCAGATTGTGAAGCCACTCGACCGCAGCAAGCTCCCAAACTATAGCGGCGACAATCTTTTCGACGCGTTCTTTGACAAGCCCACCTGGTTTTCCAACGGTCAACTGTGGGCTGCGCCCTACATCTGGGGGATGAACTCGATCGTTTACAATCCCAAACGATTGCAGGCGCCGACCTCGTACGCCGATCTGCTCAAACCAGAGCTCAAGGGCCGGATCGCGATCTGGGACGAACCGACGGTTATGTGGCCGATCGCGGCACGAGTCGCGGGCTTAGGCGAGAAGTACCCGCAGCTCACTCGGGACGAGGTCAACGCTGCGTTCACCGAGCTCGGAAAGTGGCGGGATCATGCTCGGCTCATCGCACTCAATATGGGCGAGCTCATCAATTTCATGGTTTCGGGTGAGATCGACGCTGTGGTGTGTGCCGATCCGGCGATCATCGTCCAGGCTCAGCAGCAGAGTGTCGAACTGGCGATTGCCTATCCCAAAGAAGGGGCGGTGCTGTGGGTGGACGCATGGTTCATGCCGGTTTCCTGCGACAATGAAGAAACGGCCCAAGCCTTCATCAATGAGGCTTTGAATCCCGAGGTTCAGGCAAAGGTTGCCATGGCTGTCAACCAGGCGCCGGTTTCGAAAAAGGCCGTTGAATTCCTGGATGAAAAATCTCGCGAGCGCTTTGCGTTCGATCAGGTCGACCAAATGCTTAAGGCCGGTCTTCCGGGCATACCTCCCGCAGCTAGCGATTCCGATATCGCGAGCTACGGCGATTGGCTGCAGGCATGGCAGTCTTTCAAGGCCGGTAAGTAGTTTCAATGTCGCCTCTATCGCTGGAAAGCGGTAGAGGCGACCTAGGATACCACAATGAGTTCTCAACGCTCTCTTGGATGGCTCTTGGCCGCGCCGGCTGGCGCGTCAATGGCGCTTCTGTTCTTTCTGCCGGCAGGATTCCTGCTCGTCTACAGCTTTTGGACGAGCACGGGTTTTCGCATTGTTCCCGACTTATCCCTGTCCAATTACATTAAATCGCTGACGTCGGCTCTCTTCATCGACGTCACGTTCAATGCTGTCGTGATCGGCCTGGTGACTGCCGCGGCCTCCGTCGCCCTGTCGATCCCGGTCGCGTACTATCTCACCTATGTGACAAGATCGAAAACGGTCTACTATGCCGTGTTGATCACCTGGTTCTCCAGCTATCTCGTTCGCATTTACGCATGGCGAACGATGTTGGGTACGAATGGTTTGCTCAACACTTTGCTAATTCAAATTGGTGCGATCGACGCGCCGATTGAAGCCTTGTTGTTCAGCCGTTTTGCGGTCGCGCTGGCATTGGTGCACATCTACCTGCCGTTTTGCGTGCTGCTTGTTGTTTCGTCGTTCAGCGAAATCAAGAAGGAGCTTTTAGAAGCAGCCCGCGACCTTGGAACGGGTCCATTTGGGGCATTCTGGAAAGTTGTAGCGCCGAACGCGGCCAACGGTCTGATCGGCGCCTTCACGCTTACATTTTTGCTTGCCGCTGGTGACTATGTGACCCCTCAGATGCTCGGTGGCACGACCGGACAAACGACGGGACTGTTGATTGCCGACTACTTCAGACGGAGCGGCAACTGGCCGTTGGGGGCCGCTCAAGCGTTTATCATGTTCGCCATTTCTGTCGCCGTCTACGCCACATTGATCTTGATCGGGCGCGCGACCGGCCTCGTTCCCAACACCAAACGCGCCCGTAGTCTAGAGGAGGATTGAGATGCTGTTGCGCGCCGTCGTCTATCTTATCGTCGCATTTCTCCTCGGCCCTCTCGCAGTCATCGTGCTGTTCAGCTTTCACAGCACACCCGCGCTTTCCTTTCCATTTGAAGGCTTCAGTTTGCGCTGGTACGCCGAGTTGATAGGGAATGCACAGCTGCTCGAGGCGTTGGGAAGAAGCCTTCTCATTGCTAGCGCGACTGCAATGATCACGCTTGTTCTCGGCGCTTTTGCCTCACTGGCCTGGCTTAGGCTTTCGTCCCGGGGCAAATTGGTGCTCGAACTCGTGTGCATCATTCCAATTGCAATGCCCGCATTGTTTATCGGCGTTGCACTGCTGGTCGGTTTCGCACAAATCCGACTGTCGCTATCCCTGCTGACTATCGTTCTCGGTCACGTCGTTTTGACCCTCCCGATGTTGATGGTTGCCATGCGCGCCAAGCTCGCTCTTTTCGATCCTTCTCTAGAGGATGCGGCCAGGGATCTTGGAGCAGGGACCTTCGAAACGTTCTGGCGGGTTACGCTACCACTCGCAATGCCCACCTTGATCGCCAGCACGATACTGAGCTTTGCGGTCTCGTTCGATGAATTCGTCGTAACCTCGTTTGTATCTGGGACCGAGACTACGCTGCCCCTCTTCATTTGGTCGATGATGCGTCGAACCGTGACGCCTCTCATCAATGCCGTTTCAACGCTCGCTCTTCTTTTCTCCGTCTTACTGCTCCTCGGGGCGGTGATCATGATGCGGATTCGTCGAGCGACCATGATCGACAATGCTGCCGACGGAGGCAATTGACTATGGCAAATCCAATCATCGAAATTCGCAATGTTCACAAGCGGTTCGGCACCTACGTCGCCCTCCATGACGTAAATCTGACGATCGAAAAGGGAGAGATCGTCACGCTTCTCGGCCCAAGCGGGTGCGGCAAGAGCACCCTCATGCGGATGGTGGCGGGGTTTGACGATCCGACGGAAGGCGAGATCAAAATAGGAGGAAAGTCCGTAAACGGCACGCCGCCTGACCGGCGCCCGGTCAATATGGTCTTTCAACGCTATGCCCTCTTTCCCCATTTGGATGTCTTCGACAACGTTGCATTCGGTCTGCGAGTGAGGCGCTTGCCGTCGCGCGAGGTCACGGAACGGGTCAAGCACATGATCTCCGTGGTTCAGTTGGACCAGTTCAAACACCGCTACATCCATGAACTGAGTGGGGGGCAGTGCCAACGGGTGGCGCTCGCTCGAGCACTCATCAACGAACCAGAGGTTTTGCTGCTCGACGAGCCGTTGGCTGCGCTCGATCTGAAGATCCGTCAACACATGCTAGCCGAGATGAAGCGGATCCATGAGGCCACTGGCGCGGCATTTCTCTACGTCACCCACGACCAGGATGAGGCGCTGTTCCTGTCCGACCGCATTGTTCTTCTGGAGAAGGGTAAAATCCTGCAGGTCGATACACCACATGACATCTATCGGAAGCCACGATCGCTTTTTGCAGCGAAGTTTCTCGGAGAGACCAATCTGATCCCGGCGACGGTGGTGAGAACAGGACCGACGGGCACCCATCTTCGCGCCAACGATGGCACGGTGTTCTTTTCCAACCAAGATGTCCTTGCCAAGGACGGGCAGGCGGTCACCGTGTCCCTTCGGCCAGAGGCAATCACTCTTCAGTCGAACCATGGAGCGGGGAGCGGCGAAGGCACTTCGGCCACGGCGGTATGCCGCCAGTCGACGTTCCTCGGCAGTCGCACCTTCGTGGACGCGCTCGTGGGCTCGAGCACACATATCCGCATTCAACGTACCGGCATCAGCGATATTCCACCGGTAGGCGGCAACCTTTCCATCTCGTGGCGACCAGAGGACGTCGTGGTCCTTGCCCACTGAGGGGCTGTCGAAAATCCAAGAAGGGAGTGATCATGCGATCGAAGAAAATCATCCACGTCGTGACGTGCCATGCAGAAGGTGAAGTCGGTGACGTCATTGTTGGCGGCGTTGCGCCGCCGCCCGGGGACACTGTTTGGGAACAGGCACGTTGGATTGAGAACGACGGAACACTGCGCAACTTTGTTCTCAATGAACCGCGTGGCGGCGTGTTCCGGCATGTCAATGTGCTGGTACCCCCGAAGAATCCGCAAGCGCAGATGGGCTGGATCATCATGGAGCCGGCCGACGTTCCGCCGATGTCCGGCTCCAATTCCATATGTGTCGCCACGGTTCTGCTCGACACCGGGATTATACCGATGCAGGAACCCGTCACGCGCCTCGTTCTTGAACCACCCGGCGGCCTGATCGAAGTGGAAGCTGAGTGCAAGGACGGCAAGGCCGAGCGAATCCACGTTCGTAATGTGGCGTCGTTTGCCGACAAGCTCGATGTTCCGTTGGAGCTTGAAGGGTTTGGGACCGTCAGCGTCGACACCGCCTATGGTGGAGACAGCTTCGTGTTCGTGGACGCCGCGACCCTTGGCTTGTCGCTCGAACCCGAAAACGCCCGTGAACTCGCGCAACTGGGCATGCGGATCACGAAGGCGGCCAATGAGCAATTGGGCTTTCGACACCCTGAGAAAGACTGGAACCACATCTCATTCTGCCAATTTACTAACCCGGTTTACAGCGAAGACGGCGTGATGAAGGGCAAAAACGCGGTCGCTATCCGGCCGGGTAAGATCGACAGGTCTCCCACAGGGACAGGTTGCTCGGCTCGAATGGCAGTGCTTCATGCCAAGGGGCAGCTGAAGGTCGGCGAAAAGTTCGTCGGGCTTTCCCTTATCGATACCGAATTCCATTGCAGTATCGACAGCGAGGTCAAGGTGGGGGAGCGGAACGGTATTCGGCCGATTATCTCGGGCCGTGCATGGGTGAGCGGTACGTCTCAGCTGATGCTGGATCCGAGTGATCCCTTCCCGACCGGCTACAAGTTGTCCGATACCTGGCCGATGGATCTTTAATGGACAAATCGTGGAGGGCTCGGAGATCCGGGCCCTCGATTGATCAAGGAGGTGGGGCAGACGAATGCCGATTGTCAGAATTTCGCTCTTTCCCGGTCGCGATCAGGAACGGAAGGACGCCGTCGCTTCGGAGATTACGAAGGTCTTCTCGACCGTTATGGGGATTCCTACGGCTGACACGATCGTTCTCTTTGAAGAAATAGAAAAAGCCGACTGGTATCGTTCCGGCGTGCCCTACACTCGAAACGTTGCTGAGCAGCCCGAATAGACATGAAGGGGCGCACTCATAGGCGCCCCTCTTACCTTGTGGTGATGATGTGGGCGCAGAACATGAGAAACATCTCCGCCTGGCTCGTGATCCCCAGTTTGTCGTAGATGTTGCGTCGATGGACCTTCGCGGTTCCTTCAGCAATGTCGAGGTTGTGCGCGACCGACAGCGTGGAGTGACCGCGCAGAAGAAGGCTTACGATCGTCTGCTCACGCGGCGAAAGCTTGTCTTTCGCGAAGGTAGCGACTGCCTTCTCAAGCGTCGATTGCGAGGAAGATTCTACAGTCACGGAACTCGAAACCGACTGTTTCCAGTGCTCGACCGAGGTCTCTATGACAACATCCTGCAAAAGCTTCAGGTTATCGAACTCGGCCTCATCAAAAGGGGTATCTCCCTTTCGCCGCATCAGCGATATCACGAGGTAAAGGTCGTCGGTCGGCTTAGCCATATAGACGATTTCTTCGGCCAACGACCCTGCGTCATCCGAGACGCAGGGATGGAAATCCGAAGAGTTATAGAAATCGCTCGAGAAATAGTTGTCCGGGGCGAGTTCAGTGAGGCGGTACAAACCTGGGGCAACACCTTCGCTGCACGCAGTGTATACCGCATCGAGCAGATAGGTGCCGGAAAGAAATTTATCGATCACCTTCGAGGAAACAAACTCCGCAAGGTTCCCGAACAGGAAAAATGGCCGGGCGCTCGCTGAGAACACGGTGACCGTATAAATGTCGAATGGCGCAACTTTCCGAAGCGCAGAAAAGAGAACCGCGGGATACTCATGTCGCCCCCTGGATTGATAAAGTTCGCGCGCAAAGGCGACCGCTGCGCGGGCATCCAGCTTCTCACTCGTGGTGCTCAATTATATTCTCGCCTTTCCAAGCCCTTTTGCACTGGTTAGCTCTTTGAGAGCCCCCCAAACCTCTTCGACGGCAGCCAAGCCATCAATATCCCGAATGGGGTATACCCGCTCGGATCGCTACTCCGCTAACTCTGTCAAAGAATAGCGCAGAACTATCGGTTGTCCTACCGCGTTCGTGAGCACCAGCATCGCTCCTGGGGCTTGGCGTTGGGACGCGCGCCCGGGATTCTGCACCCGACACTGAAGAGAGCCTTTTTACGGGAAGTGTTTGTAATGGCGAAAGAAAGCTACGACTACGTTGTGATTGGCTCGGGTGCCGCAGGCTCGATTGTGGCCAAGCGATTGGGCGAGGATCCGGCTGTCCGCGTCTTGGTTCTCGAGGCCGGCCCCTCAGACAATTCCGTTTTTGTTCGCATGCCCGCGGCCCTTTCCTTTCCACTCACTGACAAGAGGCGCATATGGTCGTTCGATACTGGCCCCGAACCTGAGCTGGGTCCGCGTCATGTCACGCATGTTCGCGGTAAGATGTTCGGCGGATCGGGTTCCCTGAACGGTATGGTTTACGTGCGCGGAAACCCTCGCGACTTTGACCGGTGGGCCCGCGACTTTAATCTGCCTGAGTGGTCGTATGCGCACTGCCTTCCCTACTTCAAGCGGTTGGAGAACTTCGACGGCGGCGGGAACGAGTATCGTGGAAGCGAAGGGCCGATCCGGATAACGACCATGAAGGCCCAGCATGAGTTGTTTCGGGCGTTTTTGGAAGCGGGCCAACAGGCTGGCCATCCTCTGAATGCAGACTACAACGCCTTTCGACAGGAGGGCGTGCACGCCTATCAGGCGAACATCGATCACGGGATCCGTGCGAGCTCCGGACGGCAATACCTTCGGCCGGCGTTAAGCAAGGGCAATGTGCACCTCAAGCTCAACGCACTCGTGCACCGTGTCCTCTTTGATAAGAGGCGTGCGGTGGGCGTGCGCTTCGAACAAAACGGAGCGATTCACGAGGTATTTTCTGAGCGAGAGGTCATCGTTTGCGGCGGCGCGTTCAATACACCGCATGTCCTTTTGCTTTCCGGGGTAGGGCCGAAGGCTGAACTGGCAGCTGTGGGTATCGAGACGGCAATCGATCTGCCGGGAGTCGGAAAGGGGATTCAGGATCACATTGCGGTTTCGGTAAAGTATCGCGCGGCGCGTAAAGGTGTCTCGCCGGGCGTTAACATGAACCTGTTCAAGATGGCGGCTGTCGGCGCCCAATGGCTGTTCCTGAGGTCCGGTCTTGGCGCTACCAACCTGTGGGAAACCGGCTCGTTTTTCAAAAGTAGCGAGCGGGCCGAATATGCAAATATCCAGCACGAATTCCTGCCTGTTCTGGGTGAGTTGTCTCACGGAAGTGTAACGGCCGAAGACGGCTTTGTTTATCAGACCTGCCTTGCACTTCCGCGCAGCCGTGGCGCTGTTACGCTAACGTCGGCTGACCCTCGTGTGCTGCCAAAAGTCGTGCTCAACTACCTCGCCGAGCGGCAAGACCAGATCGACCTCATGGATGGCATTCGGCATACGGACGAGATCGTTCACCAATCGGCGTGGGACAGGTTGCGCGGGAAACCCGTCGATCCTGGCCTTTATAAGATGAGTGACACCGACCTGCTTTCCTGGCTTAGGAAAAACGTCAACACCCAATATCATCCATGTTCCAGCTGCAGAATGGGTTCGGACGACATGGCGGTCGTCGATAGCGATGGCAAGGTACACGGCGCCGAGGCGTTGCGCATCGTCGACGCATCGGTGATGCCGCGAATTACCAATGCGAACTTGCACAGCCCCGTGATGATGGTGGCAGAGAAGCTGTCAGATGCAATCAGAGGCAAGGCACCCCTGGCACCACAGAAAGTGACCTACGCATAAGGCTGAACTGTGAGAGTTGGCTTACCCAGAGGCGCCGTAAGGCGCCTCTTCTCGTTTCGAAACCTTCCAAGAATGAAGGGGCTTGGAGCGGGTCCGGCAAACTAGGCGAGATGATCGCCTCTATTCGAAGCCATGAGCGCAACGCCATATATCCAATGGGGTATACTTGGCCAGCATCGTGAGTGGTACCCCTTTAGCGCCTCGAAGAGGGAGGCTTAGCAAACAGCGCCAAACGGTCCGAGATCGTTCAGTGATGTCCGAGTAATTGTCGGGCAACACTGCAGGTCTGTTGTGCCGAGATTCCAGCGAAAGCGAGGGTGACTCAGCGGCCAGCATGGGAGGGCGCTGCGTCTAAGCGGAAAACAACGAAAAAAAGGGAACACGATGAAAAAAGCAAGCCTCCTAATTGGTGCACTCGTCGCAATGTCCGCACTCGCTGCCTCCAACAGTTGGGCCGCGGACAAACCGGTGATTGGCCTGGTCATGAAGTCTTTGGCAAACCCATTCTACAAGACAATGGTTGATGGCGCGCAGGCCTATGAAGCAGAGCGCGGTGACTTCGTGCTGAAAGCAGTAGGAATGCAGTCCGAAACCGACGTCGACACGCAACTAACTGCGATCGACAGCATGATCACCCAACAGGTGGACGCAATCATCATCATCCCAGGCGACTCCCGAGCGCTGGTTCCCCCGCTCAAGCGCGCCCTTGACGACAATATCCAAGTTATCGACATGCTGACGCCGCTCGACCCAAAGGCGATGCAGGATGCAGGAATCGATATCGGCTACTACGGTCCCGATGACCGCGAAGCGACAAAGCTGGTGGGCGACGTGCTTGCCAAAAAGCTCGGCCCGGGTGGAAAAGTTGTCGTCCTAGAAGGGGCGCCAGGGGTAGAAAACGCGGTCAACCGCAAGCAAGGCTTCGTCGATGCGATCGAAGAAGGGAAACTCGCTCTTCTCGCATCGCAGACGGCTTATTGGGAAACCGAACAGGCAAATACCGTCTTCACCAACATGCTCGCGGCGTACCCCGACGTTCAGGGTGTGATGGCCGCGAACGACTCCATGGCCATCGGCGCAATCAAGGCTATCGAGGCCGCGGGCAAGACCGGACAAATCCAGGTCGTGGGCTTCGACAACTTGGATGCCGTGCAACCCTTCCTCAAGGACGGAAAGCTCCTAGCCACCCTGGACATGTTTGCTGCTCAGCAGGCCGTGAAGGCGATTGATCTGGCACTTGCCTCGCTCGAAACGAAGACGCCGCTCAAAGGCTGGGTAAAAGGTGAAGTCAAGCTGATCACTGCTGCCGACGCGAAGTAGCGGACACGGCCGCGCGCGAAGTAGGCGAGCGGCCGATTTCTTCACGACTTTTGCAGTTCGTATGTGGGGCGTGCACCTGAACGGGGTGAAACATGCAGGAAATTCTTGTGCTATCCGATGTTCGGAAGCGGTACGGCGGAGCGGTCGCGCTTGATGGCGTCAGCTTCGATTTGCGGCCGGGCGAAATACATGCTCTCGTCGGTGAGAACGGCGCGGGGAAATCTACCCTTATCAAGATACTTACCGGGATCGTCGCTCGTGACGAGGGTGCCATCCAGCTCTTTGGGGAACCTTACACACCTAGCGCGCCGTCCGATGCGAAACGTCTCGGAATCCAGGTGGTACACCAGGAGTTCAGCCTTCTTCCCCACCTGTCGATCGCCGAAAACATCTGTTTCGAGGACATTCCGCGCAACAGGCTCGGCTGGATAGACTATCGGGCGCTGTATTCCCGGTCGCGTGCCGCTCTGGCGGCTGTTGGCTTGAGCGACATTGATGTGCGTCGTCCTGTTGAGCAACTCGGTGTGGCGCACCAGCAACTCGTCGAAATTGCACGCGCTCTGATGTCGGAGAGCCGCATTCTCATTCTCGACGAGCCGACCGCCACTCTGACGGAGCGCGAGACGAAAAGGCTCTTTGAGATCGTCCTTCGCCTCAAATCTGAAGGTGTTGCGATCGTCTTTGTGTCACATCACTTCAATGAGATTTTTTCGATCTGCGATCGGGCAACAGTTCTCAGAAACGGCAAGTCCGTCCTTACCGTCCCAATCGCGCAGACGACGCCGGAAGATCTGGTATCGAACATGGTGGGTCGACAACTTGCTGCCGCGATGGCCCATAGTCATGAGGAGACCAGTTCAGGCCACGTGGCCCTGGCGCTGGATGATTGGCGGCCGGCCGCGTTGAGCAGATCTCGCGGGCTGTCGCTTTCGGTAGGTTATGGCGAAGTCGTTGGTATCGCCGGCCTGGTTGGATCGGGTCGAACCGAGCTTCTTCGCTCCATCTTTGCTGTCGATCCCGTCATCGGCGGCGACATGCGTCGGGACGGGAAGAAGAGGAAGTATCGAAGCCCCAAGGATGCGATTGCCGACGGCATCGGCTTTGTCACTGAGGATCGAAAGACAGAAGGGTTGATCCTTGACATGCCGATTGCATCCAACATCTCACTTGCATGTCTTCAAAGTGTTTCCAGGTTGAAGTTCTTGAAAGGCGAGAGTGAGCGAGCGCTGACAACGACGATCGGCGAGGAGGTCCGGCTGAAGTACGGTCGATCCACGGATCCTGCATCGACATTATCGGGCGGAAACCAGCAAAAAGTGGTCTTGGCCAAGTGGCTTGCTACAAAACCGCAGATCTTGCTGCTCGACGAGCCAACCCGTGGCATCGACGTCGGCGCCAAGGCTGAAATCTACGCGCTTCTAAGAAAGCTTGCGCAGCAAGGGCTCGCCTTGATCATTGTTTCGTCCGAACTTCCAGAACTTATGACCTTGTGCGACCGCATCTTGGTGATGTCGAAACAGAACTTGGCGGGCAAGCTCGCGCGCAAGGATTTTTCCGAAGAACGTATTTTGCAACTCGCCTACGCCGAGGAGGGCCGGGCATGACCGACATTGTTCACCAAAATTTCAGTGGAGTTAGTATGAACGGCAAGGCATTCCTCCGGCAATCCGGAATTGGGATCGCATTGCTGCTCCTGATCGCGGTGTTCTCGCTATCGACCGAACACTTTCTGACCACGAGCAATCTGACAAACATCCTCACCCAGATCACGATCAATGTCATTCTTGCGGTTGGGATGACCTTCGTCATTCTCATCGGTGGG
This sequence comes from Ensifer sp. ENS02, assembly GCF_014851885.1. NCBI lineage: Bacteria > Pseudomonadati > Pseudomonadota > Alphaproteobacteria > Hyphomicrobiales > Rhizobiaceae > Ensifer > Ensifer sp. ENS02. The sequence goes on along the minus strand of NZ_JACVAO010000021.1, from coordinate 42,674 downwards.
ATCGACCTATCTGTGGGATCGGTGCTTGCTTTTTCTGCGGTGATCGCCGGCCTGATTATCACGGCGCCAGGGCTCGAACCCGGTCCCGCGATCGTCCTTGCCGTCATCGGCGCGATCGGAGCTGGTGTCGTTTGTGGCGTTTTGAATGGAGTTGTCAGCGCCTGGTGGAAGATCCCGTCGTTCATTGTCACACTCGGCACTCTCAACATTGCTCGAGGCGGCGCATTGCAGGTGACGAATGCGGGCACGATCTATTCCTTTCCGCCTGCGTTCAACGCGTTCGGCTCCATGTCGCTTGGCGGCATTCCCTTGTTGTTTCTCATCGCGCTGATTCTGGTCGCACTGGGCTGGATCATTCTTAACAGAACGATCTTCGGAAGGATTCTCTACGGCATCGGCAACAATGAAGAGGCAGTACGTCTGGCTGGCCATAACGTCTTCGCCTACAAAGTTGCGGCCTTCACAATATGCGGCGCCACCGCCGGCGTAGCGGCGATCGCTTACATGGCTCGTTTGAACGTGGCCAGTCCGATCATCGGGTCGGGGTTTGAACTGAACGCAATTGCCGCCGTCGTCATTGGCGGAACGAGCCTCAACGGTGGACGGGGCACCATCATCGGGACTTTGTTGGGTGCGTGTGTGATCGGTGTTCTCGCAAACGGTCTCATCCTTTTAGGCCTTACTGATTTCATTCGGCAGATGATCACCGGCGCCGTGATTATCTTTGCGGTCGTATTGGATCGATACCGCGACCGGCTGACGGCAAAATAATAGGCCGCCGCCGAACCGGACTGGCGGGCGCTGTGATCTTGCTAGCCAGTCCCTCACGATTCTAAATATTGGAGACAAAATATGAACGAGAAGCTGATGGGCTATCTCGACTTACTGAGCTATGTCCCAGGCGAGACGATCGTTGGGCGGATATCGGGTCACGGACGCGCCACTGCGCGCCTAGTGAAGCTGGCCAAAGTCGGCCCATTCGAGACGGAGAGCCGGATCGTCGCTGGGTTTTCGGAGATCGAGTCCGATATCGCGGTGCAGCCGCTCGACGCCGGAAGCGGCTTTACATTTTCGCTCGACGGTGAAGCTCTCCCAAGAGCCTTTTCTGTCGATATACCGGTGCAACCTACGCTTCTCGATAACAGTCGCCGTGTCCTGACGGAGGTGTCATCCAGCCAGATTTCCGCGCAAATGGTTGTCTCGAGCAATGGCCTTGCCATTGAGGGCGACGTCCGAGATCAAGGCGGAACTATTCCGCTCGTTATCGACGAGTGGGTCGACCTGAGCATTCGCGTTGATCGTGCCGCGGGGACTTTGACCGCCGTTGTCGGCGGCTACGAAATTGTCGCTTCGTTCGACGCTTCGCAAACGGAAGAACGTTGGACCATCAGCGTGGGTCGCGGTGTTCGAAGCTTTGGAGGCGGTTGCTACGCAAAGTTCGAGGGGCCGACGGTTTTCAATGATAGGGACCGATCGCAGCCTGTAGCCGCTTTCGACTTCTCTGCGGATTTCGCGAGCCCTACGCTCACGGTCAATGGTGTCACGGGACAATTCCTGAACCACCCCACACGACGCATTTTGGGTCGTCTGAAACCGGACATCCTAAACGGCTTTCAAGACACAGACAGCCGCTATTACGGCGCAATCCACGTGCACGCGTTCGACCTCACCGATGCGAAATGGAACAAGACCCTCGAGATTGAAATTCCAGAGGACTGCACATCCGGCGTCTACGCGATCGATATCCATACAGACGGGGGCGAAAGGCTGAGGCTGCCTCTCGTCGTACGGCCGAAAGATGTACGGGCCAAAGTTCTCTTCATTTTGCCAACCAACACCTACATCGCATACGGCAATGAACGTCTCGCCTTTTCGGATCGGGGAGCTGCAATCGCCGCAGATACAGATGGCATCCGTTTGAATGAGTTCGATGAAGCGCTTGGGTCGGAGCCGCTACTAGGAGCTTCCATCTATGACCGGCATGCAGACGGGTCCGGCGTTCACTACTCGTCCAGGCGTCGGCCACTTCTCAACCTTTCGCCTGACTACGAGGAATGGTGGTGCACCCAGGTTCCACGGCATTTCCTTGCAGATCTGAACATTCCGCGCTGGCTTGATCATTGCAAGGTGCCCTTTGACGTTATCACCGACGAGGATGTTCATACGCTGGGCTCCGAGTTCCTAAAGACGTACAGTGTCGTCATTACCGGAACCCATCCTGAGTACCCGTCACCCGAAAATCTGAAGGCCATGCACGAGTTCGGCGCGGCCGGCAATCTCATGTACATGGGGGGCAATGGCTTCTACTGGGTGACGGGTCACGACCCATCTGACCTCGGAGTTATCGAAGCTCGCAGGGGCTATGCCGGGCAGCGAAACTGGACGTCCCATCCCCTTGAAGTCAGACTCTCTACGAACGGACAGACCGGAGGGCTATGGAGGCATCGTGGGTTGGCGCCAAACCTCTTAACGGGCGTCGGTAGCGTCGCCGTCGGGTTCACGAACGGCTCAGGTTACGAGCGAACCGAAGCGTCTTACGGGGCGGAGTGCGCGGACTTCTTTGAAGGCGTTGGCAACGTGATCGGTGAGGAGGGTGAAATTCTCGGCGCAGCTGCGAGCGACGAATTGGACGCGAGCAATGAGGCCTTGGGAACGCCCAAAGGTGCTGTTGTTCTCGCGCGATCTCGACACAATCGGACCTACCTGCCATTCATCGAGGAAGAACTTGAGGTCCAACACAATCTGGGCGGCGATCTGAACCCGAAGGTTCGCAGTGAGATCGTATTCTTCAAACGTGAAACGGGCGGGAAAGTGTTTTCCGCGGGGGCAATCAACTTCTGCGGTGCGCTAGGGATCAACGACTTCCAGAACTCGGCCGCGAAACTGGCGACAAACGTCCTCCGGTCCTTTCTGAAATGAAGTTGCAGATGGCAGATATCCGGATCTGCCATCTGACGCTGGCTCGGCATTGCCGCCAAAAACAGCACTCTTCGTTATGAGGCAGCTGCTGAGATGATGTTGCATCGTTGCGACAATGAGTGCAAAGGTTCCCTTCGCTCGGTCGTTCGCGGCGCGACGACGACGAAATATTGTGCCATAGATGGCGGGTCTGTGAATTCGAACGCTCAGACAGAAGGCTCCAGGTCATCCTCGTGGGATTCTGGGGCCTTTTCTCGATATGTTCCGGTTTTGTGCGGCCAGGATCGCATAATGTATCGACTGGAATGCTTGTCCGTCGCCCGTGGGAAAGGACCCGAGCTCTTTGAGCGACGCCTGCGCCATCACCGCCAAAGCGGTCGGGCAGATAGCGGGACAGTGGGTGAAGCTGTAGAACCAGGCGGAAGGACGACGTCTGCTCGGTTCTAAGCGCCCAATGGGAGTCGGTCAAAACCGCTCGAGCATTCTTTTGAGCTCTGCATTCTGCGCACGGAGTTGGCTGGTCAAGAGTTGCCGAAGATGCTTGTTTTCGGCCTCAAGCGTGGCCAGGTCGTCCGGGGTGGTCGCTGCCGTCACAGCGCGCGCCGCCGGCGCCTGAGGGCGAGGAGCCTTTTTGGACGCCTTGACAGTTTTCCGTACAGCCGGCGGCGCGAGCGGGGTTTGTTCGGGCTCGGCAACCTGATTGATCTTCGATACCGTCACAGGCTCGACTGGAGTCGGGTCCGGCTGGGAAATCTCGTCGATGATAGCGGAAGGTGATGCTGGGCTGTCCGCGTTAATCGGGTTTGTCAGCGCCTCAGGAACGACACCTTCCACCACTGGTTCGGCAGGAGCGAAATGAGCACCCGGCTGACGCGTCGGTTCCGTGACATCCGGTTCAGTGGTTTTAGTGGCCGCGAACAGGTGAGAGGATTGATCTTCAACCTCGCGGGCAACGGCCTTGAGATCTGTGTTCCCCCAAATCGAATTTGCGCCACCCTTTGTCAGGCGACGGCCCGATTTGAACTCGACAACGAATTTGCGCTGTGGCTTTTTCATAAGATCTGAACCTACCGGTAGCTTGAGGCGCCGTATCTAACGTCGCCCCACATACAGCGACGAACTCCTCGTTTCAACGGTTCTAAGCGCGAGCGACTTGCTGCTCGACTCGCGCGGGCGGCGACTGCTCCTCCTATTAGCCATCGCTCATACCGGTGACATCGTCTTCAGTCTTGTTCCGCCGGCATCATGCGCTCCAGCAGCCGGATCAAATCCCGCATGGTGTCGTGCGGCAGGCGCTCAACGAGCTTTGTCAGTCTCATCCGATCTTCTGCTTCTTCCGGGGTCTTGCCCCACAGATGAGGCGCCGTTTCGAAAATCATGTCGGTGGGCATGAAGCCCATGAGCTCGCAGAGATGAATAAGTCGAGGAACCGTCATACGGGAGTCGGAGCGCTCGTATCGTCCATAAACGGAGACCGACAGCCCAAGCAATTGCGCCAGTTCGGCACGGGAAAGCCCCTTGGCTTCGCGCGTGTTCTTGAGAAAGGCCGAGATGCGTTCGTCCATCTCATGGGACGTTTGGATGCCGTCGAAGCCGGGTCTGCGATAGACTGGTCTCTCTAATTCCGGATCGGTTGTTTCAACCAAATCCCGTGCGCTCTTGTAGCTACTCAGATTAACCACCGACCATACCTTCACTTTTGAAGCCACCCTCAAGGCAGTCACTATGCATCAAGTTGAAGCGATTTGGCACGCCCCGTCGCCGGTGGTTCGCCGAGAATTCCACTGCTTTTTTGGGGGTAAGGCGACTTTTGATAGACGTTTCCCTAATGCGGTGAACCGAAATGCTTCAGCAATGCCGAAGTTTCAAACCCCAATTCCACCAAGACCGAACTCCTCGAGGACGCAGCCGAAGCCCTTCTTGGATCAATAGCCGTTATCCTTGAGATACTGATCGATTGCCGCCTGCATGATTTTGGTCATCTTCACGTCGTTCTCAAATGACGCTCTTTCCAGCCGTTTCTTCGTCTCATAGTTCAACGGGCAGTTGACGTAATGTTTGGATTCTCGATCGCGCGCCCTCTTCAGGTCGCATAAGCGAACCCTGGAATCTTCTCGCTGCAGGGCTTTGCTCACCGCACGCTCGCGACGGGCATCTTCTGTCGGCGCAATCAAGCGGCTCGTCGTTGCAGGCGCGATGTTAAGAGCTTCAGGTTCTTGAGGCTCATTGTCTGGCCGCGTTTGTTCTGCTGGCCCTTCCGCTGCCAGGTCTGCATCGTCCTGCCTCGTGTCCACTGCGCGGGCGCGACGTGGCGCGACTGCAAAATCAGAAACCGTCGTTTGACCCTTAGCCATTGGCCGCTACCTCTCCTTGTCCTGACAGAAGCCCTTCGATGTTCTGGACCAAGCTCATCACTTCCGCTCTCGCTTTTCTCACCGGATCGGTGAGTTCCAGCATCTGCAGGGTGCCGTAACCATTGCGGATCTCGCGATAGCAATTGCGCTCTACAAGCTCGGTTTCGAGTAGATGGGAGTCGTAGCCGCCGTCACGTAGATTTTGCACGAACGGTCTGATCAGCCGATACGCTTCCAGCGCTCTGGCTGGCAGGGTTACCCTGGTGACGAAATTTGCGTGGGGGATCAGCCGACCGACTTTGTCGGAGATATCGGCTGTGTCGGCCGCGGCCTGTCCGGCCGCCTTAATCTCGTCCTGGTTTGGCTGAATTGGCGTCAAGACGATGTGTGACCCGGCGATGATGGTGTCCCTTAGAACTGTGTCCTGGCCGGGCGTATCCATCAAAACGACATCGAACCTGTTTGCGTCGTTGTCCAGAAGGTGTTGGACGGCGGTCTGGCGTGCAGCGGTGACGAGCTCGATGTTTTCAGGAACGTTGTCTTTCGCTTCGCTGCGCTTCCACCATTCCTGCAGATTTTGACGACCGTCGGCGTCGATGAGAAGGACGCGCTTTCCCTGAAGGGCATATTCCCCTGCGATCAGAATAGCCGCTGTCGTCTTACCGGCTCCCCCTTTGCCGCTGACGGCCGAGATGCATAGTGGCATATGTGGCAACTCCTTTTGCCAGCCGATCATCTCGGCGGCTTGTTGGGTGTCCGCACGGGAATAGCAAATCGCACGGACACATGATGTGAGTACGTGCTCACACGGCATCGAAACATGCTGCTACCATGTGGTGTAGACGATCTGTTCCACTAAACCAAGTGCGTATCGTTTGAATAATCATCCCCATGCTGTGTCGATATGCCGGTGTGAAAGCATCGTGTGATTAACTCGTGTGGAATTTTCACACGACATCAGAGGCGGCGACCCCCTGAAATTGCTGCCTGATCAGTGAACCCCGGAGCCGCGTAAGGACCGATACTGACGCTCGCACGCAAGCTGCAAGGGCGAAGAGCGGAGCGTCCCTTGCAGCTGAGTACGGGGGCAGACAAGGGCCTTCAGAAGCGGATTTGGAGGTGAACCCTGGTGAGCGTTTCCACGACTTGAGGGGCGGGGCGAAGTCCGGCCCTGACAGTTCAAACGGACGAGCGACGTGAGTGCGGCTCGACGATGTTAAGTTAAAGGATTCCATATTGTTGGTGGCAGGATACGGAAAAATGTGCTACGCCATTTTCCACAATCGAGGGACGAGCCCTCGATCAACTGTCGCAAGCGCCAGTAGGGGGCCAAAGGCGATATGGAAGATGGCAAATTCACCGCGCCTTTGGAGCCAGTGAAGAAAGATCGAACCCTGCATGTGCGGGTGACTGACGACGAGCATGCGGCGATCGAGAAGGCCGCAGCGGACGCGGGCATGACCGTCTCCAGCTTTTTCCGTTCCTTGAATTTGGAAGGGGCGGGTGTTCGGCCGATCCTGACCGGAGAAGATCGCCTGGTGATGGCGGCGCTGCTTGAAGATATGCGGATGATCGGCATCAATCTCAATCAGGTCGCAAGGGCGCTCAACAGTGGCCGCGGGGTCCATCCAAGTGAGCTGGATATCAACCTTGAGAACGTTCAACGCATTCAGGCGGCAGTGATGAGCGAGCTTCGCTCTTTGGCGCGACGGGCCGGATATCAGCGCCGAGGGGAGACGTAGCCCTTGGAGATCTTCTTCGGCGCATTCACCAGCGAATGGGAACAACGGCGTGCAGCGCTTTTGCATGAGATGGCGTCGGGTGGCCGGGGTGCCGCGGCTGAGGAAGAGATGCGCAAGCGGCTCAAACAAATGGCACAGCTCGGCGCTGGCGGTGGCGGCGGCTCTGGTGGTGCAGGGGGCACCGGTTCGAAAATCCGAAGTGCTCTTCGCTCCCAGGCAATGCCGGCGGCGGCAGGCCGACCAATGGAGGCGCGGCTTGCCGCCATCGCCAAAGGAAGCCAGCCGGCGGTTGTCAAAATGGCATCCTATGGGGGCGGTGCACGCGTAGGAGCGATGCTGAACTACGTGTCTCGATCCGGGGAGCTGAAGGTTGAGGACGAAAACGGGAGGATTCTTGAGGGCCGCGAGGATCTGGCCCGGGTGCGCGGTGATTGGGATTATCTTTTCCAGAACCGCGCCGAAAGCCGCGACATCGCGAGCTTCAGAGTCGAGATCACAGCTGCCGGCCTTCAGTCCACGGACGCCTTGCATGAGCAGGTGCGGAGCACGTTATCGAGCGGCTTTGGTGATCGCCGTTATGGCTATACCATCGCGAAAATAGCGGACCGATCAATATCGGTTACAGGGCTTGTCGTCCTCAGAAGCGGACAGGGTGAGCGGCTGACAGGAGATGTGAAGGCGGCCGGCATCGTTCAGCACCGATATGACGTCAGTGCGGCCGCCAGCGCGGCCGGTGCGACCTTCACGTTTCAGGGGTACGGGAATGGCGTCGAGTTCGGCGCCAGCCGTTTGCGTGACCTGGTCGAGCATCATCAGGATGTTCGCGATGATCGCGGCCGGCCGGTATCTGACGAAAAGGCGGCTGGCGATCTGGTGCTGAAGGAATGGCGCGGCGAGCTGCATAGCCGAAAGAGCCGCGATGTGATGCATGTCATCATGTCGGCGCGCGCCGGAACGGACGTAGCGGCGTTCGAGCGGGCAGCACGCGATTTCCTGGCGCACCAGTTTTCGGGGCATCGCTACGTCTTTGCCATGCACGATCCTGCCAGCGACCCGAAAGAGGCGGGGGAGGGCGGTAAGCGACCACACGTTCATGCGCACGCGATCGTCGCCATGCGGTCGGATGCCGGCGATCGCATCGAGACCACGCCGGCGGTATTTCGTGAATGGCGATCGGCCATGGCCGAAAAGGCGCGGGAACACGGTATCCAAATGGAAATGACGGATCGGCGCGAGTTTGCCAGTCCGCCGGCGTTCACACGCACTCAGGTTCGGCCGGTGAGCCACAACGGCCGCACGGAGCATGTCGGCACCAGCGAGCCGGCGCAGGCACGGTATGACGCCAAACGCGGCGGCCGGCTCACGACTGCGAAGAGCGACAGAAGCCGACAATACATCATATTGGCGCGGGAGTCGTGGCAGAAGGTCGCCTTGGCGAGTGAAGACCGTCATGCCGTTTCTTATGCCATACAGCACAAGAAATACTTGGAAACCGGGATTTCAGCTCCGACAATGCCGGGCGACGCCCGCGTCATTCATGCAGATTTCGGGTCGAATTTCCGCGCCAATTTGGTTACATTCCAGGAGATGGTCTTGGAGGGTCAAGAATTGCGCGAAACGACACGAGCAGAGTTCGAGGCGTACGAGAAGCGGGTCGAAACGGCCTTGTTCAAGCTGGAGCGCACCGTTGCTCCAGATGCCCGCGCCGACTTCGATGAGGTCGCAGGGCTTGCCCGAGATTTCGTCAACCAGAAGCGGGAACTGGTCGAACTCTACGAACAACGCAAGGAGGCTCTGGCGGAGCAGGTCAGCGAAGAGGCGCGTGATCCGGTCAATGAGGAATGGGATGCCGCGATCGCCAAACATGGTGAGACTGTCGTCGAGGCCGGAAATGAAGCCCTGATCGACATCGAACACTATCGCCAGGGGCTTGATCGCATCGAGGCCAGCGAGTTTTCAGCCGACAGCAGGCAGGCAATGCAGGCCGGGCTTGCCCAGGCGATCCAGCGTGCCGCGCAAATGGCGATCGAGGGCAACAGCTACCTTCGAGACGTAGCCGAGCAGGATCCCGGTCTACAACGGGCGATCGACCAGGTGGAGAACTATGCCGATAGTCCGTCGGAGGCAAAGGACAAGGCGGGGACTTCGACTGCCGAGGAGGAGCAAAAGCGCGATTTGCGTGCCGAGGAAGCGGATCGGAAGCCAATCGATGACGATGCGCGGGAAGCTCACGAGCTCGCCTCCACCGTTGATGCTACAAATCGACTGGAAGATCGGCTACATGAGGATCGGGGAGCCGCACAACGTACCGGAGAGACGACCCGCACGGATCCCGCCCAGCAACATATCCCTCGTCTCGAGGAGCTCGAGCAGGAACAGATCGAACAGAAGGAACGCGACCGCGACGATCGGGACCGTTAAGGAAAATGTTGAACGATAAGCGGCAGCAATACGTCATCCAGTCCAACGACGCGAAAGGCGAAGAGGGGGTTGGTAAGGCAATGGGCGTAATCGTGTTGTTCGTAATTTTTCTAGCCGCAGTCCAGTATGCGTATGATGCGGTCATGTCCTGGTATCGGGAGACGGCAGCTTGGGTAAGTGAGGCAGCTGCGTACCTCGGCAGCTTCTGGCCGTTGTAGGTGCCGGCTTACTTATTAGGTCAGTAAGTGAAGCCTGGCCGCCCTCGCACCATCGGCCGCTGAGCAACTCTCAACGCTCGCAATGTGTCTCGACAATCGACGGCGACCGCTCGGAATTTACGGGACGATCGCCGTCGTGGTACCTCGACTGGCCAGATAGTTTTTGGTCTTATGCAGAAGCCTCTCTCGCCAGGGTTTTAACCAGGTCAACGACCTTCCGTCGAACCTTGTCATCCTCAATCGCCGCGAAGGCGCGATTGAGCGACAGCCCCTCGGCAGAGTTCAGGAACTCCGTGATTTCCCTGCCGGATCCGGGCCCCATTCCTAGCGGCGTCGGAGGACTGACGGGTCCATCCTCGAAAAACCAAGCCACGGGGACGCCGAGAATGTTGGCGATGGCCAGTAACCGGCTGGAGCCAACCCGGTTTGTGCCCTTTTCGTATTTCTGGACCTGCTGGAATGTGATGCCAAGCCCTTCGGCCAATGTCGTCTGGCTCATTCCCTTTAGTGCGCGCTGCAATCGGATACGGCTGCCGACATGAACGTCGATGGCGTTTGGCTTCTTGGCCTGCAGTTGATCGGACATCATGACCTCAGTGGATTCGCGGCCAATGGAATGCGCCACGCGGCGAGAACGCAAGCTACTACCCTTCGCATTTTACGATGTCGACCCTGGGTACGCAATTAATATATTAGAGATCATGCGGATACGTGGTTTGATCTCCTGCAACAAGCGCTTCGCGTCTTGATGAGCAGATACCAAATCCGCGTTAGCGGCCTGCCAGGGCTCGAAAAGTTCCAGGCGCCGCTCGGTGAGCGACCGATATGCGGAGTGGAAACCTTCGCAATCTTCCGGGCTGGGACAAGCCTCTGACAGCTTTACTCTCCATATATGCAGAATGACCCGCGCCTCGGCGTCCAGCGCATCCTTCGTTTCTTGAAGTGCACGAAGGCGCGCCTCCGCTTCCCGATCGGTACGCAAGGCTGCCGCAGCTCTCTCTCGCAAATGCAAAGAGGTAGAGAAGCCATTTCGCCACCGCCATTCTGCCATTGTGTCCCCTGTTATAAACCGATGGATTACTATTCGCCTGCCACCCCAACTTCGACGGGATCAGGTATCGTCGTGTTGAAGATGTCCATGTAATTGCGGCGCGCGGTCGGTGACTTACTGCCGAGCTTTTCGACCTTCGTTTCGACCGTTGCCTTGAGCTGTGCGGCCTTTGGCCTCAGGCCGTCCTCAATCGCCTTTATTCGAGCTTCCATGGCCCCAAGGTTTGCGGACGCATCCTCCGTCTTGGCAGGCGCCGGCTTTGTCTTCGGTCGCAGTGCGTTTTTGTGGACGGTTCGCTTGGTCGCAGGAGTAGCCTTCTCCACTTGCGCGTCGTCCAGTGTTGCGGCAACCGACACGATTGGCACAGCCGCCTCTAGTTTCTCAGGCTCCGCGGGCTTCGGCGCGAGCACTTCGACGGAATGGCCTCCACCCTTGGCATATTCCGGGGTCGTGGCCGGAACGGCTTTTGGGGGCAGATATTCGACCTCCTGCACCTGCGGGATATGTCCTTGAGAAAACGCTTCGGCCGACTTGAACGGCTGCGTTGCGAAGAACCGCAGCTTTTCCCCGAAGATCGGCATTTGGCCTTCGATGAGCAGGATCATCTTGTTCTCCGGCATCTGCCGGACCTCCTGCGGCATCATCAGATCACGTTCGCGGATCTGTTCCACCTTCGTGCGACGCGGCAGGCCCATCAATTCGATCGTGCGGGATTCCGACTGATAGCGGATCGTACGCTTTCCGAGCGCGCGGGATGCATATTCGGCTGTGGCCTGGTCATTGGCGCCGAGGACGAGTTGGTAGCCGCAATTGCCGAGCAGGGAATGCCGGGACGTTTCGCCGTAGATCTCGTCGAGGTTCTTCAGGTCCTGAATGATGAAGGCGAGCTTGATGTTATAGCCGGCCACGTAGGGCAGCTTCGTCATGATTTCGTCCATCCGCTTCAACTGCCGGAACTCGTCGAGTAGGAAATAGACGGGAAGAGAACTGGGGTCGTGCTCGAGCGTGAGGATATCCATGACTTGCTGCACGAACAGGGTGAGGAGAGGGCGGAGCAAGGTTATGTCGGTGATGTTCGGCGCCAGGTAGATCGACATCGGCCGGCGTTTCATCGCGCGTAAGTCCATGTCGGTGACATTCGTTGCAGCAACGATCCGCTCGTTTTTGAAAGGCCGCATGGCCTTCTGGATATCGAGAAGCGCCGAGGCGGCCGCGCGTTCAGATAGAGCGATATAGGAATTGAAGCTCTCGACCGTGAACTTCGACAGGTAGGGCTCTTTTTCCTTGATGTACTTCATCAGTGCCTGGAGATCGACGCCGCTGTTGAAGAAGGAGTTGACCTCGCCGAGATTGCGCCGGTCCTTGTAGAAGGGGCTTTCGGTGATGTAGCTGATGACGCCGGCAAGGACTTGCTGCGCCGTCGCTTGCCAGACGGAGTTTTCCGATTCCGTGTTTTCGGGCACGAGAATGCTGGCGATGTTTTGAATGTCAGTTGTGCGATTGCCGCGCTCCGTCCGGACGAAATCGAGCGGGTTGTAGCGGTTAGTCTTTTCCGAACCCGGCGCGAAAAGGAAAACCTGGCTGCCATTCTGGCGGCGATAGCCCGCGGTTGCCTTGAAAACTTCGCCCTTGAGATCAGTGACGATCATCGAACCTTCGTGCATGAGGGCGTTCGGGATGACATAGCCCGCGCCTTTGCCGGAGCGCGTTGGGCCGATTATCAGGTGATGCCGATCGTCCCTCGTGCGCAGGATGCTGCGCCCTATCCGGCCGAAGATGTGGCCTTTTTTGCGAAACCATTTGCCGCGCCGAAGCGAGGCGATGTCCTGAAACGCTGCATCGCCCAAGGGGCTGCTTGTCGGCTTCAGGCCGATGTAGGCTATCAGACCGGCGACGATCAGCGCCGGCACCAGGGAACCAAGCGCGACTTTCTGCAGTGCAGGGCTCGTGCGATAAATCCAGAACTGCTGAATGGGAACAAAAGGGTTGTTTGTGATCGTCGCTTCGAGAACCCGCCCGTCCTTGTAGAAGAGCTGCAGACCCAGGCCGTACCCAAGCATCCAGACAGCGAAAGCTATGCCGACGCAAAAGAGCAGATAAAAGGCCTGGAGCCCCTTCGTCATGCCTCATCCCGGGCAAAGAAGATTTCGGAGACGCCGCGTTTGCCGCCGTCACGGCGGAGCTGGATGACGATCGGGATGACCATCTGGATGTAAGACATGTGATTCTGCTTGGAAAAACCCGCGGACATGCCGGCTTGTTGCATCATCATGGCGAGCTGTTCATAGGCACCCAACGGCGTATCCGCGTGAACGGTGGACATGCTGCCTGGATGGCCTGTGTTAATCGCGCGCAGGAAGGAGAACGCTTCCGAGCCCCGAATTTCGCCAACGAAAAGACGATCCGGCCGCATGCGCAGCGATGACTCAAGGAGGTTTTGAATGGTCACGTCCGCGGCGCCCTGATCACCCTTCGACGCGATCAGGTGGACCGTATTCGGCTGGGGCGGGAGCAACTCGCGTGTGTCTTCGAGGGTGATAACCCGTTCATACGGATCCACACTCTTCAGGCAAGCATTGAGGAAGGTCGTCTTGCCAGATGACGTACCGCCGCTGATTAGGATAGAGACCCGTCGAGTGATGGCGGTATGGATGAAATCGTAAATCCGGCTCGCGCGCAGATGCCCGATCAGCTCCCGATCGATGTCGCTGAGGCCGCCGACGGCCACAGATACTTTTTCGAGCGAGCCGTTGTCGCGATACTCCTCGAGCGTGAAGTTGTTCACCACCTGCTTGCGGATCGAGATCGAGCCGCCGTCGGGCGCCGCCGGCGGCAGGACGATCTGAATCCGTTCGCCGGTTGAAAGCGCCGCGCTGAGGATCGGCTTGGAACGGCTGATAAACTGGTTGGTCGCCGCTGCAACACGCTCGCCTATATTCTGGATTTCATCGGCCGTCAGGGCCTCGATCAAATGGTGCTCCATATGATCGGCCCCGAACCGCTCCACATAAACGTGGCCTGGCTTATTGACGGCTATTTCGACCACCTTCGGGTCACGAAGGAAGTGCTTGATCGGTTCGAGAGCGCGATTGAGGAAGTAGTGGGGGTCGCGTTTGATCGTGTTACCTGCCGCGACGTTCACGTTGGATCTCCTTCATCGCTTCGGTGACCGGATCGTCGTACATGGCGCTAAAATCGAGGTCCTGGCGCACGTAGACAAAGATCCGCTCGCCTTGGCTGACGCTGATGGTGGGAGGAATACGAAGGTTTTCACTGAGAACCGTATTGGCCATGTCGCTGAAGGTCTGGGCGATGGTCTCCCGCGCGATCTCTTCGCCCCGTGCGGCATCGTCGCTGTCGTTGGAGGCCTCCTGGCTGCCATAACCGGTTAGATAGCTGGCAGCGCCGCCGACAACAGAGAGCATGATCGACGCTCCGAACCGCTCGCGGAACTTGTTATCGACATGACCGGTCAAGCCAGAGCGGCCCAGGCTGTCCGTGCCGATCGAGTTGAGGCGCACGGAAACGCCATCATCGCGAATGAGCCTGGTCCAGATGACGAAGATGCGCTTTTGTCCGCGGGTCACCTCCGACTGATATTCGCCAATCAGGCGCGTGCCCGTCGGGATCAGTACGCGCCGACCGTCAAAGGAATAGACGTCATGAGAGGTGATGGCGCGGATCTGGCCGGGAAGGTCGCTGTTGATGGCCGTCTCGAGGATGCCGGGAATCAAGGTTCCCTCCGGTATCATCGCGTCGATGCGCTCGATCTGCCGGGCCTTGGCCGTCCGGTCGGCAAGGCCCGCAGCCGCAGCCAAGTACTTGCTGTTGCGGTCCTCACCGGCAACGGTCGGCCCGGTTTCGTCTTCGCCTGACAGGCTACCGTTACCGCTTCCGTTTCCTTTCTGGTCGAGCTTGATCAGGCCCGACTTGTAACGCTCGGGAAACGCTTCGACCTGTACGGCCTCGGGCGCTTCTTCAATGACCTCTGGCGGCGCTGGGACCTTAAACTCGGTCGTATCGGCGGTTTCCTCGACGACCTCGGGAGGCGCAGGCAGGTTGATGACTTCTTGCTCGGGCTCTGGTTCCGGCTGCTTTTCGTCGCGCACAAAGGACGGAGGCCGGAAAGTCGTTGTTTGGAATTCCTCGTCGCTGTCGGCGACATCACGCGGATTTTCACCGGCCGTCGCAAGGACAAAGTAAGCGGCCACAGCGCCACTCAAGAGAAGGGCGGTCATGCCGAAAGTTTGATTTCGTCCAGCGTTTCGGTTGCTGACCGCCGTTTCGTCGGCCGTCGTCATGGCCTCAAGTTCGGGACTGCGCTTCATTAGTTGCCGCTCCTCCTACGTATCGTCGCCGTGGTGTCATCAGCCGGACCGAGAATGTCCGGATCTGGAGCGCCGAAGTCAGGCTTGCGAAGGTTGAAGATGCAGGTCCACTGGTTGCCATCGCGGAGCGTATATTGTGTCGCGACACCATCGACGACGATGTACTCGCCCTCCTTGCGGAAATTGCGCAACGTCTCGGAGAAGTCCGACTGCACGGCAAAAATCGCCGGCACGCGGCTGCCGAACTTGAAGAAAGTCTTCTTCCCGTCGTCGAAGATCATTGTAGGCTTTAGCGCCGGGTCGCCGGAAAACGAATAGTCGATGTTGACGTTGGCCTTGTCGAGACTCGCCATGTTCGGGTTTGCCGCCCGGTACTCCGCTTCCTTGCGCAGCAAGGCATTCAGGTCCTTTTCGGGATAGACGAACCGGATCCCGAAGACTTGTTTGCCGTCCGCCGGGGCATGGTCGTTGAGCTCGAGGAAATAGATCCGCTTTGTGGTTACAACGTTCATGTTGGTGGCGACGTTCTTCGCGACCGGCTTCACGAATAGAATGTTGCCCTTTTCGGAAGGGGCAACCTGCCAGCTATCGGTGTCGCCGAGCGAAATCGTTTCGAACTTCTCGTCTTCATCAAAGATGATCATGGTGGAGATGCCGTAGGTGGCAGAAACCTTCACCACATTGTTCGACTGGTAGACGACGCTGGTGACACGAGAATCGAGCGAGCCCGGCCGTGGTGCCTGGGCAGCATGGACGCGAGTCATCACAGCGGCCGTGAAGGCCGCAGAAAGCAGGAGGCGTTTGATCATTTATCGCCTCCGGGTGTCACCGTCTCTTGATCGCGACGGTAGTTGTAGACCTGGAAGCCCAACGGATTCTCGAAGCGCCATTCATTGGTCGCCGGGGTGTCCGTATAGCGATAGCGGACGACCGAGATAAAATGCCGGGTGATCGAGTCCGTGTCGGATTTCTCCATCGTCGAAAAACGCACCAGGGCCGTGCTTGCATTGGAGAAGGTCACAGACTTGATGTCGACGATGACAGTCTTGTTCTTTCCCAAGGCCCTGGCCGGGTTGTTCGGATTTGCCGCGCTATAGAGCTCCTGAAGCTCACGGGCCGCATCGCCGGTGGAGAGCAGTGCGGCAATTCCGAAATTCTGCTCAATGGCAAAGGGATCGTATCCCTCGCGCGAACGAATGTAGCGCACGACACTGGCCTGAGTGACCGCCTGTTGATCCGTAAGGTTTGCTGACTTTGTGAGGCCGGTCTTGACCTCCATATAGCCGGTGTTTTTGTCGACCTCGACGATGTACGGTTCGAAACTCTTCAGCGGCACGAGCATCACCAGCGCCGTCAATGACAGCAAGGTTATCGCACCGAAAATCGTCGAGACGAACCAAGCGAGCGTTCGCGAGCGCTTGGCCTTCTTTACGATTTCCTGCTCCCACCGATCGCCGTCCTGCAAATAGCTTCGGAGGACTGCTTCATTCGTTTCTGCCATTCGTCTAGCCCTTAAACCTAGCCCTTACTTTGACGCCTTAACGAGGCGTGCTGTTGTTGCTGATGCGGTTCTGCATCGCCTCAGCAGCGGCGTTTCGAATATTGGTTCTCATGCCTTCTTGAGTACGAGCCCTCGTTTGCATGCCCGCATTGCCGACGGCCCCTGCCAGCCGTTGCCCGCCCGAGAGGGCAGAGATGGGCGCGGAGATACCCGTCAAACGGCCGAAAGCACGCGCAGCATTGCCGATGCCGGCGGCAACACCTCCGGTAATGCCTTGCGCGAGAACCTGAATATTGAAGAGGACAAAGGCACCGGCGGCGCAGATCAGCAGGAAAGCCGAGATGTCACTGAGCTGGAGGCGACGCTGGTTTGCAGCGTTGCTGACCTTCGTTAATTCCGGGTCCATGGCTGCGATCAGGAATGCCGCCACGACATAGACGAACAACGGGATCAGCGCATACATCAACACTTGCTGGAACCAGGCGACGCCCAAACCTCGCGTCTGCTCGAACAGCATGCAACCAATGAAGATTGGCGCGGTCCCGATCAGCACCCACATCATCACCTTGGCAAGCAGCAGGATCGCCAGCGCAACGGCAATGAAAACCGCCACCGCAAACATGATCAGAAACCCGACCATAGACGGTAGCACCGAGAAGTAGCCGGACTGCTCAGCGAATGCAGAAGCCGCCTCGTTGGCCGTTCTCCAGATCATCGACAGGCCGTTCGTCGGTTCCGTGATACCGGTTCCCGTGGCGGTCAGGATCGCCCGGCCGACATCTTCCGGCGTGTTATTCATCCAAGAGAAAAAAAGCGTGTTGAAGTAGTCCCACTCCCTGATCAGGGCCAGGATGATCAGCATGCGGGCCACGCGGCCGATGATCTCTGCGACGCTGACGCGGGCGGTTCCCATGAAGAGCTGCAGCCCGTAATAGGCCACATATGCAATGAACATGATGGTGAGCAGCGGCACCACCTCGTCGCCAACGATCCCGTAGGCTCGCGAGGAGAAATTCGCACCGGTCTCTTCAATTCTGTCGAGCAGCGCCCCAAGGAAATCCTGCATCGTCGCAATCGTCCTATTCAGCCGTCATTGCGTCGATCGCCGCAAAGGCGGCTGCTGCGTCGCCGTTGATGCTCATCATCGGTCCACATTCGGGACGCGGATCCGGCGCGTAGGAGGTCAGGTTCGCAGGTCTCTTGCAAGGCGCGGTCTTTTCCTTCGCAGCTGTACAGCAGCCGGCAAGGCCGGCCGCGATCAGCAGAGGAAAAAGCACCTTCGCTGGTATGGTGATTTTACTGGTCACTGTAGCTGAGGGCCTTCTTGGAGTTGGAGATGTCGGTCAAGCGCCTTTGGTTGTCGGCCTGGAGAGACGACACGGCACCATTCATCACGCCGATCAGTTCATTGATCGTCAGCCCGGCTTGCACCTGAAGCTGTGTGTTCTGGTCGATGGAGCCCTTGATGTCCTTGGCCTGGCCGATATTCGCGCCCGCCTGCTCAAAGGAAGTCCGGCGTGTCTGCACTGCCTGCTGAGAACCCGTCACGAGGGCCGCGACACCAAGAACGGTGTTCACCATCTCCTCATAGGACTTGTCGCCCGAAAACGAGCTGTCCGTCTGGCCGGACAGATTTTTCACCAGTTGCAGGCCGTTGATGAAGGTCGTTGCGACCTTGGCGACATCGCCGCCCATACCGCCGAAGTTCGGGACGCCACCCGACATCAGGCTGTCGAACGAAGGTACCTGCGAGACGCTAAAGCCGTTGCCGACGGCCAGGTTTTGCATCTGGTTGGCGTCGCCTCCGCGGTCTCCGGTAACAGCCTGAAGGGTTTCCTGAACCGTTTTCAGCACTTCCTTGTTTGTGCCGAGGATATCATCGGTCGTCTGCGACGTCCTCTCAGCGATCTCGAGGTTGGCAGCGTCGATTACCGGGACTTGCGCCATGCCCGAGGACGCAAGGGCGGCCACCGAATACGCCGTCAAAATTAAACGTTTCATGGCAATTCTCCTCATTGGGCGTTCAACATCAGTTCCACGTTGTCCTCGCGTTCCCGCTTTTGGACGCAAGCTTTCTCAATCGCGCTCCATTCGAGGCCCGCGTGCTCATCGCAAATACCTGTCGTTTCGCGATCGTCGTTGTCGTCATCCTTGAAATCGCTCGTGCGTGATGATCCGGACAGGCCACTGAGATCGACCGCGTTGCGGGAGTTCATAAGGTCCGCCATCGACGTGCCGAGGCGAATGACCTGGTTCATCATTTCCAGATTGGCATTGCGGGCGCCGGAGTTGTGGTCCCAACTGTCCTGGATCGTGCCGCTGGACATTGCGCTCAGTTGTTGCAGCCAAGACGCGACGTTGCCGCTGCTTTCTCCGATCGCCTGCGACGTTGCCATGGAATTGATCGTGGAATCGCGCATGCCGGTGAAGGACGTCGATCCGCCGCCATAATTCATCGGGATATTGGCAACGTCAGAACCACCGAAGGCCGGGAGCCACTTTTGGGTGATGTTCGCGACATACCCCTGCGTCTCCTTAAATGGAGGAATACCACCATACTTCTGGACATAGCCTGGTCCCGCGTTGTAGGCGGCCAGCGCCAGATTGGCGTTGCCGTTGAACCGGCGAAGCTGCTGTTTGAGGTAGCGCGCACCGCCTCGAAGGTTCTGCTCGATGTTGTGCGGATCGACGCCGAGGTCCTTCGCGGTGCCAGGCATGAGCTGAGATAGACCGATCGCGCCGACGGGCGACTTGGCGCACGGATTGAACCGACTTTCCTGGTAGACGAGCGCCATGAAGAGGCTTTCATCAACCCCTTCCTCTTGGGCGACGCGCTTCACGAGCCCGACGATTTCCGGATTGGCGGTCGCCGCCGAGGCGGCGTTGCCACTTCTGCCGGGCCGATCTATCGAGCAGGTGACGCTTTTGCTGACCGTGTGACGGTCGCTATCCGTCTTTTGGATTGCGGTCGTTGTCGCGTCGCGTTTGGTGTCGGTCCCGAGAACCTCCCCGTCAATGACCGGCACTTGCGACAGCGCTGGCCCGGAGACACCGAGCCACAGCGCAGAGATTACGCCGAGAGCAGGACTGTTCCTCATCCGGCTTTCTCCCATCCGCAAAATTCGGCCAGCCAATTTTCGGGCTCGTCGCCATATTTTTCCCGAAGCGCCGCGCACTCCTCGACTGTCTCCTTGCGCCCGGAAAGCACCTTCACGAGATCGGGCATGGTGGAGAGATCGAGCCGGGCGATGACCGAGTCATTGCCGTGCTTGATCAGGAAAGTTCGCTTTTCGGGCGGGGTGTTCTTGATGAAGTTGAATTCCTTCGCCGTCAGGCCGAAACGCTTGATGTAGCTGTCTTCGTCGGCCCGAGGATTCGGGAAATGAATATTGGTCGCCGACTGCTCGATCAGGGTATGCGAGGCTTTCGCCTTGGCGATATCCGCGGCGGACTGGGTGCCGAAACCCACAATGCCGTTAAGCTTACGGATGGTCTTCATTTTGTCGACGATGAACGCCGAAAAGGTCTCGTCCATGAGGAGCTGCCAGCCCTCGTCCATGAAGAACATGACCGGGTTGCCGTCCAGCAATTCGTCCAGGCGGTGATAGAGATACATCAGCGCCGGCGCGCGAAGATCCTCGTTACAGAGGATATTCGTCATATCGAAACCGAAGACGCTGCGACCGGAGAAGGAGAGGACGTCATGTTGCGCATTGAATAGCCACGCCTTTTCGCCATCGATCCATGGGCGGAGGCGAGAATGAAGGTCATTGGCGTCCGCCCGCGAGCGGCCGACCAGAAGACCCGCCAGATTCGGCAGATTGCGCTCCGCCGCAGGCTCCTGCATCAGACGGACGATCGCCCGTTCAAGCGTGTCGTCGTCTTCCTGGGTGAAGTCGGTGCGATCGCCAGAACGCAGCATTGCCTTCAACAGGCGCAGCAAAAATTCGCGATTGGGACCGGTGTTGTCGAGCTGAAGCGGGTTAAAGCCGGTTGGCGTTCCCGGCGACAGCACCTCATAGGAGCCGCCGATCGCCCTTACGAAGATTTCCGCGCCGCGGTCCTTGTCGAAGAAAACGGCCTTCGGCGTCGGTGACACGCGCATTGCCTGCGACAGCAAGAACGTCAACGCGACCGTCTTACCAGAACCTGTCGGGCCGGTGACGAGGAAGTGGCCGATGTCGCGGCGATGGAAGTTAAACCAGTACGGGGTTTGCGACGTGGTTTCGAGAATGGTGATCGGCAGTCCCCAATGGGAGCGATCCGGCTGTCCTGTCGCGAAATTGTGCATCGAGGAGAGGCCGGAGAAATTCGCGCTCGAAAGCATCGCCTTGCGAGCAACGTAGCTGTGGTTGCCGGGGAGCTGCGCCCAAAACGCGGCTTCGAGGTTCAGATCCTCGCGAAGCCAGTTGATGTTCATGTCGGTGAGGCAGGCGCCAAGTTCGGAAACCGTGCGGCTTATGCCCTGCAGATCGCGAGAGAGGCACAAAAGTGAAAGATGGTGGAAGCCGAACACGGCTTCCTGGTTCATCAGGCTATTGAGCGCAAAGTCGATATCCTGCTCGACCGAACTGCCGGATTCGTCCGATGCTCGGATTTGCCGCTGGAGGCGACTGATGCGCTCTTGCGCAATTGGCTTGTCGGCGATCGTGAACGATTGCGTCAGGATGAATTCGTGGTTCACCTGCAACAGGCCATCGAGCATGCCCGGGCCGGTAAAGGGCGGATATTCCTTGATTGATAACAGCGCCCCAAAACGGCTGTCTTCGTCGACCGCCGCTTGAGCCTGCATTGTCCGCTTGCTGAAATGCAGTCGCGACGTGCCGACGTAATTGCGGATTCCCATGCGCGGCAGACGCATTTTGCGCGGCACGCCGCATGTCAGAAGCGTATTGAAGAATTCGCAGGGCTCGGAATAGGGGTCGCCCCTTTCCTCCTGCTCCTTCCCTTCAATCTTGGCCTCGTCGTCATTCCTGCGACGATAGGTAATGCCGAGCGCCCGGGCTCCGTACTTGTGCAGATCACGCACTATGTTGCCGATCAGCTCTTCGAGCTCCGTGACATCTTCGCGCGTTTGCTGGACCCGAGCATCCTTGTTTGCCTTGTCGAAGATCCTCTTCAGCGTGTCGCCGACGCCAAGTGCACCCCGCATGCCGGAGCGCACGATAGTCAGGTAAATTTCGTTCGTGAACATGCGCTTATGGCGCAGTTGCTCCATATAGCGCTTGTTCAATAGGTTGCAGAATGATTCATCATACGCGCCGCCGATATCCGTCTCGACCTCTCGGCGGATCACCGTCGACCAAAGTGAATAGCGGCTGGACCCCAGGGCCCGTATCATCGTGTTTTGCACGACCGAGCGCATGTTGAGCTCAGCCTGATCTTCCGTCTGGAAGAACAGCCCACTCAGTTTGATGACGCTCAAGAGTGAGCCGTTTTCCAGCCCGATCACCGTATCAGAGACATGGCGCAGATACGGGATATGAGTCGACATGGGCCGCTCATTTCCAGCGACCCGGCCAAACCCAAGCTCTTCTCTGACGACTTTCAGCATGGTTATGGTCCGTAAGTGTTGGTGCCCCAAAAGCGCTTGTTGGGCGTGCGGGGCGTCTTGCGAGACGTCACCTGCAGCACGTCGAGGATCTTGTTGTCCCAGGTGCAGAGCGAGAACAGGACAAGGTAGGCGACCGGCGCGACGAGCAACGCCAGAAGATGATTCGTTGCCAACCAGCCGATGATGGTAATGCCGACAATCAGCACCACCGCCATGTACGGCACACCCCAAAGGGTCGGCGACCGGGTTAACCCGATCACCAGCGGCGTCAGTGCCGGTCTTTCGTCCTGAAACTCGCCCATGATCAATTGCCGCCGCCGACGGACGAAATCATCTGGTCAACGATCGCCGGCGCACCGAAAACAAGGCCAATGCCGATCACGACCGCGCCCGCCGTGAACCACGAAAGGCGGCCGGCGAAGGCGAGAAAACCAAGGCCGATGACTGCAATGATCGCCATCAGGCGGCCGAAGGGGCCGGTGATGAAATCGACGATCATCTGCACGGCGGTTTGAAGCGGCGCAAAGGCGCCGCCTCCTGCACCCTGTGCGAAGGCGATATCGGCCCCCACCAACTGAATTGCGGCCACGAGACCGATCAGGGCTGCAAGCTTTACAGCCTGAGACTTCCCCGCTTGCGTTACAACCTGCATACTTCTCTCCTTCAAAAGTGCATCACACCGCCGACAAACGCGCCGGTCTTTTTCACAGCGATGACACCAGCGTCCCCGCCGTCACTTGGCTCCGAGACCGCTCGCTGAGCGGCGCTTCTCGACTTGCTTGTTGTCGCCGGCATCGGCAGCCCGAGCTGATAGTTCACGACCTTGGCGACGTACCCGACTGTTTCCTGGAAGGGCGGAATGCCGCCGTGTTCGTAGATCCGCTGTTCGCCGCTGTTGTAGGCGGCGGCGACGAGGAGGGGGTTTTGAAACTCATCGAGAAGCACCCGCAGATACTGCATGCCGCCCTCAATGTTCTGTGCCGGATCACAGATGTCCTTGACGCCAAAGCGCGTGGCCGTGGCCGGCATGAGCTGCATCGGTCCACGTGCGCCCTTGGGAGAGGTGCGGCTTTGATCAAAGCCGCTTTCGACCCAGGCAATGGCCGTCGCAAAGACTTCATCGACGCTGTACTTGCGCGCCGTCCGGACAACCAAAGATTTGATTTCGTCGGCGCTAAGCGGAGACGGACCACAGCTTTTGACTTCGTTGCCCCGCAGCTGAGCTGCGCCAATTTGGTTTAGCGATCCAGTCGGAACTCGCGTGAATTCTACATCGGGTGCCGTATCGATTTCCGGCTCTCTATGGCTCAAATCTGCATCAATTTGCTTCGATCCCCCAAAATTCTGGTGGTTTTGAAGCGTGCCCGATGCGTGCTTTGCGACGCCGTCAGCGCCAAGGATGAATTCTCTTTCAGACCCAGACCACCGCTCCTCAAAATTTGCGGCGATCTCTCGCTCGCTTTGAGCCGACCAAGTCATTGTATTATTTGAGAGATTGTTGATGTCAAGGACATCATTGGCTTGAGAAATTCCGCCCCCAACAAGCGACGCGAGGGCTGCTCCGACAAACGTCGCTCGGCCCGAAATGCCTACTTTTCTAGCCCTTTTTTCCATCGTCTTCCGCCTAGCTTGCGGTGTTGTGATTGAAAGGAAAACTGTTTAAGTTAGTGCGTGCGTGACATCGATTTGCTTCAGAGTTACACTTTTTCGGAGCGCACTTAAACCCCCTTTCGCCGGGAGAAGATTGAAGCAATATGGCTAAGGGCTAGAAAATGAAACGGATCATCATCGCCGGACTCGCAAGTTGCGTAATGGCAGCGCCCGCTTTGTCCGTCACGGACATCGACAAGCACTACATCAAGTCACTGGCAGCACCGGGAAAGACCGTGCTGGTGATCGAGTATTATGACGGGAGCGGCAACGTCGTTGACCGAAAGGGCTATTCAACGACAGCCGGGTTCAAGGCGGTCTCGCCGACCGATCTCCGCGTAGACGAGAAGACGACGCTACACCTCTACGGGCTCGAACCCTGCAAAGGGGAGATGGTCAATCGCAGCGAAGACTTCGCCGGGACCTGTAAGGACTTTGCGCAGCAGCAGCTTCAAACCATGCTGCAAAACCCAAAGGTCGTCTTTTGCCGTGCATTCGTGAGCGAGGAGGGCGCGCCACTCCAAAACGCGACCTGCTACGCCTACTACAATTTCCCCGGCAGTCTCGATTCCGTCGACATGTTTGAAGAGCAGCTTCTTTCACTAGGCGCCCTTCGCCTCGCGAAAAAGCCAGACGGAACGCCAGTTCGTCCAGATCTCGTCGAGGCGCAGGAGATCGGCCAGAAGGGCTCGTTCGGAATGTGGGCCGATCCGAGGGTGAAGGGTCAATGAGAAGGGCTCTTGTCATTCTATCGGCTCTGTTGCCAGCAGCCGTCTTAGCTGCACCGGATGGATATTTTGATCTACTGCCAGGCGTCACTTTGGAAACGGGCGATACCTGGATTGCGGAGGGCAAACGCTTCCGGCTCTATGGCGTGCAATCGTGCTTGCGCGGGACTTCTTACACGGACAGCCACGGGCAGAAACGCGATTGCGGCGAGGCGTCCCTCGCCGTGCTCGCGGCTTACATCAAGGACACCAGGCCCGTTTGCGCCCCCGTGGCGAAGAAGGATGATACCGCCTACGTCGCCTGCTACGCCACCGTCGGAAATCAGCGGCTTGATCTGGCGAACGTCCTGATCACCAGCGGGTATGCCTTTGCAGCGCTCAACGGTGAAGGCTTGCCCTATCACGTTCCCTATGCGGTCGCCGAACAACGTGCTCGCGACGAGCGGGCCGGCCTCTGGCAGTTCGAGGACGTGCAGCACCCGGCCATTCTCCTGAGCCGTGAGGTGAATGCGCGAAACAAGAAGGCAAGCCCATGAAGCGATATCTGTCCGCAGTCGCTGTTCTCTCAGCAATCGTTCAACCCGCTACCGCCGCCGATCTCGTGAATGATCCGGCCACGACAATGCGACAGCAGCAGGATTGGGCCGATGCTCCAGTGTATCCGCACCCGGTATACAAAGGACGGGTCGCGGTCATGGATGGCCGAAACCTATGGTATCCCCAATATGCGCAGCGCGTTCGTCTCGTCGACATCGACGCGTGCGAGCTCCCGCAATGGGCTCTTGATCCCAAATGGGTCGACCGCGAACGGCAGAAAGCGCCTTCCCCCGTACCTTGCGGCCCACTTGCCAAAGCCTGGCTCAAGAGGACCGTAGGCGACAATCCGGTTGAATGCAGCGTCCTAGCCTACGGCAACGATGGAATTCCACAGGCGCGTTGCATCTCGAGCGGGCGCGACATTGCGGTAGAGATGCTTCGCGTCGGCTGGGCGCGTGTGGCGTCACCGCACTCCGACAACAGCCAGTACTTGGCCTATCAGCGATACGCGATGGCAGCCCGCTATGGCATGTGGGCCACGTTTGTTCTCGACATGAACGAATGGCGACGCAAGGCGGTAGACAAGACGTTAGAGCGACAGCCGATCGCTGATGCCGACCTCCTCGCCGGTCGCGAAAGCGAGATTTCGCCTCCCTTCATCGATGCGCGCAGGATGCCAAAAAGGACAGATCGATAGATGTCCGACGTTGATTCCTATTGCGAACTCGCTGGCGACGGATCCCGCTTGCGAGCCTGCGGTTCGGCCCACGATCGAGTCAGCACGATCTTTCAGATCGATAGATGGTCGAGGGCCGGTGATCCGTAACGAAGAAAGGACCAACTGACATGAAGCCTCTGCTTTTGGCCGCAGCCGGCCTCGCTGCTTTTGCATTCGCCCCAATGGCCGCCGAGGCGCAGGATGCAGAGTGGGGCTGCCAGATTCTGCTTTGCGCGGCGTCCCATAATCCATCGTGGCACGGCGTGCCCTATTGCGTCCCGCCGATGAAAAAACTGATCCGCGCTATGTCAAAACCGGGGTTCGATTGGCCCATATGCCACCAGGCAAAGGCCGGCGAACCTGGCCGCGAAGAGTTCGAGGATTGCCCGGTCGGTTCTCGGCCCGCCTCGAGCAGCGATGAAGATGACCGTGTCTTCCGGCGGGATAAAAATGATCGATGCGTCCGCATCGTGGACAGATGCGAAGAGCGCGACGAGTTCAACCGTGTCTATGGTGATGGAGAAGCCAACGACAAGAATGGTACCACCGTGGAGATTCTCCGCAGCGGCAGCAATGACGACGAACTCGGGTATCGAGACAACAAATACAACGGCTGCAAGGTGAAGGTAACGTCTCCACGGCTGCGGCGCTCGGATCCCTGGTATTTCGACATTCCAAACGCCAAGGGCGTCAAAGAACGCTTCTGGTTCAACCTCAGAACATAAGTGAGAGGCTGATGAACCAGAACATCCTTTTAGCGATCGCCGCGAGCGTCGGCCTCGTGGCCGGAGCCGGGGGCACCTATCTTGCGACCTCCGAGCCACGTGTGGTGGCTCAGACCATTTCAAAAGCCGAATTGGTCGCGGCTATCTCCGCTGATCCGTCCCTTTGCCCGATCCCGAAAGTCGAAGCGCCGACGGCGGTCGAAGCAACCGCGGCCTACCGCAAAGCTGACGCGTCGTCTCCGCTCGTTTGGGACCGAAACGATCTGCCGGACATATCGGTGGCGCTTGGGCAGTGCGACAAAGCAGGTTCAGGCCCGGGCGTCTCCTGCATGACTTCAATCAAAATATCTCCTGAGGCGCGGCCCATCGATCTGGATTATCGGCTTTGCCAAATCGGCATCCGGCGAGTGGATCGCGACAATCAACTAAATTTCCGAGAGCCCGCTTTATGCGGGCTTATCGCTTTAAAGTTCCCCCAACGCCGGTTCTAATGCCAGAACTCGCCTGAGTGGCATTCGGCAAAATCCGCTCGCCGGATTCTCACTTTCTATTTGCGATCGGGTCGTGTCCCATCAGTTGGTGTAGCTCGGCGATAATGAAGCCGCTCGCGAGCGCGCCGTTGGTAGCGCTGTAGCGAGTGAGCGGCGTGTGGGTGGTCATCGGCGCTTTCCGGTAGGGTTTGGTTGTTGACGCCAACCCATTTCGGAAGGACCACCGATGACCGACGACATGATGAACCTGCGCACGCTCGTGGAGAAGACCCCTGATGCCGATCTGCTGCGGGAGATGATCGGCTTTGCCGCCGAGCGGCGGATGGAAATGGAGGTGGGCGCAGCCACCGGCGCCGCCTATGGCGAGAAGGACCCGTTGCGGCTGGCCCAGCGTAACGAATGCGACAGGGACTGGGAGACGCGGGCCGGTACGGTCGAGCTGCGCATCCCCAAGCTCAGGAAGGGCTCCCACTTTCCAGGCTTCCTCGAACCCCGCCGCATGGCCGAGAAGGCGCTGACTGCCGTCATCCAGGAAGCCTATATCCAAGGCATATCGACGCGCTCGGTCGACGACTTGGTCAAGGCAATGGGCATGAGCGGTATCTCCAAAAGCCAGGTCTCGCGGCTGTGCGAGGAGATCGACGGCAAGGTGAAGGCCTTCCTCGAGCGGCCGATCGAGGGCGATTGGCCCTACCTGTAGATCGACGGTGCGCCGTGTGTCAATGCCGCTGGAATTTTCCCCAAAAGGAGGTGCGGACGAATTCTTGGACTGCTTATGCTGCAATTCCGAGGTTCCGACGGTATTCCGCGGGGCTAAGGCCACCGAGTGAGATTTTTATGCGATGCTGGTTGTACCAACGGATATAGGAGTCCACGTGCTGCATGAAGTCGTCAAGCGTCGTATTGATCCAGTCGCGATGGTAGTACATCTCGTTTTTTAGCCGTCCAAAGAAGCCCTCGCAGGCTGAGTTATCCGGTGAGCACCCTTTGCGTGACATGGAGCGGCCCAGCTGCGCATTGTGCATGCGCGACAGCCAGCCAGGCCAGCGATAATGGGCACCTCGATCAGAGTGCACAACTGGCCGCTCGGAAAGGCTGATCGTTTCGATTGCGGCATCGAGCATGGTGTTCACGAGTTCTGCGTCTGGACGTGTGCTCACTGCGGATTTCGATGAACCGGGACAGCGATTTCGGCAAGTCGCGGACAAGCATTTCGCTAAGTCGCGGACAGCGGGCTCGATCGAGTTCCGCCAGCCTGGTTGCTGTCAGGGTGATTGATTTCGGTTATTTCGGCGCTGGTCAAGAGCGCTGGTGTTTTCCGCTTCCGCATGCTGTCGCCTTCGAGCGTTATGCGGTGCGCGTTGTGAACAATACGGTCCAGGATCGCATCCGCTAAAGTTGCCTCGCCGATCATCTCATGCCAGGCGGCCACGGGAAGCTGGGCCGTGATTAGAGTGGATTTCCGCCGATATCTCTCCTCAAAGATTTCCAGCAGATCGAGGCGCTGCCGATCGTTCAAGGTATGGGTTCCCCAATCATCGAGTACCAGCAGATGAACGCGTGCAAGCTTGTCGATGAGCCGTGGGAAGCGCCCGTCTAGTCTGGCAAGCGCGAGATCCTCAAACAAACGCGGCATGCGCACATAGAGGACAGAGTGGTCGAGGCGGGCCGCCTGGCGTGCAAAGGCACATGCGATCCACGTCTTTCCAGTGCCCGTCTGGCCCGTTAGGATCAGATTCTCATTTGCTTTGAGCCATGCTCCCTGCGTCAGAGACAGGACGTTGCGGCGATCCAGGCCCCGATGCACTGCAAAATCGATGTCTTCAATGGAAGCGTTGGCAAAACGGAGTTTGGCGGTGGCGAGCCGGTTTGTCAGTCTTCGGTCCGTTCTGAGGGCGATCTCGCGGTCAAGCATCAACCCCAGTCGTTCGTCGAAGCTCAGATCATTTCCATGAGCCTGCTCGAGGAGCTCGTGATAGGCTGTTGCCATACCAGCCAAGCCAAGCGCATTCATTTGCTCAAGTGTCGGATGTGTCAGCATCTAATGTCCTTTTATTGATAGTAGGTTTTGCCGCGGATATTGCCGTGCGGCGGCGCCGGCTTCACAGCCTCGGTCATGGCCGGAGCCTGATCGAGACCAGATCTGAGAATGTTGGCGACAGACGAATAGCTCAGCGCGTTGATCATCAGTGCCCGTTCGCAAGCCAGTTCCAGCCGATCGGAATGGTAGCGACGCGCCAGGGAAAGAATGCCTTGAGCAGATCGGTAGCCCTGTTCCGGGTGGGGACGATTACTGAGGAGACGTTCGATAAACGTCGCCGTATTGATCCCCACCTTCGCTGCTTCACGGCGCAACAAGTGGGGCGTCGTGTTTGCGTAGCGCTGGTGAGCCTTGGGCATATGTTCATTGACGGTGACGTGGCCCGAGCGCTGCGAGCTTCGGATGTGGCTGGCGATCCGTTTATGATCAACGAAGATCTCAACCGCCCGATAGGTCAACCTGATATCGACCCGTCTTCCGATCAGCCCATGCGGCACGGAATAGAAGATCTCGTCGACCTCGACGTGATAGTCGGGATGCACCTTGGCGATCTTCCATTCCGCATACTCAAACGGCGTTGAAGGCAATGGTTTGAGCTGAGAGCGTTCGACTTCATCGAACAAAGCGCGGCGAGATTTGCCGTACCGCCGCATCGTCCGGCTATTGAGGTCTTCGATCAAGGCGCTGATGCGGATATTGAGATCGACAAGGCTGAAGAACCGCTCGTTTCGCAGTCTGGCCAGCACCCACCTCTCGACGATTAAAACCGTCCCTTCAGCGGAGGGTTTGTCGCGAGGATGCCGAGGGCGTGCCGGAACCACAGTCGTGTCGTAATGCTCGGCGAAAGCGGCAAACGTCGCATTCAGTGTCGGTTCGAACCAAAGAGCCTTGGCGACGGCAGACTTAAGGTTGTCGCAGATCGTCGTCTTCGTCACGCCGCCGAAGTAGCTGAAGGCCCGCTGGTTCGCTTCGATCCAATCGGGCAGCTTCTGGCTGAAGCTTGCATAGGCGAATGTCAGTTGCGACGCGCTCAGCACCGCGACATAGATTTGCGCTGCGCGGATCTCGCCGGTGGATGGATCGATGATCGGGATCGTATGGCCGGCATAGTCGCATTCCATCGCGACACCAGCAACGTGACGGATGCGGTAGGTGGGCCTGGCTCGGCTTTCGTGATCGGCAAACCGGCCGCAAAACCATGTATAGCCATATCATGCGAAAGCTCCTGAAAGGGCAAGGCCGATCACCTCGCGTAATGATCACCGACAAGCTTCGATCTTACGGCGCAGCCAGGCGCCAGATCATGCCGGGTGTTGAACATCGCTCCCACAAGGGCTTGAATAACCGGGCAGAGAATTCGCATCAGCCGATCCGACGAAGGGAGAGGATCATGAAGCGCTTCAAATCGGCTTCTGCCTTCAACGCTTTGTCTCCATCCACGACCCGATTGCCAACCTGTTCCACATTCCGCGCAACGACATTCCATCACATCACCATCGCGAATTGCGAGCCGCTGCCATGCACATGTGGAACGAGATCGCACGCCTCGAGGAGGCCTGAAATAAAGAGAGCTCGCGAGAACTTTGACGATGCGTCTTAAGTTTACAGTGCCCTTCGACCTTGCCCGGCGCGCCCGCCGAGCACCCAAACGGTCCTCGACGCAGTCCTGCAGCGTGAATGGGCACTGATCGCCGAACAACCAAAGCCGGAATCCAAGCGGTGAAGGCCCGCAAGTTCGGCGATCGGAGGCAATCAAGGCATTCTCGCAACTGGTCCATCAATCGCGTCAACACCGGACGCTTAAAGAACCGATTGCCCTGCACTATGCGCCGAAAATGGCGGCTAGATCGGGTTTGATCGTCATCAATGCTATTAACAGAGCAAAAAGACCAATCGTCGTCAGGCGGCCGCACAAGGCGCGCTTGTCCCCAAAAAATCTTTGAACTTCCCATTTGTCGGAGCCGAGAAGCGCTGGATGTACCTGTGCCGTCCATGGGCCAACGAACTTGCGCTCCACAGCCATCAAAATGGCAATTAGGGTGAACGATGTCAAAAGCCATGGCGTCAAAATCGGCCAGCTTCCCAAAATGACGAGTGCAATACCGCCGGCGATTCCAATGCCGATCAGCAGGCCTGCCAACTTGTTGGCGATCAGCGCCACCTTTGCGGCTCTGATTTGTCCGCGCCAGGCTGAAATGAAAAGAACTTCCCTCGCTACAAACAGCAGGAATGCCATGCCCATCGCACTGGCATGAACCATCAGGATGTTTCCGTACATCTGTCATAACCTTTGACTGGAGCGTCGGGCAGCCGTTGCTCAACCGCTGATTGGAGATTTGATATCGCGAAAGGCCGGATTGGACCGCCCTCGCGTTTTCATATTGTGAGCTATTGCTCGCAAAAATCTACTCGCGTTCAGGAAGGCGCAAAAGTTCGCAATGATGCGCCGGGTGTTCCATGCAAATGCGTGGCTGAGCGGTCACAAGGATCACAAGCGACAGCCAGAAATGGAGCGTATACTCGCAAATCACGTCATTGCCGTAGAATGCTATGCCAGATACCGTGTTATCAATGTTGTCACCTCGTCGATGAACGTCTCAACGCGTCCCTCGTTCAGCCTTTCGGGGCTCTCTACTACCGCTCCGTGCGTGAGCGCTTCAGTGACCCGGACGCAGATGTAAGTAGCAAGTTCCAAATCCATCGGTCGGAGACTTGTTTTGTGCTGTTCGAGATAGGCTCTGATCAGCTCATAAAACTCATTGTCAAAGCTATCAATTGCGCCGAGTCGCCCCGTTCGGGGTGTTTCCTCGACCAAGACACGGTGGAGACCCGGATTCACACGATGCGCCTCGATCATCGTCTTGATCAATTCGCGCACGGCCCTGTCAATGGGCATGGATGCCACCTTGTCGAGTGTGCGCCGCAGCACGTCGACCATCTCACCCTTGTGGCGCTCGATAACAGCAACGACAAGCGACTCCTTGCTCGGAAAATACTGATAAAGAGAACCGATACTCACGCCGGCCTCTTGAGCGATCCGATTTGTATTGGCCTGATCAAAACCTTCTCTGATGAGTACACGGGCAGTCGCTTCGACCAAAGCTTCAATCGTAGCGCGCGAACGCTGCTGCGATGCTGCCTTTCGCGGTTCCAGAAGAGCTTTTTTATCCATTCTGTCTTGATCCGGTCGCGCGCGCGCGTGGCTGCACTCGTTAACACAATCAGCGACTGCCAGCGCTTTGCTCGTTCCTAACTGGTTTCGTGATGCTTCATTACGTGTTGGTTTCGACTTGCGCAATGTTGCCGATAGAACCGATACCACCTTCGACCTATTATTTCGAAGGCCCGATTGACCCAGTGTCCGCGATCTAAATGACTGACCAGGCCACGCCATCGGCGACGGTTTACAGATAAGGTAACCGGCTAGACGATCTGTGACAGAAACATGGGGCGGAGCCGGTCGGGACTACCAGTCTCCTTTGAACGTCCCGACCAATATGCCTATGTTGGGGCTCTCAGAAAAGGACCCACTTGAGAACCCTTCTGGCAGGGGACCCCGCGGATTTGTCAACCGCACCAACGGGTCTGGCAAACGGGTTTGGGTAGGCCAGAACTCACTTCTCTGCCCGCCCGCTTCAATTGCGATGAATCCCAATGTCTTATCGGAGCGAGCAGACAAGTGAATAGAGACATCCCCTATGGTTCCTGATGTATCCGGAAGCTTTGCTTGATACTCAACCGCAGTGTTTCGATGCTCGTCGCGGACAATAGATGTGTCATGCGTCAGCGAGCCTGGGTAGGCTTCGAAGCTTGGCCCTTTCGTGTCATTTAACCGATTGTCGAACCTCACAATCAGGTTGTGATCCTTATCGAAAACTGAAATGGCTGGATCGTCGGCCTCGCGATGGGACCCGACCTGCGCTTCGACGTAAAACCAATCCTGGAAACCTTTGCTCTTAAAAACAACGACTTCGCGATCATCTGCTGGATTCGGCCGGCCGCATTCAGTCCCTCGATCCTCAGAACCGCAGCAGCGAGATTTTTTGACCTCGACAAAATCCTTCTCCCAGATTGGATCTGCCGTTTCGTTAGGTCTGACCGCAGACCACTTCCCGCCGTCAAACTCACTTCGCGTTATAGCCATGTCATTCTCCCTGGTTTCGCCTTCCATTCGTCGACCAACCGCCCACCGCTTCGCTTGCGTTTGTGCTGAAACGCCGCGCATATCGCCGCCGGGCTCGTAGCCTTCATTCAGGTTAGCATCCAAGCCTGTTGTCCGGCGTGTACGAATACGGTATCGCATTGGGCACTTGCCTCAGCGCGATGCGGTTTTCCTTTTGATCGACGTCCACTGCAAGCCGGTGAATTGCCATCTCCCTGCCGAACGGCGTGGTCATCGAGACGACAACGTTGTCCTTCTCCACGAACACCCGCGTAACTGATGGTAGTTCCCCGCGATCCTGGACAGTGGAGTTAAAGTCTTTATCTATATATTCGACGCCAGGGATCCCATGGACGCTCTCACCTCTCCAATTGGGATCCAGCCTGTCGAACCATTTGAAAGAAATGTCGTCCGCGTCCTCAAAATTGTCGATTTGCGCCACCGGTTCGTTCCTTTTTCCATAGACTTTGACTGCCATTTCGGTCGGGTCTATTTCAACGGCCCCATACTTGACCATTCAAACCCAGTATGTCGATTCGCTCGAAATCGACGAGTTTGGATGGTCCGAGGAACCCGCTAGGCATCGGCCAAGTAAAGTCATCGATCTGATATGACCATATTGTCGCAATGTCACACACCGGCCTGGTCGGCGGGAGAGTTTTGGCCTAGTGCAATGCACGCGCCCTTAGCCTCCGGCAATTTTCGCCGAAGCTCTGTCAACGCACCATGTTTTGCCAACTCGGCATTGAATGCATGCACCTGTGACGGCTCGTCACTGATGTTGGCCCTGTTGCGTAAGATGAGCGCGCGGTCGGCGAAATCATCGATCATAGGACTGCTCCATTTTTCTGGATGCGATTGTGACGACACATGGGGCGACCGCCGCGACACGCAGATGGGCCACGGGTGGCGCCGATCGGGGGCTGAAAGACATCGACACCCATCCATCCCAAACTTCCGGGCATAGAAGATTCCCTCACAAAACACGTGCATAAGCTTCCCTGGTTGCTTCAGTCGGGAATACGACTCGTGATATCATATGATCCGCCTTTCAGGCAATCGCGAAACGGATTTGTGAGTAATCGAATTGAAATAGGGCCGAGAATTGAGGTTGGCGCTTGACAGGTTATCTCACACTTGAGCACATAATATCAATTGTCGTCATAAAACATTCAGTGGCGTGATGCACAAGATTGACAGTGATGGTTCTGCCCCTTTGTGCGGTCGGCGCCCTTATTGGAAAATCGAGGCTGATGCGATGAATTCGGGGCGAGCGCCGACGACGTCCAAACAGCGGCAATCAGGAGAGTTTTATGTCTTATGGCAATGAAATTCGCAGAGAATTCGCTGTGCGGCTCAAGGCAGCGAACAGGAAAAATGGGCGCCTAGAAGCAGTCCTGATCATACTAACACAGGTCGGTGCCGTTTTTATTCCGGCCTGGGCCTCTGTAGTGGCGTTCGACGCTAATATTTATCTGGGCTGTCTCGCCTATGTTGCGGCCGTACTATTCATTGGAACGCGGTACCGAGCGCTGTCGAACATTATCCATGAATGCACGCACTTTGCATTCACGTCAGACCGGAACTGGAACAATCATATTGGTCGGCTGCTGTCCATTCCGATGTTTTATTCATTCGATGCATATCGCGAGGTTCACTTGTCGCATCACCGGCACACAGGCGACTACGAGAAGGACCTCGACTTCAAGGGCCTTAAACGATTTCGGTTCCACGAGGAGATCGATAGGCCCACAATCATTAGGCACTTCCTCACGTCGATTACGCTACAGCATGTACCGGAATACATCGGCCGAACAGTGTTCAAAAGGGGTGAGGGACTATTCTTCAACGCACTGCGAATTTTGTATGTCTCAACCTTTGTGTTCTTACCATTGACGCTTGGCTTTCAGTCCTATGCGACGTGGGTCCTCATAGGATACATCGTGGTCCCCTACGCAACGGCCTTGCAGATGATTTCCTACTGGGGGGATGCTCTCGATCACGGTGGTTTGTTTCACCATGATGACGAGCTGCTGCAAACCAGAAACTCGATCGTCAAGAACCCGATACTGAGAGCTCTCTTGTTTCCTCGAAATGATTGCTTTCATCTGGTGCATCACCTGTTTCCTCACATCCCGGCTTGCGAGCTTCCGCGCTGCCATGCTGAGCTGATGAAGTTCGACAAATACGCTTCGCTGGACCACGACCTCGGTGGCCGTACCTGGCAGCTTTGGCTCGCGCGCGAAGAAGATATCCGGTTCAACGATGCAGCGTCTGATGGAAAGCGGATGAGCGATGCAAACGAATAAACCGAAACGTTCGGAAGGAGACATGCGGATGTGGATCAGGCGCCTTGTTTTTGGCTTTGCCACTATGATTTTTTTCGTGACCGAAATGGGCCCGGCAATCGCTGTGGATCAGTCAGTCTACTTGTCCCTCAGAAACAGGATTGGCTTGCTTCGCTATTGTCACGACAAGGGGCTTCTTCAAGAAGACGCAGTCGAAGATGCTGAAAGGCGCCTGACCGAAGTGATTAATGGCTTGCCGGCCGCTGACGATGTTTCGCAGGGGGATGCTTCCGAGCAGGCAGGCATCGCCGGCAAATGGGGGCAAACTGGGGTGGCGGCCGAACAGCGAGCCTCTATGTTCGGCCTTACACTCAAGGATCAATGCGCGGAATGGAGTAAATAGGCGCATCTAAGTTAGCCGGCCAGGGGGCGATGAAGGTTGCCGCGGGAAGCGAGGCACTCATGAAGATAAGAACCGCCCTGGACCAACCCATCGGGTCTCTTGATCAAAACGAGCAAAGGTTCGTGGCCCAGATTCGACAACATGGGTGGTTTGATACCCACGTCTTTGAAGACTCCGAGGGGCCTGGCTTCAGCTATTCAACCGGAATGTGGATAACGGCTGAGCATCCGGAACTCATCGTGTTCGGACTTAAGCGGGACGTTGCACACGATGTGCTTTGGGGCCTCTACAATATCGCCAGAAGCGGAAGCCAACTTCAGCCAGGTGCGCGAACCGACAAAGCATTTGCCCGGCTCCCCGCATTTGTGTTCCCGGTCGCCAAGCGACGTTACAAAGAGTTTATGGGATGGAGCCGGTTTTTCTATCATGGCAACGATTTCCCTTGCTTCCAGATCGTGTGGCCGGATCGACAAGGGAACTTCCCGTGGGAAGACGGATTTGAACCCGCTTTCAAAGACAGACAGCCAGATCTGACCGAGTTCGGTTGGCGCACATCGTTGAACCCCTGAAGGCTCAGCCCAGTACCCGTCAGGCAGTTTCGCTGCTTCCCGTCGCAAGTGACCAGAGATACCAAGGTGCCAGGTCCTTGCGGTCGCGAAGAACGCGGATACACGTCTGCACAGGCTAGACGCCCGACTTACTATCGGAGAGCTTGTGCGGACGAAGCGGATCAGGTCCGATGACCAGCGCACTCAAGGTCGAGGGCGCCGAATCTGCGCGCGCGAGATATCATGAAGGTTCACATGCACAGAAAAATGTGTGAACATTGAATGACATCACAGATGTGAGGTGGTAAATAGCCGTTCGAGATGACGGCGGAGCTCACAAGACATGATAGGTCTGATACGCGCGATGCAGCTGATCGAGGAAAGGCTGCGGTCGTCGACGGCATACGATGAGAAAGGTGTGGCGCAGTTTGCGAGCGCGATTGAGGGGGTGCGCCCGCAGGCGGGGCCAACACGTCACACGGCGGAAGGCCCGGTGTCGCCGCAAATGTTGTTGATGGAAATGGCGACACCGACTGCGCCGCGGCTCCCACCGAGCCGCCGCGATGCGGATCGTCCGGGATCGCCGGGAATCGCCCCGACCGTGAAAATACTGGAATGGCAGGCCGACTATAGGGCTGCCGAACGCGAACTCGCGGGTTTGAACCACGCGACCGCTTCGCAGCGAAATGCCGCCGAACTGACACTGCTAGGCGTACAAGGGACCGTTGAACAGGACGCCTATTCGGCCGCGTCCGCCTTGATCGATGATGTGGTTCCAGAGCGCCGGGCGGCTGGTCTCACGCGCCTGGCGCGGTTGGCAGACGACCGCTCGATACCAGTGTCCGCGCGAGCGTTCTGGCTTGCCGGCCTTGAAAAAGCGCTCGACACCAGCTCCATTCGGGACGGCACCCACTCGGCTCGCACGCCTTTGAGCAGCGCCTATGATCAACGCGCGGTGGCTTTGCTGCAGGAGCGATCGGCCACATCGTCCGCCCATCGCTCAGCGACGGCTGTGATTGCCGACGAGCAGACGACCGAGGCGCGTACCAGCGTTTACATCTGGGCGGCGCAGCTTGAACTCGACAAGAAGATTGTGCCGGCTCTCGCGCAAAGGGCGGCGAGGCTTCGAGATTTGACACCAGATTCACCCGTGACCTTGCTCGCTCAGACCGAGGCTGACCTCGCCGCAGCGCGACAAGAAGCCGACAGCGGTCAGATTTGGAAACACTGGGCTCGACTGGAGGTATTTGCTGCCGATCCAGTCTATCACGACAGCCTCAGATCGACACAATCCAAGATTGCATCTGTGCTTCGCGTTAGCGCGTCGAGCATCGGTATGCCTGACGTCGGCAGATCGTTGCAGGTGGCAGGTCTCGATCGAGAAAAGGCAAACAGGCGCGCAAGCCTGTTGGAGGCGGCCTGGGAGCACGCCGTTGGAGCAAATACGGCGCTCGCGCAACTGACAGTGAAGCAGACGGAAATCAACCAACGTCAACTCGATTGCATCAGATTGGAGCGTAACCCCCCGAAGCCGCCGGCCAGCAGCGGTGATCTGGATGTTGACGATCAACATCTCAACGAGTTCGAAGAAGCACTGGAGCACTATGAAGGTGCACTTGTCGAGGTGCGAGGCGAGCTTGAAATCCGAACGGCCGAGCGCAACAAGATGGTTGCATTGTATCGCGCCGAACGCGCGCTCGTCGACCAGCGAATGGCCGAAGCCAATGACCAGGAAGCGATGCCAGGAACTGCCGCGCGCGCCGCCGAATTGCGGGCGCGGACAAGATCGGCACAGGCTGATTTTGTGCTGGCGAGCGCAGAAGAAGAGGACGCACGCGTCGAGGCCGAAATTACGCGGTTCCAAATCGGACAAATTCACGATTACCTGCATGGCAGTCAGGTTGAAGCTCAGGTGCGGCGTGAGCGGCAAACGTTGCTTTCGCAAATTGGCGGCCCGTCGCCCACGTCCCTGACACTGCGGCCTGTACTGGATCTGCTTGATCATGAGGCCTTGCGTAAGGTCTATCAATTCTCCCCGAAGTGGGAAGAACTGCTTGGTCGGCGCGCGGCCTCGAGGGATCATGTCCTCAACGCTCAAAAAACGAAGATCGAGATCAATCTCGATCTCTCAACGAAAAGGCGCGATCGCCTTGGGGAACTTGTCCAGCAGGCGGAGCGCGACAGCACACGGACTGGCGGATCGAACCTGAAGTCCCTGAAGGAGGAACTCAAGGCAGTGCAGAACGAGGTCCTCGACCTTGCAAGCGACCGCGACTATGCGGACTTCCTGACAGGGCTTCCAGTTTCGCAGCGTATCACCGCCGCCGACATGGATCGGGCCAAGGCGGCGTACGTGTTCAACGACAAAGCGCGATTACAGCGAGGCTTTGACCGCGTCGCAGACGGCCTCGCCGCTCTTCCGAGAAATGCCCGGGGTCAGATCGAGGCGACGATTGGAAACGAGTTGGATTGGTATCTCGCGACCGCGATGGGATACATCGAAGGGCTCTCTCTTGCCGATTCAGGAACGCTGTCGGGCGCGCTTGGCCGGGAATTCGACAGCATTCCTTCGGCGACGTTGAATTCCGCGCCGATGCTGGACGAACAGGCCGCCTATGCCGTCACCCAGGCACGCGCCAACATTCGCCAAGCGGGATTGAAGGATGGTGCCAGACTTGAATTCGATCTCGTGCCTGCCGTCCTTGCTGGAGAGCGGCAGGGCGGAGTTCGGCATTTCATGTTCCTCAAGTTTAAAGGCGCGGACGGCCAAACACAGCATATCGGGCCCGATGGAAGCATCTACAAGGATATTGCAGAATTCCTGCAAGACAAAGGAGCCGGCCGGGGCGAAGACGAACGCTTTTATGCGCCACCAGATCTGACCTTGAAGCGGGACGAACACGGCAAGGTGAATTACGTTGAAACAGCCGCCTATGTGCCCTCCGAACAGGAAAAGGTCGAAACCACGGGAGACGTGGTTGCCGCGGTCGTCGGCACAGTCGGCGGCGTCCTCGCCGCGATACCCGTCACATCGCCGTTCGGCTGGATCATCGTCGGTGGAACGATGGCTTACGGTGGCTACCGTATCGTCAAGGGCAGCTATCTCGAATACCACCACGGTCGCTCGCTGAACCCTTTCGAAAACCCGACAATTGCAGGCTATGCAGTTTCATTGTCAGCCATGGGGCTCGGCGTCGGGGCCGGCGGCACTCGGCTGGCGGCTGGCTGGCTGGGGCGCCTATTCAGTCCTTCAGCGGCGCGGGTGGCCGGCGCTTTGCAGACCACGTCCCAGGCACTCGGTGTGAGCAGCGCGATCGTTGGCGGTTACGATACCACCGCACAGACTGTTGCCGCGTTCAATCCGGGTCTCAACGATTCCCAGCGATCGGAAGCCATTCTTTATGCGGTGCTTGGCCTTCTCGATATAGGCGCTGGCATCGCGGCGCCGACAGTGGCCGAAAAGATCGCAAAGCCGCGCCCGAAAGGCGTAGGCCGCAAAGGTAGCGCCGCACTGGGCGAACAGACCATTCGACCGGGCCCATTGGAGACCACCCTCCCGATCCTCCCGCTGGCCAAGCATGGCATCACTCAGCCGGAAAACAGACAATGGCGGCCGCCGCCGACAGCGGCAAAGGAGCGCCCGTTCGCGGATGCGGCAATGTCGCCAGGAAAGGTTGTGCCCGTCGACCCGTCAACCGAGGTCCTCGCAGCCCTTGGAACCGAGACATGGAGGATCGAAAATCCCTTACGCGAGGTGGCTAAGGATGGTCCCGGCAAGCCACGAGATGTTAGGAACGCGAACTCCTTGGATCAACAAAGGGGAAGAGACGATGCGGCCGGCGGTTGGCGGGCGCAATTGGAGACCGAATTGCTCAATGGTGTGATGACCGGTCGACGTTACCGTAGCCTGCTTGATAGCACGATCGGCGTGCTCGAAAAGATGGGAGATAGAAACAAGGTCGATCCGCTGGATTATCTTGCCGAGCGTTGGGGCGAAACGGGGTGGAAATATCTCGTCGAGGCTTACGGCGCGGAAACGGCTGTCCGGCTGACATCCGCATGCATGCCGTTTGAAGACGCAGTGCTACCTCTCATCGTCGATGAAGTCCCTGTCAAACTTGGATCGCTGACAAGGGCAGAGCAACACGAGCGCCACACGGAGACCCATGATAGAGCCGTTCGCTACGTCATCAATCAAGCGACGCTCTGGGCGCGGGCAATCTGGGCGCCAAATCATGTCTCGCGTGCCGTCGTGACGGATACCGCCGCGTTCCTGATTGAACAGCTCAGAATGATGGACTTGGGAATGAGCCAAAGTCTCATTCTAAGGGACGCCGATCACTATTTGACGCAGTACACGCAGGAATGGCAGACAACAAAACTCAAGAAACCAAGAGAGCTTCCACCATCGCAGCTCCTTTCGCACGGATCCGGACTGGCGAATTGGGTTTATGATCGTCGAAAGCGCGCTCAGTTCCTCAAAGAACTGGCCGGTAAGAGCGTTTCCAACGGGATTGAAGAGAGCGTCATGCCGGCATCCGCTCCGGGGGGGCGAGGCTGGGCTGCCCTTGGCGCGCGGCATTTCAGGGCCGAGGCGGACACGATGAGGGATGTGCCCGAAAGGCTCGCGATCCTCATCGAGATGCCGGCTGCGCCGAAACAATCACTTGGAGACGATGTCTGTGCATCCAAGCCAGACAAGGTATTCCGGTTTAGCCCGAACGCGGAAACGTGGCGGTGGGAAACGGCCTCGGCAGAAAACCCGGCGATGGCAATTCGCCGTCGTCGATCGCGTGACGTCCTTCTCGCTTTCGACGGCACCATGAAATCCTGGAACTCCCCTTATGCATCGAACACCATCGACATCGCGACGCGCTATCAAGGGGATGTCGGCTACTACAATGGCATTGGAACGACCGGTGTGATGCCCAATTTTGGTGCTTTGACAGGGCGCGGATGGTTGGCGCGCGCGCGAAGCGCCGAGCAATACCTGGCCCCCTATTTAGCGATGGGACCGGTCAGTCTTGATATCGTCGGCTTTTCGCGCGGCGCTGCAAACGCGCGGGCATTGGCAAACATGCTGGCGCGGTGGATCCGGGAAGGGAAGGCGGAAGGTCTTCATCTAAGAAGCCTTATGTTGATGGACACCGTGGCCGGCAACCATCTCGGGCAAGGCATCCGATCCCGGATGCTTCGGGTGCCCGACGAGGTCGAGTTCACCTGGCATGCGGTGGCGCTGCATGAAGGCAGGACCGTGTTCCCGGTCGAATCAATTGAGCGCCATCAGCACCATCCCAACGCCGACCCCAAGCGTACCGAACGGGCGTTCATCGGCGGCCATGGGGATGTCGGCGGAGGCGAGCCAGGTGATTTGGCCAACGTCGCTCTCCATTGGATCACTCTGAATGCGGCTGCCAAAGGCGTGCCGATCGAAATCACTGCGCTGGAGATCAACAGGCCGATTTCGTACAATTCACCGACACGTGTCACGCAGTTCTTCGACCGTGGCAGCAGGGAGGTTCGCTATCCAGGCGATCCCAGCTGGCACGTCAAAGTCCAGCAAGCTGACCGCATCTATGGCGTTGGGCAGGATGATGCCGATGCGTGGATCGTGCGTGTTCCTGGAGGTAAAAATACCGATGTCAGGATGGTCGCAGACATACCTGCCTATATCTCCGGGCTGGAACGGCGCGGCGATTATTTCCCCGCAAACACCCAAAGGTGGCGGGACCGGGCACTTGGAAGCGTATCCATTGAACCGCCTGCTGAACGGATCTACTTGCGCGGCCGCACCGAGACCGTGCGCCCGGTTCGCCTCTCACCACAAGGTGAGCGAATCTTGGCCTCGGATTCGTTTCCGGCCATGCGGGATCGGAGCAAGATTGAGACGAATCCGCGGGAATGA
Source organism: Ensifer sp. ENS02 (assembly GCF_014851885.1). NCBI lineage: Bacteria > Pseudomonadati > Pseudomonadota > Alphaproteobacteria > Hyphomicrobiales > Rhizobiaceae > Ensifer > Ensifer sp. ENS02. The sequence goes on along the minus strand of NZ_JACVAO010000021.1, from coordinate 390 downwards.
CCGGTTTCCGCCGCCGTTTCGGACGCGGCAGATGCAATCAATCAATTCGTCCATGCTGAGCGCCCTCCAAGGCGACGTTCGTTGTGCAGGCATTGGCGCCAGACTGATGCCGATAATTTCATTGCTCAGATGGCCGTATTGACAGATATCACTGTCGAATTGAGGAACCATGATAGACTTGATCCGGTCATTCCGTCTGATCCGCGATGCGCTGCAGGCGTCGACGGCCTATGGGGGGCGAGGCGGGGCGCAGTTTGCAGGCGCGCTAGAAGGCGCGCGTCGTGGCGCTCGACCGATTGAGGGCCCTGTTTCGCCTTTGTATCTGCGGTCCGAGGCGGCGTTTCCCGGGTTTGTCGAGGATGCGCTGAGGCTGACGGTTGCGGATTCGGA
>NZ_JACVAO010000020.1:0-101683 GCF_014851885.1 Ensifer sp. ENS02 | reverse complement strand
ACGGCCCTGTCCAGCGGAACGAAGACCATTGAGCCGATCGGCAAAAAAGGCCGGTCAGAACAAAACCGAACCCAAGGAAAGCCGCCAACTCAAGGCGTTCTGCCCCTTGCGTTCTTTCATTGGAGAACGTCATGATGATTTCCAGACGCCTTTTCTCGATAGCGCTTGCGGCCCTGTTTACGGTGCCGCTTCTTGAGGTCGCTCCCGCAGCAGCCTCCGACAAAGTGATCCGCATTGGCTACCAGAAATACGGCACGCTTGTGCTGCTCAAGGGAAAGGGTCTTCTGGAGAAGAAGCTGGAGAAGATCGGCTACACGGTCACATGGGCAGAATTCCCGGCGGGCCCGCAACTTCTCGAAGCCTTGAATGTCGGCGCAGTCGATTTCGGTACGACGGGAGAAACGCCGCCGATCTTCGCGCAGGCGGCCGGCGCGCCGCTGGTCTATATCGCCCATGAACCGCCGGCGCCGCGCGGCGAGGCGATCCTCGTGCCGAAGGGTAGCCCCATCCAGAAGGTTTCGGATCTGAAGGGTAAGACCGTCGCCCTTAACAAGGGTTCGAACGTGCACTTCCTCCTGGTGAAGGCGCTGGAGGAGGCTGGTCTCAACTATAGCGACATCAAGACCTCCTTCCTTCCGCCCGCCGACGCCCGCGCTGCCTTTGAACAGGGCGCCGTCGATGCCTGGGTGATCTGGGACCCGTTCCAGGCCTCAGCCGAGCTCGCGATCGAGGCACGCGAACTTCGAAACGGCGAAGGGATCGTACCCAACCACCAGTTCTACCTGGGCGCAAAGCCATTCGTGGACGGCCATCCCGAGGCCGTCGATACGGTGATCGAGGCCGTTGCAGAGATCGACGAATGGGCGAAGGCCAATCCGGCCGCCGCGGCCGCCGAACTTTCGCCTTCCGTTGGCATTCCCGCGGACGTGCTGGCCGTCGCGCTGCAGCGACAATCGTACGGCGTGAAGGCTCTTGATGAGGGCATCGTCAAACAGCAACAGACGATCGCCGATACCTTCTTCGAACTCGGCCTGATCCCGAACAAGATCTCGATCGCGGACGTCGTGCGCAAAGGCGGTGCCTGATGGTGGACGTGTCGGTAGCCGGTATTGCTACCGGCGAAGCCCGCAGGCCCAATCTGAAGAACCTGTGGAGCGGGCTGGCTCCATGGGCTCTTCCGCTTGCGCTTCTCGTCGTTTGGGAAATTGCGGCGCGCACGGGTCTCGTCACCGCCCGCCTCATGCCGGCGCCGACGACGATTGCTGCGGCCTTCTGGCGGTCGTTGCTTGATGGCTCGCTTCTTTTCCATACACTCGCCTCCACCCGTCGGGCCTTCATAGGCCTTGCGATCGGCGGCGGGCTCGGCTTCGTCGCCGGCGTCGTTACCGGTCTGTGGAAACCGGCCGAAACCCTCCTCGACAGCACCGTCCAGATGGTGCGCAACATCCCGCATCTTGCCTTGATCCCGCTCGTGATCCTCTGGTTCGGTATCGATGAAACCGCCAAGATCTTTCTGGTTTCGATCGGCGTCTTTTTCCCGATCTACATCAACACCTTCTATGGCGTGCGAACCATCGACCCTCAGATCGTTGAAATGGCGTCCGTCTACGGGCTCGACCGCAGGGCGCTGATCCGCCGCATCATTCTTCCCGGCGCGCTGCCCTCCATCCTGGTCGGCCTGCGCTATGCTCTCGGTTTCATGTGGCTGACGCTGATCGTCGCTGAAACGATTTCATCGACGAACGGCATTGGATACATGACGATGAACGCGCGGGAGTTCCTGCAGACGGACGTCGTCCTGCTCGGCATTATCGTCTATGCGCTTCTCGGAAAATTCGCTGATGTTGTGACCCGTTCGATTGAGAAGCGCGTTCTCGTATGGCATCCGGCCTATCAGTTGAAGCAGGGGGGCCGACAATGAGTGCCCTGCAGGCCCATGTGAGGGATAGCGACGGCGGTCTCCCGATTTCGCTGTCGCGGGTCGAAAAGTCTTTCGGCCAGCTCAACGTCCTCGACAGTTTCAACCTGGAAGTTCCCGCGGGCCAGTTTCTTGCCGTCGTCGGAAGGTCGGGTGGCGGCAAATCAACCTTGTTGCGGCTGATCGCCGGTCTTGATGCGGCAACGGCGGGCCGCGTCAGTATCGCCGGGCAAAAGGTTGACCGCACCCTTGCGTCCGTGCGCCTGCTTTTCCAGGAGGCGCGCCTTGTTCCCTGGCAGCGGGTTATCGAGAACGTCGGCATCGCCCGCGGCCAGAACTGGCAGGAAACTGCCCGTCGAGCGCTCGCGGACGTGGGGTTGGGGGGGCGTGAAAACGATTGGCCGAGTGTACTTTCCGGCGGCCAGCGTCAGCGCGTGGCTCTCGCCCGCGCCCTCGTCAGTGCGCCGCAGATCCTGTTGCTCGATGAACCTTTCGGCGCGCTCGATGCGCTCACGCGCATTGAAATGCATCGCCTGCTCGAGGGGATCTGGACGGGTCGAGGTTTTACCACCGTGCTGATCACCCACGACGTCGCAGAGGCGGTGGCGCTGGCCGACCGTGTGGTGGTGCTGCGGGAAGGGGCAATCGCGCTCGATATCGACATCGATCTCGAGCGTCCGCGGCGGGAGCTGGCTGACCCCCGTGCGGTCGATTTGCAGCGTCAGATACTTGAGGCCGTGTAGCGTTCGATTTGACTGCCGGCGAGAGCGTTGGGGTTTGCGACCACGATCGTGGGCGCCGGGTGCGGACGTGCGCTTCGTCGCCCGGCCTTACGGGCGTTGGCGCGCGTTCGTGGGGACCTCGTTCGGCTGCGACAGGGTCCCCATCGAAATGCCAAGGCAATTTATTGCGTGTGCGGGGCCCCCACCTTCCTAAAATGGTCGAACCATCAAGGAGCGCCCATGATCGCTATCAGTCTCAAGGTCAATGCTGCACGCAGCAGTCTCGCTGTCACGTGGGACGATGGGGCGGTTTCTCATATCCCGGCGACCGTGCTGCGGGCGCGCAGCCGCGCTGCCAGCCAGGTGCGCGCGGATATCGAAGGGCGCGCTGGTTCCTATGATGCCGTCACACTCAGCGGTGCAGAGCCAATCGGCACCTACGCGATCCGGCTGGTTTTTTCCGATGGCCATGATCGCGGCATCTACCCCTGGCCCTACCTGCGCGCGATCGCCGACTCTACGTTTTGAGGAAGAAGCATGGACGATTTTATTGACGGCCTGTCGGAAGTTGCCTGCGATGTCCTGGTGATCGGCGGCGGAACCGCCGGTCCGATGGCGGCCTTGAAGGCGAAGCAGAAGAACCCTGCGCTGAACGTCGTGTTGCTGGAAAAAGCCAACGTGAAACGATCCGGCGCAATCTCGATGGGCATGGACGGGCTGAACAACGCCGTCGTGCCGGGCTATGCGACACCGGAGCAGTACACGAAGGAAATCACGATCGCCAACGATGGCATCGTCGATCAGGCGCCGGTCTTCAACTACGCATCACGCTGCTACGACATCATCCAGGAACTGGATCGCTTCGGCATCCGCTTCCAGAGGAATGCCAACGGCGACTACGACCTGAAGAAGGTCCATCACCTCGGCACTTATGTGTTGCCGATGCCGAATGGCGAAACGGTCAAGAAGGCGCTCTATCGCCAGCTGAAACGCGAGCGCATCCTGATTTCCAACCGCTTCATGGCCACGCGGTTGCTGACGGCGAAGGATGGTCGCATCGCCGGTGCCGTTGCCGTCAACACCCGCACTGCGGAATTTCTCGTGCTTCGGGCCAAGGCGGTGATCCTGTGCATGGGAGCGGCCGGTAGGCTCGGCCTGCCGCATTCGGGCTATCTGTTCGGCACCTACGAGAATCCCACGAACTCCGGGGATGGCTATGCCATGGCCTATCATGCCGGGGCGGCGCTCGCGAACCTCGAATGCTACCAGATCAATCCGCTGATCAAGGACTATAACGGTCCCGCCTGCGCTTACGTCGCCGGTCCGTTCGGCGCCTACACCGCCAACAGCGAGGGCAAGCGGTTCATCGAAAGTGACTATTGGTCCGGGCAGATGATGCAGGAGTTTTACAATGAGCTGCAATCGGGAAAAGGCCCTGTCTTCCTGAAGCTCAACCATCTCCATCCCGACACGGTCGGCGAGATCGAAGACATCCTGCATCGGGTCGAGCGCCCCTCCCGTGGGCGGTTTCATGCGGCGCGTGGCACCGACTATCGCGACAAGATGATCGAGATGCACATTTCCGAGATCGGTTTCTGCTCCGGCCACAGCGCATCAGGCGTCTTCGTCGACGAATATGCGCGCACGACCGTGCCTGGCCTTTATGCTGCCGGCGACATGGCAAGCGTGCCGCACAACTACATGCTCGGAGCCTTCACAAACGGGGCGGTGGCTGGAGAGCATGCGGCAGAGGTGGCATTGGAAACCGACCTTCCGGACTACGATCCCGACTTCGTGCGGCTCGAGCGCGAGCGCGTTCTGGCGCCGACGCGTCGTGACGACGGAATTCCCCCCAACCAGCTCGAATACAAGGTGCGGCGCCTCGTCAACGACTACCTGCAGCCGCCCAAGGTGACGGTTCGGATGCAGATCGGCCAGGCGCGATTGGCCGAGGCCAGGGACGACCTTGAGACAGCCCTCGTCGCGCGCAACGCGCATGAGCTGATGCGGTCATTGGAGGTGTCGTCCATCCTCGATTGCGCGGACATGGCCGCCCATGCATCGCTCTATCGGACCGAAAGCCGCTGGGGCCTTTATCACAACCGGATCGATTATCCCGAAAAGGACGACGAGAACTGGTTCTGCCACACGCTGCTTCGCAAGATGAATGGCCGCATGAGCTCCGAGAAGCGCGCCATTGAGCCCTACATCGTTCCTATCGAGACCGAAGAGCGGGCGGCCTACGAGCGTCTGCGCGTTTCGAACCAAGCCTGATCGAGGAGAGCCATGCCGCTTGCACTTTCCCCCACCACAGTTCCCGTCGTCGTCGACGAAGCGAAATGCATCGCCGACAAGGGCTGCACCGTCTGCGTCGAGGTTTGCCCGCTCGATGTCTTGCGTATCAGCGACCTCACCGGCAAGGCCTACATGAAGTTCGACGAATGCTGGTATTGCATGCCGTGTGAGACGGATTGCCCGACGGGCGCCGTTACCGTCAACATCCCCTACCTGTTGCGCTGACATGGCGACGTTCGATCCATTCGAGGATTTCGGCAATGCCGATGAAATTGTCGGCCGTCTCGCTGATGCGGATCCCGCCGTTCGCCGCCTCGCCGTCATCGATCTTGCCGAGACGGCGATGCCGGACAGTCTCCTGCATCTGCTGGCGATGGTTGGAGACAACGATGCGACCGTGCGCCTTCAGGTGGCGATGGCACTCGGCGATTTCGACACGATCGATGCCGCCAGCGGGCTGGCGAAACTCCTGATTGATCTGGATAGACCGGTGGCTTCTGCTGCGGCGGACAGCCTTGCCGAGTTGAAGGATCCGTCTGCGGTTCCCGCGCTCCTTTCGTTGCCTACACATCCGGACCCTTTTGTGCGCGCGTCCGGTTTTCGCGGAATGAAGGGACTGCGCTCACGCGCAGCGCTTGGTCCCGCACTTAAAGCAATGTCGGACGAAAGCGCTCAGGTGCGGGCCGAGGCGCTGGGAGTGATCGCCTATCTCAAGCTCGAAGAAACGCTGCCATCATTGATCGCAGCCACGCGCGACGCCGACGCTTCTGTCCGTGCGGAGGCGGTCAACGCCTTGTCGTTCACAAAACAGGTCGCAGCGGCCACCGCAGTTGCTGCGGCGCTACGGGACGATGTCTGGCAGGTGAGGGCGGCCGCGGCGCAATCGCTCGGGAGGATCGGCCAGGCATTTGCCGTCGGCGGTCTCGTTGCGGGATTGGCGGACGACTACTGGCAGGTCCGCCAGAAGTGTCTTGGCGCGCTCGGGAGCCTGAAGGCGCAATCGGCCGTGGCCGATATAGCGGCGCAGCTTGCGAGCGACCTGCCGTCGCTCCGCAAGGAGGCCGCGGCAGCGCTCGGCGAGATTGCCGATCCATCGGCGCGCGAGCCGCTGATGGCCCATGCCTCCGACACGGATCCGGATGTGCGAAAAACGGTGCGCTGGGCGCTGACCCGGATTGCTTGATTTGCGATCGAAGCGCAATCTCACGCGCCGCGCTTCGACACCATCTCCATCAAGGCATACGGGCGCTCGATGCGAATGTGGCGCGGCGACACGGATACAAGTCCGTCCTTCTGGAACCGCTTCATCATCATCGTCACCCATTGGCGGGTCGAACCGACCATGGCCGCGATCTGGTCATGGGTGACCTTCGCGTTGATGATGATGGCTCGCCCGTCCCGCACCCCGTGCAGATCGCCGAGATTGATCAGGAACTGGGCAAGGCGTTCGATGACGGAGCGGGTGCCCAGCATCTGCGCCATAGCCGAATAGCACCGTCCCTTGGCGGCCAGCCCCTGCAGGAGACAGAGCGCGAAATTTGGCATCTCGAGGACCAGCTTCTTCAGCGCTGGCGCGGGAAGGAAGAGGATACGAGAGTCGCTAAGAGCTTCTCCCGACCAGATGTGCACCCCGCCGCCCGTCATTTCCGGGCCGCCGATAAAATGGCCCTTCGTCCAGTAGGCCAATGTGATCTCGCGCCCCGACGGTGCGGTATAAAAGACCCTGACGTCGCCGGCTTCGATGATGAAGATACCGCCGTGCCCGTCGCCCTGGTTGAAGATTGCTTCACCCGTTCGAAACGAGAGCTGGCGGCCCTGCGCTCTCAGCCTCGTCCATTCGTCGGGGGCGAGGGCATCGAGAAAATGCGCTCCTTCGTCGAGCCCGCCGATACCTTCACTCAAGAAGAGGGCCTGATCACCGGGAAGAATGGCCGGGGCCGGCAGATCAACCGAGGGGGTGTGTTTCGGGCGTGCATCCTGATTGGCGGTCACGCGGACGTCGAGGCTCACATCGCTCTCCTTCCACAGCGTAGATCGCCCTTAAATTATAGAAAATCTACCAATTAAGAAGAAAAATAATCGCGGTTTCGGAACTGGACGTGGAAGATTTTCGTCGAATAGATGTTTGAAGCGCCAGAGTCAGGAGGCCTTCCTGGGGCCCCGCACGCTCCCCCCCTGTGAAAGTCGCCACGCGTCTGCTCGTTTTGCGAAATGAGCCTGGCCGCGGGCGTGGTTCGCGCCTGGACCGATTGTTGTCCGCTCATGCGCCGTAGAATTTCGCGAGATCGACCGACGCGCGCGCTGCCAAAAGACCGCCACTCCGAAACGAGAATCCGAGCCTTGTGTCCTTGCGCAGCAAGATTATCTCCGCGGCCTGCAATCCGGAGAAAATTAATATCTATAAAATCTATGTGTTTTATGAGGTAATATTTCTATTGGCTTGCTAGGAGGATACCATGCCCAAAACCGAATCCAATCCCATTACACTTGGAGCCCGCGCGGCGGACTTCACGTTGCCCGATGCCGATGGCAACCTGTTCACGTTGGCCGAGTTCAAGGATAGCCCGGCGCTGCTCGTCACCTTCATCTCCAACCGCTGCCCCTTCGTGGTGTTGATCCGCGAGGAACTGGCGAAATTTGCGCGCGACTATGCCACGCAGGGGCTTGCCGTCGTCGCGATCAACAGCAACGACGCCAAGGCGCATCCGGAAGAAACGCTGGAGCGGATTGGTGTAGAGGCAAAGACTCACGGCTATGGCTTCCCCTATCTGAAGGACGCGTCGCAAAGTGTCGCCAAGGCCTTTGGTGCGGCCTGCACTCCGGACTTCTTTCTCTATGACCGAGATCGCAAGCTTGCCTATCACGGCCAGTTCGACGAAGCCCGGCCCGGCAACGGCAAGGATGTGACGGGTGCGGATCTGCGCGCTGCGGTCGACGCGGTCCTGAAGGGCGAAGCTGTCGGCGCCGGCCAGGTGCCCTCGATCGGCTGCAACATCAAGTGGTCGGCTGGCAACGAACCGTCCTGGTTCTCCACCGCAGCCTGATCCGCAATCGTGAAACGGCCGGCCGTACAGCCGGCCAACGCTTCCTTTTCTGTACCGGGACATCATGGCATCGCGTCGCAAGGAACAGCCCACCGAAGACGGGCGCCACATCGAAACGGACGTGCTGGTTGTCGGTGGGGGCCCCGCCGCCGCCTGGGCGGCGCTTTCCGCTGCCGAGACCGGCGCGCGCGTCGTCTTGGCTGACAAGGGCTACCACGGCACGAGCGGTGCCACGGCTCCGTCCAACACGGGAACGTGGTGTGTGCCGCCGGGAGAAGGGCGCGCAGCCTCGGTCGAGCAGCGTTTCAAGCGCACTGCCGGCCTTGCCGATCGTCGCTGGATGTTGCGCGCGGCTGACCGCGCCTACGAAAACCTCCTGAAGCTCGTCGAATGGGGCTATCCCTTTCCGAGCGAAGAGGATGGCAACCTCTATATCGCCAACCTGCGCGGTCCTGACTACATGCGCTTCATGCGCCAGCGTGTGCACAAGGCCGGTGTCACGATCCTTGACCACCATCCTATCCTGGAACTGCTTGGCGACGATCATCATGTCGGCGGGGCAGCGGGGCTTTCTCGCCGCAATGGCGCAAGCTTCTCCGTATCGGCCGGTGCCGTCGTGCTTGCCACCGGCGGCTGCGCCTTCTTCGAACGCATCCTCGGTGGCACGGGGCTCACCGGTGATGGCTATCTCTTCGCCGCAGAGGCCGGCGCGTCCCTTTCCGGCATGGAATTCACCGGCAAATACACGCTCGCCCCGCACGGTTCCTCGCTGAACAAGGGCTTGCCTTTTCGCTGGGCGACCTTCTACCGAGAGAACGGCGAGGTGCTGCGCGACGCCCGCGGTGAGCCGGTGACGAACGGTATCGGCGGCGGCGAGCGGCAAGTGGCCGAGGCCCTGCTGTCCGGCCCGGTCTATGCCCGGCTCGATCTTGCCGAACCCGCGATGCAGGACTGGCTGCGTCGTGGCCAGCCGAACTGTTTTCAGCCTTACGACCGGATGGGGATCAATCCCTTCGAGCACCTGTTCCGGGTCGACCTCAAATACGAGGGCACCGTGCGCGGCACCGGCGGTATCCGTATCGTCTCGTCCGACTGTGGCACCGGCATTACCGGGCTTTACGCCGCCGGCGACGCGGCGAGCCGTGAAAACGTGACGGGTGGGGTTTCCGGTGGCGGGGCCATCAATGCCTCCTGGGCGATTGCCAGCGGCTGGTGGGCCGGTCACGGCGCCGCCCGGCATGCGAGCAGCAGAAAGTCCCGTGATGCGGCGCGCTTGCGGCCGCTCGGCGCGACGGGTTTGCGCGGCGCCGGCGAACGTGAAGACGTCAATCTCGCGGCCGCCGCCCGCGCGGTGCACGAGGAGATCGTGCCGCTCGACAGGAGTTATTGGCGCAAGGCCAGCGCCCTGGAGACAAGTCACCGCATTCTGGAAGGCGTGTGGGCCGGCCTCAACCAGGCAAAGCCCGCGGTCGGCATCGACCGACTTCGCGCACGAGAGGTGGCGTCGGTTACGGCGAGCGCCCGCTGGACGGTCGCGGCTGCGCTCTTGCGCACGGAAAGCCGGGGCGTGCACCGCCGGAGTGACTTTCCGACCGAGGACGACGGGCAGGCGAGCCGCATCGTCGTCTCCGGGCTCGATCAGGTGAGCGCCGTGCGTGAAGACCTCGCTTTCGAGACGGTTCGGGAGGGCTGAGCGATGATCGAGGTTATCTCCGTCGACCGCTGCATCCGCTGCGATATCTGCGAACGGATCTGTCCCGCCTTCGTCTTCGATCGCGACGAAACGGGTCTGCCGATCATTGCCCGGCAAGACGACTGCCAAACCTGTTTTCTCTGCGAAATCTATTGTCCGACGGATGCGCTCTATGTCGCCGAGGCGGCGCACGGACCAACAGGCATCGCGGAGGCCGAGGTGCTGGAACGCGACCTTTTTGGCGCCTACGCCCGCTCGCTCGGGTGGAACCGCGGCCGCGCCGGCGGCGCGCAAGATGATCCGACCCGTCACATCCGCGTGGCGCAGGTTTGAAGGGAGTTCGACCATGGAACGCATAGCCGTCAGCGCGCTGCGCAAGACCTTTACGCTCAAACAGGGCCAGACCGTAACGGTGGACGGTGTCGCCTCGAGCCGCATTGCGGTGCTGGATGGCGTCGACCTGACCATCAAACGCGGCGAATTCATCACGCTGGTCGGGCCGTCCGGCAGCGGCAAGTCGGTGCTGCTCGATGTCATTGCCGGATTGACCGAAGCGACCTCGGGCGTCGCTCGCATCGACGGCATCGAGGTCTCCAAACCGCATGCCCGCACCGCCTATGTCTTCCAGCAATATGCGCTTTTTCCCTGGCGAACAGCGCTGCAGAACATCGAATATGCCCTGGAGGTGCGTGGTGTGCCGGCGGCGGAGCGTCGCGAGAAGGCACGTCATTTCCTGCATCTCTTCGGCCTCAAGGGCTTCGAAGACCGCTTCCCCTCGCAGCTTTCCGGCGGCATGCAGCAGCGCGTGGCAATCGCCCGGGCGCTCTCCACCGATCCGCAGGTGCTGCTGATGGACGAGCCCTTCGCGGCTCTTGACGCCCAGACGCGCGACATCCTGCAAAGCGAACTGTTGCGCATTTGGGAACAGATCAAGACGACCGTCGTCTTTGTCACCCATTCGATCGACGAGGCGATCTACCTCGCCGACCGCGTGGTCGTGATGACAGCGCGCCCGGCGAGCGTCAAGGAAATCGTCGAGATTGACCTGCCGCGCCCGCGCGACCTCGATATCCGCAACAACGCGGCCTTCAATGCCTATCGGGGCCGCGTCTGGGAAAGCTTGCGTGACGAGGTCGTCAAGGCCCAGCGCGATTGGGCGCTCGCATCCAACTATACCAACTAAGGGAGGATCCGATGAGTCTGATCGCCGACCGCAACCTGCCGCTCCGCCGGACATTATCATCGCGCCGAAAGCGTGCCGCGGAGAAACCGCCGACGGTTCTCGGTGAAGCCTTCTCAACCATTACGCTGGGCCTGCCGGCGCTCGTCGCCTTCGCGCTTCTCTGGGAGATCGCGCCACGCGCCGGCTGGATCAACGCGCTGTTCTTCCCGCCACTCAGCCAGGTGCTCTCTGTCCTGTGGGAGATGATCGCCTCGGGTCAGCTTGCTGACCACATCGGCATCAGCCTGCAGCGCGCCGCGATCGGCTTTTCGCTTGCCGTTGTTGTCGCCGTACCGCTTGGTCTTTTGATGGGGCGCTATCCGCTCTTCGAAAAGGCCTCGGACTTTCTCGTCCAGACCCTGCGCAATACCTCGCAGTTCGCGCTGCTGCCGGTCTTCATCCTTTTGCTCGGCATCGGCGAGGCGTCAAAGATCGCCATCACATTCTACGCGGCCGTCTTCTTCCTGCTGATCAACACCATCGTCGGTGTGAAGTCGGTCGATCCACTGCTGGTGAAGGCAGCGCGTTCCATGGGAACGTCCGACTGGGATCTCTTCAAGAAGGTCATTCTGCCCTCGGCCGTTCCCTCGATTGTCGCGGGCGCTCGGCTTGGTGTGAAGACCTCGCTCTTTTCGGTCATCGCCGCGGAGATGCTCGCGGCCCAATCCGGCATCGGCTACCTCATCCAGAATTCGTCGCTGATGCTGGAAACAGACCGGATGTATGCCGGCATCCTGACGCTGACGATCATCGGCCTCCTGCTGAACTACTTGCTCGTCGCTGGGGAACGACGCGCCACCCGCTGGCGCGGCGACGGCGAAAGCGGCCCGAACTGAGCCCCAGCCTCTCTTCCAACGAACACGCGATTTCGAAAGGATCCATCCATGACAGCCAATCCACTCCGCCGCACATTGTTGAAGCTCGCCTTGGCGCTATCGGTCCTGCCGGTGGCGGGTGCCGCGCCGGCCTTTGCCGACGACGCGAAGCCCGAGGTCATCCGCATCGGCTCGACCGCGCCGGGCCACCTGAAATTCATCCTTTATCGCAACAAGAAACTGCTGGAAGACGAGTTCGCCAAGGACGGCATCAAGATCGAGCTGACGACATTCGATGGCGGTTCCGCTGCCACGGTTGCGCTCGGTTCGGGAGCGATCGACTTCACCTATATCGGCAACAACCCGTCGCTTCGTCTGGCGGCGACCGGGGCCGATGTGAAGCTCATCGGCCTTTCGAGCTGGAACCGTTCGAACGAGACGCAGATCGTCGTCAAGCCGGAGTCTGCGATCCAGAAGATTGAGGACCTGAAGGGCAAGAAGGTCGCCTATCTCTCAGGCACGGTGCGTCACTCGACCTTCGCCAAGGCCCTGCAGGCCGCAGGTCTTTCCCTCGCGGACGTGGAAAGCCTGAACCTCGGTATCGACAGTTCCGGCCCGGCGCTGGCCCGTGGTGACGTCGATGCCATCGTGGAAAGCACCGGCCCGGTGCAGACGCTTGTTGAAAAGGGCGGAGCGCGGGTGATCTTCGACGCCGGCGTGTCGGGCAGCCCCGATTGGGCGGTTCCACATCTCCTCAGCGTCAACGGTGAATTCGCCCGCAAGTATCCTGAAATCGTGACACGTCTGCTGGCTGTCGATATTGCGACTGCCCGCTGGGCCGACGCCAATCCGGAAGAGACGACTACGATCTTTGTCAAGGAGACAGGCAGCAGTGACAAGGCAGTCCGCGCCACCTACCCGGATGGAAAGTTCTTCCAGGACCCGGAAATCACGGATGCGGCAGTGAAAGCGCTTCAGGGGGAGGAGGCCTTCATGGCCGAAGCCGGGCTGCTGAAGGGTAAAGTCAATTATGAGAGCTGGATTGACCGCTCCTTCTACGACGCAGCTCTAAAAAGAGTTGCTGCCAGCAACTGATCCTGTAGGTTCGGGCGGCGGCGCACCTGCGTCTCCGCCCTCTCTTCTTCTTGAATGATGTCCTCCATTTCCTCTTCTCCACTTCCGTTTCACCGCACCCGCATCGTCCCGGCCGTCGTGGCGGTGGCCTTTTTCATGCAGATGCTCGACAGCACGATCATCGCAACCTCGCTGCCGGCCATGTCCAAGGCCTTCGCGACGGATGTGGTGACGCTCAACATTGGCTTCACCGCCTATCTTCTTGCGATGGCCGTGTTTATTCCGCCGGCCGGATGGCTCGCCGAGCGTTTTGGCGCGCGAGAGGTCTTTCTTGCCGCTATCGCGCTGTTCACGCTCGCCTCCGTTGCTTGCGGCTTCTCGGCGTCGCTTGGTCAATTCACCGTGGCTCGGCTCTTCCAAGGTGCGTCCGCAGCGCTGATGACGCCAGTTGGGCGTCAGCTCGTACTGCGCGATGCACCGAAGGCGGAATTGGTGCGGGCGATCGCCACCATCACCTGGCCGGCTCTGATTGCCCCCGTTATCGGCCCTCTGATCGGTGCCTGGATTACAACCCACGCCGGCTGGGAGTGGAACTTCTTCATCAATCTGCCTCTCGGCATATTCGGTGTCGTGATCGTTGCCTTTTTCGTGCCGCGCGTGCCTGCGGAGGGAGCGCGACCCTTTGATGTGACCGGCGTCTTGCTGACTGGAGGCGCGCTCGCGCTCACCCTTGGCGGTTTGGAGCTTTCCAGTTCATCCTCGGGTGGGACCGCTTCACTTGGCCTTCTGGTCGCCGGTCTTTTCGCCGGCTTTTTTGCAGTCCGCCATCTGCGGCGCGCTGCGCATCCCCTGCTCGACATGACAGTGCTGAAGATCCCGACTTTCGCCTTCGCAACGCTTTCGGCGGGCACCGCCGGGCGGCTTGCCGTCAATGCGACGCCATTTCTGCTGCCGCTGCTCTTCCAGGTTGGTTTGGGTTTCAATGCGGTGGAGACGGGCTCGCTGGTCTTCGTCTACTTTCTCGGCAACCTTTTGATGAAGAGCGTCACCACACCGGCTCTGCGTCTTTTCGGCTTCCGCAGCCTTCTTGTCGTAAATGGCATGATCGCCGCCACGACGATCGGTGCCTTCGCATTCGTCGACGGAGAAACGCCGCGCATTGTCATGTGGGTGCTGCTGATTGCCTGCGGCCTTTCCCGCTCGATGCAGTTTACGGCGCTGACGACAATCGCCTTCGCGGATGTACCGCCTGCTCAGCGAAGCGCGGCGACGACGATTTCGGCGATGCTGCAGCAACTCTCCCAACTGCTTGGCATCGCCGTTGCCGCAGCCGTCATTCGCTTCGCATCCTATCTGGGCGGGGGAGGAGGCGATCATAATATGCTTCCGGATATTCGCGCCGCCTTCCTCTTTATCGCCGCCATAGGCTTCGTGTCGGCGCTTCGCTTTCTCGCACTGTCGTCCGACGCGGGTGCTGAGGTTTCCGGCCACCGTGGTCGCCCTGTCGTCGGATAAGGCGGCGTAACAGAAACCGCGAGCCACTGGCGACTTTTGAGCGGAGATCGCCGAAGAGCCGAGGAAAGACCGGCGGAGGCGCCGGGCGAAAACTTCCTTCCCATTTTCAAGGCTAGAAGTTTCGCCTGACCTCCCGGTCTGCGGTTCGTAAGCAGGGTACGACATAAATCGGCGGCCGGGGCGAAGCGCCGGCTTTGGTTCGCCTGCGAGGGTGAGTTCGCCTTCGATGCGATTCAGCCATCGTTTCGCTTCCGCCGCTGACACCCAAATAGACGGTGCTCTTTCATCGGTGCGACACAGTCGACGAACTCGACTTTTTATTTCCGCCTCTGATCGCGAAGAACGGGCAGATATGCCCTAGGTCGGGAGGGCGGAACCATTCGCTCGTAGCCTCATTTTACCGAGGTATCAGAGATGGAGCGGACCAACGGCACGCCCCAGATTGCGCCTGGTGTCGACCAGCCCCTCACGGCTGCGTCGCCTGTCTCGCGTCTCCACTGCGCATTGCGGTCGCGTGTCGAGTTGCAGTCGATGGTGGACGGAATGGGAGATGGAGTAGCAGCGACCGTTAAAGTCATGCGCTGGTTGGCAATTACGATGTTCTGTGCGTTCGTTGGTGCCTGCACCACGACATCTACGCCCGACATGACCAGCCTGAAGGCGCATTCTCCCGCCACGCTGCACCGTGTCTATGTCAAAATGCCAGATGCTTCCGGCAAAAGAACCTCGCAGCGTGTCGGCCATTACACTGTCGGCAAGCCTTACGTGGTCAAAGGCAAGCGTTACTATCCGAAGGAGGAACCGGGCTACAATCGAAGCGGCATTGCCTCCTGGTACGCTCGGGGGTTTCAAGGGCGGCGGACCGCAAATGGCGAAACTTACGATCCAGGCCGCCTCTCCGCCGCGCATCCGACACTCCCCTTGCCCAGCTACGTGCGGGTGACAAATCTCACAAACGGCTCGTCGGTCATTTTGCGCGTCAATGATCGTGGCCCTTACCACAAAGGGCGTTTGATCGATATTTCCAGCAAGGCAGCAGAGATGCTGGATATGACGCGCCGCGGGACAGCGTCCGTCCGGGTACAATATGTGGGGCGCGCCGCTCTAAACGGAGATGATATGGCGTTTCTCATGGCGTCACAAAGGAAGCGCCAGGGTCCCCTTGGCGTCAATCGGCCAATCGGCGCGCAGGTCGCCGGCAAACCGCTTGCCAGCTACGGTGAGCGCAGCACCCTGTTCGTCGGCTCGAAATCTGCCGGTAACTTTCTGGCCGCCTCTGGTTTGCGGGGACGGGAGGCTGCGTATGCACTCTGGGCTTCCCAGGCACACCGCTTGGCACCCTTCAAGGCAAGTATTGCAAGGGAAACCGCGATTTCTGCCGAATGCTGCTTGAACAAGGAGCGGATGGGCGAGAAATCTGTGTTGCAGGCGTTTCTCCCGGCAGCTTTCGATCGCAAAAGCCGACGGACGATCGCCAGCGGCAAGGCGACCACGGGGAGACCCGGAAACCGGCCATATCCGGTGGTGTGAACGTTGCCAGAGCGCGTGGCGTGCGTGTCGAGGGTGAGCCGGAAGCTTCAGAGAAGTTAGCCGGACCAGAATTATGCGCTCAGTTTCCGTTTTGTGCGTTGGGATCGCCTGCAAAAAAGGAGGACCCGACGGCCTCACGAGACGACATCATAATATTTCCCGGCCGCTGGCGCGGCCGGGAAAGTGAGGGAATGCAATCAAGCGAATTCCCGAAGCTTGGTATCCGAAGTTCAGGCTGACCTGACGTTTTCGGCCTTCGATTTTCCGGTCTTGCGGTCCTGGCCAAGTTCATAGCTGACCTTTTGACCGTCGCGCAGTGACGTTGCGCCCTCAAGCGCCGACACGTGGACAAAAACGTCCGGTCCGCCATTGTCAGGCGTGATGAAGCCAAAACCCTTGTCCTGGTTGAAAAACTTTACGGTACCGGTTGCCATAGTCATCCTCGTCAGCTGAGTGCTCTGCGTTTTGCCGGAGCACCATATCCAGCGCCTGCCTTAGCGGCAATCGCGCATGTTGGCAAAACTTAATTTGCTGAGCCGGACCTTCTTCCTTCATACCAGGGGCCGTTTAGACCCTGGATAAAGGCGGCAATGGCGACGGCGCGACAGTCACGACGTTAAACGCGGCCGCGCGGATGTCCGGCCATCGCGCTCTCGGCTTCAGCCTTCCTCAGATGGAATCGCACGAAATCATCGAAGAGGGGCGCAGGATCAGACCTGGTGGCGGGAGATCACTTGGTTCGACGTTCACCTGCTCCAATCGCGCCAAGAGCAGGTTGACTGCGGCTCCTGCCACCTCACCAAGGTGCAGATCAACTGCGGTCAGCGGAGGGGTGGCGAGTTTGGCGCGCATGCCGTCATAGCGGGTCGCGATCCGAAGGTCGTGCGGGATCTGGCGACCGGTGGCGCGGGCCGCGTTGAAAACGCCTGTCGCAAAGGCGTCGACCGGCACGCAAAGGGCCGAGATGGAGGGATTGGCGCGCAGCAAGCTTTCAGCAGCGATTGCTGCCGCTTCTTCGCCCCCCTGTTCGTCGATGCGGATGGCGCGTGGCGTAAAGCCGCTTCCGGCCATGCGCTGCGCATACACAGCCTCCATCTCGATATAGGAATTGCGCCTTTGTTCACCCGTTATCAAGCCGACCTGACCGTCGCCCGCAAGCAGGTGATCGAGCAGCAGATGCGCCGTTGCGGCGCTCTGCAAATCCACGAACGGAAGATCGTCCCGGCCGGGCGCACGCCCGATGCACACGACCTCGGTCCCGCGGGAAGAAAAGAAATCCAGCACCGGGTCGTCTCGTTCCGGCTCCACGACGATGGCGCCGTCCACCTCAAGCGCGTCGAGGCGGTCGCGGGGCCCGAGTGGAGGAACGAGGCAAAGGGAAATACCCCTGGCAAAAGCCGTCACGGCGGCGGCAGCAGCAATTTCCATGAGGAAGCCCAGCCTCGACGGTCCGGCGGCCACCGCAAAGGGCATCGATGAAACCAGTGCGATTGATCCGGCTCTGCCGGTGCGCAACCGCTGCGCACGGTGATTGGGACGATAGCCCATTTCCTGCGCCAGCGTTTCGATGCGCTTGCGCGTTTCCGGCTCGACGTAACGTCGGCCGCTGAACGCGTGCGAAACAGTTGTGACCGAGACTCCAGCCGCCTTGGCAAGGTCGGCGATAGTAGGTTTTCCCATCAGCCCTCCGATGAACGTCTTCTATCACGCCGATCGCACCGAAGCAAAACGATTTGCAAAGGCGCGATTGTGTGTTAGTGGATGCGCATGCAAAACGATTTGCATAACGGCTTGAGGAGGCCGGGAGGAGGAAAACATGCAGAGAGAATTGAATGGAGTGGTCGAACCGGTCGATGAGGGGCTGCCGCTTCGCAGCCTGTTCCTGTTTGGCCTTCAACACGTGCTGGTGATGGCCGCGTCTCCCATCACCGCCGTCTTTCTTGTCAGCAAGGCCCTTGGGTTTTCGGACGCGGTGACAGTCTCGCTCATCAGCGCAACCTTTTTCGTCTGTGGCCTTGGCTCGATGCTCCAGAGTTTCGGGCCAAAGGGGTTTGGTGCACGCCTGCCCTTCGTGATGGTGCCGGGAGGCGCGCCAATTGCCATCTTTCTGGCGATCGCCCAGCAGACGGACATCCAGACAGCCGTCGGTGCCGTGATCGTAACGGCTCTCTTTTACTTTCTGGCGCTGCCGGTCTTCCGCAGGCTGCTGCGTTACTTTCCGCCGATCGTCGTTGGAACGATGCTGTTGCTGGTCTCCGTCAATCTTGTGCGCATCTATGGCGTGACCATCACCGGAAAGCCTGGCAGCGAGAGCTTCGCAGCGCCCGTCGAGGTCGGACTGGCACTGATCACCATCATCCTTACAGTCGCTGCCGCGCGGGTCTTTTCCGGAACGCTCCAGCGGCTCGCCGTCATGCTCGGACTGGTCGGCGGTGCGCTCGTCGCGCTCGCCATCGGCCACATGGATCTGTCGGGTGTGTTCACCGGGCCGGTCATCGCCGTTCCGCAATTATTTCCCTTCGGCATGCCGAAGTTCGACCTCATCGCAGCTATCCCGCTGATCGTGTTCTCGATCATTTCCATGGCGGAGGCGACCGGTCAGACGATCGCGACGGCTGAAATCGTCGGCCGCCGGGGAGATGCCCATGCGATCGTGCCTTCGACCATCCGCGGCGATGCACTGATGTCGCTCGTCGGTGGCCTGTTCGGCACATCGCTGATCATCACCAGCGGCGAGAACGTCGGTATCGTGCGCGCGACCGGCGTCAAGTCTCGCTATGTGACCGCGATGGCGGGCGCCATCCTCGTTCTCATCGCGCTCTTCGCCCCGATTGGCCGGATGGCCACGGCTTTGCCTGAGGCCGTCGTCGGCGGCACGGCAGTCATCGTGTTTTCGATTATTGGCGTCATCGGGATCGACCTCCTGCGTCGCGTCGATCTGCGCGAACATGGCCCCATGTTCACCCTCGCGGCCGCCCTCTCGATGGGTCTGCTGCCGATCCTGGTGCCCGGTGTCTACAGCCAGTTTCCGCAATGGACGCAGATGATCCTCGGCAACGGACTTGCCGCAGGCACGATCACCGCCGTCGTCGTCAACGCCATCTTTTCACATTGGGGCCAAGCCGGACGATCCGAAATTGCGGCGGCGCCCCTGCAATCCACCACTCAAGGAGCAAGCGAGTGAGCGCAATCCGCCAACAACTATCGACCGCCGGCGACCTCATGCTGCGCCCAGGACAAGTTCTTCTGCCGGATGGCCCGCGCACCGGAAAAGCCATCGTCGTGCGCGATGGCGTCTTTCAGCGGATCGATACCGCGGAAGCGATCGCCCGGGACTTCCCCGAGATTGTTCCGATCGACCTGCCCAACCATCTCCTGATGCCCGGTTTCGTCGATACCCATACGCACCTGACCCAGTCGCTCGGCAAGGCCCTCGTCTTTGGAGAACCGTCGGAAATCTTCCGGCGGATCTGGGTGCCGCTGGAAGGCAGTCTCAACGAGCGCATGGTCTATCTCTCGGCAAAGCTTGCCGCATTGGAAGCGCTGCGTGGGGGGTTCACGACCGCCGTCGATGCCGGCACCCGCTCAAAGGGTCATGTCGGCGCTCTGGTGCGGGCTGCAGGGGAGGTGGGGCTTCGCAGCGTCGTCGGCTTTATCTGCAACGATCTTTCGGGAAGTGCGCAGATCGCCGAACCCGGCATCATCCTGCGCCAGGCGGAAGAGCACGTCTCCACCTACAGGCAGGACCCGCTGATCCATCCCTCGCTGGCGATTTCGATCCCGGAGGCCGCAACTGACGGGATGCTCAAAGCGGTTTCCGAATTGGCAGCCGCGTCCGGGGTGGTGTTCCAGACCCATGTCAACGAACACCTTGTTGCCGTCGAACGCTCGTTGGCAGCGAAAGGATTGCGACCGATCGAGCACCTGGCGCATCTGGGCGTTCTTGGGCCTCAGGTCCTCCTCGCGCACTCGACGCTCGTCACGCCGCATGAACTCAATCTTTTGCGCGAGACAGGCACGGCTGTCGCTTACAATCCCGTCGCCACCCTGTGGAAGGGGAATGCCGTCGCACCAGCCCTGCAAATGGCAGCGCTCGGCATGCGGTTCGGGCTCGGAACGGACGGAACCCGCGCCGACGCGTTCCGTCTGATGGACGCAGCCGAGGGCCTCCAGCGCGCGGGGTTTGGTCTTGCAACGGGGGATTCTTCCTGCGGCGGCGGCTGGCTGTGGCTCGACCGGGCAACATCCGGCGCCGCAGACGCTGCAGGCCTGTCTCATGTGACCGGCTCGATCACCGAAGGTCTTGCCGCCGATTTCCTGCTCGTCGACCTCGATCGACCCGAGTTCACGCCCTCGCACGATCTGACGTGGGAGCTTGTCCGCTACGGCAATCGCGATCAGATCGACGCGGTCTTTACCAGCGGCCAGCTTCGGCTTTGGCAAGGCTGGCCGATTGATTGGGACGCCCGGGCACTGCTCGAAGAGGTGAGAGGCGAAACGGCGACCGCCATTGCCGAAGCGCCGATCCAGCGCATTCATCCGCTCTCCGAAGCACATCGCCGCCTTGGACAATACCGATGAGTTTTGGTCTTCTTGCCGTTCTGGCTGCCGTGACATTAGTTTCGGCCTTCATTCAAGGGGCGCTCGGCATTGGCTTCGCCCTGATCGTCGCGCCGATCGTCGGTATGCTGAAGCCCGATCTTCTGCCGGTGACCCTGCTTTTGCTGATGCTGCCGCTCAATCTACATGTGGCGGCGCGAGAGCGTGCCCATGTCGACTGGTCAGGCGCGACCTGGATCACGATCGGACGCTTCGCGGGAACGTTTGCTGGCCTTTGGTTGCTGGCAGCGCTTTCCATCGAACAACTGGATCTTGCCGTCGGTGTGTTCACGGTGGTCGCAGCCGTCACCGCGCTCATAGCCCCGCCGTTCACGCCGAACAGGCCGAGTGCGCTCGGGGTCGGATTGTTTACGGGCGTCACCGAAACTGCCACGGGTATCGGCGGCCCGCCGCTTGCGCTGCTCTACCAGCATGCCAAGGCGCCGGTGCTAAGGGCAACGGCGGCCCTTTGCTTCTTCGTCGGCGAGGTCATGTCCCTCGTCGTGCTGGCCATATCCGGGCGCGTTGGGTCAGAGCAACTGCTCGTCGCCCTCTACCTGACGCCGGCGGTTCTGCTCGGAAGCGCGGTCTCAAAGCACGTGCATGGCCGCATCGGCGGCCGCGGTCTTCGGATCGCCGTTCTGGGCTTTGCCATCGTCAGCGGATTGTTCCTTATCGTCCGGTGAACGAGGCTCTCTCGTTAACCGGCCGTCGGCAGACCACCGGAGCTAGAAACGTCCATAGGCGCCGCCGGCGCCGCTGATGGCCGTGAGGAAACTGGCAAGTCCGGCAGAGCGAAGCGGCAGGTATTGTTTTTGCTGCTCGCGGCAAAGGCGTTTGACCAGGCCCACCGCCGAGTGACTGATGTGATCGACCGGAAAGAGGATCGTCGCTGCCTGCCCGACGAGGGCGGGCAAGAGCGTCGTGCTGTCTTCCATGCCTCCGTCGTGGAGGAGGAGGTCGATGTTGCGCACTCTTGCGTAGGCTCGAAGATGATCAAACAGATTGCGTCGGCCGCCGACATAGAGCACGGGGCCGCTGAGCTGTGCGGGCGGCGCGCTGCCGTCGTCTCTGAGCTGAGCTGTGATTGCCGTCTCGAGGGCTTCGTTTTCGCGTAGGACCGCATAACGCAGATCCTGCATCTGCTCCAGTTCCCGCTGAAGGGCATCGGATTTCTCCTCCGACGCGGCAAGGCGCTGGGCGAAGGCCTCGTTGCGCGTCACGTCCGCTTCGTTGCTTGCGGATAGAGCTCTCGTGCTCCTTGCGACGCGCGCCAAGGGTGCGACCGACGCGGCGATTGCTTCGGCGTTGATCGCTCTCTCCTCCAATTGCCGGAGGCGCTGTTGCAGGGCGATCCGCTCATCGGCGGCCGCCTTCAGACGCGTCTCCTGCCGGGCGGTTCGTTCGCGTTCCTGTTCGAGTTCCCTTTCCAGCTCTGTCAGCCGTGCGATGTCGAGCCGACTTGCGCTGCCGACAAGGTGCGACAGCATATGCACTTCTCCGAAGATCTCGCGCATTAGTGCTGGCGATGTTCCCGGATGGCTCATCAGTGCCCAATACGGACCGGCGATGTCGCCGCGCTCGAAGGAATTGCGCCAGATGTTTCGGAGTTCGTCTTGATCGGCCTGCCGGGGAATGCGCTTGATGCTGCTCTCGTGGCGCTTGTCGAGCGCCTTGTTGAGCAACTTTGCCGCCTGATTCCGTTGACCAGCAAGCCACACGCCTCGACCGTGCAGGGTATGGTCCGTCGCAGTGCGCACATCGTCTTGTCCGGTCCTGATCAGGACCTGGCGCAATTCTCCCGCCGTCAGGCAGGTGCCGATGATCGAGCAATGAAATGTCGAGGCAATGTCCCAGGTCCGCAAGCGATGGGCACTGATCTTGGGTGTGTGGCCATCCGGGCATGCAGCGAAGGACAAGGCTGCGGCAGGTAGGGGGACACCGTGGGATTTGAGACGGGGCAACGTGGGCATGGGCGTTCCGGAGCTAGGGCAGTTGCTGGCACTTCGCGACGCGGCCGTCCGCATTGCACATCCGCGAACGGGCCTTTCATCACAGGTAAACCCAATTATCGTTATGTTTCAAGAAATATAACGCTGAGGGAAAACGCGCGCCCGAACGGGAACCACAGAATTCCCGCGCAGTTTTCGTCATTGCGTCGTTCAGCGAACAAACGTGCATGTCTGAAACGGAGCGCTGCCAAGGGGTTTCCCGCACAGCAATTGGTGTGAGTTCAAGCCTTTGCTCGTAGGAGAAAAGTGCCCGGACGGCGCTGGGCAGCGAGACGACCGGCCGTTTCCCAGGCCTCAGACCTGTTTCGCAACGCTGGCGATGAAGGCCGCTTTCAGATGCTCGGCGGCGGGCGAGAGGCTGTGGTGGCGCCGTTGAAGCAAAGAGACGTCACGCATGACGATGGGGTCAATGAGATCGACTGTCGTTACACCGACGGCCGAGGCGAGCTGTCCGGAGTTTTCCGGTAGCACCGAAACGCCCATTCCAGCGGCAATCATGCTGATCGCCGTTGTCGAAAAGCGTACCTCGTACTTTGGCCGGTAGTTCGGCACGACGCGAATGAGGTTGTGCTCGACGATGTTGCGCAAAGGGTTGGAGGCGGCAAGCGTGATTAGCGTTTCGTCCTTGAGCTCGGCCCAGCGCACGGATTTGCGCTTGGCAAACCGGTGATCCTCGCGGCAGACGAGCATCAGTTTGTCGCGCAGCAGCGGGGTGGCGGCGATTTCGGGGTCTTCCTCCGAAAGGGTGCCGACGGCGATATCGACCTCGTGGCGCTTGAGCGCCGGGGTTATCTGCTCTTCCGGCATGTCGCGAATGTTGACGGAGATCTCCGGATACTTGTTCAGGAATCTGGCGATGATCGGCGGTACGACCGTTGCGGCAAGCACGATCGCCGCGGCGATCGTCACTTGCCCACGCTTCAGCGAAGCGTTGTCGCGCACGTCGCCAACGGCAAGCTCGAGGTCCTTCATGATCTTGCGCGCCTGGGGCAGGAATTCCTGGCCGACCAGGGTGAGGGAGACCATGCGCGTGTGCCGGTCGAACAGGCGCACGCCGATCTCCCGTTCCAGATCCCGGATGAGGATGCTGACCGCGGACTGGGTGAGATGGAGGTTGCGTGCGGCGATGTTGAACTGGCCGAGCTCGGCCACAGCAATGAAGGCCCTGAGTTGCCGCAGGGTTATGTTCATATACGCGCGGCCTCCCGTTACTCGCTCCCATCAAAGCCTGCCAGACCTCGGCTTGTCTACCCCGCAAGTGCGGCTTGCTCTTTGTTGCCGGCCATGAGCAGGCCGAGTTCGTCGAGACGGGCGCGGTCGGGCGGCAGTTCGCCAAGGATTTCGCCGTGGAACATGACGACGATGCGGTCGCAGATTGCAAACAGCTCCTCGAGTTCCGTGGAGATCAGCAGAATGGCGCGGCCGCTGTCGCGCTGGCGCAGCATCTCCTCCATCACGAACTCCATCGCGCCGATATCGATGCCGCGCGCGAGCTGATTGACGAGGATGAAATCGGGATCGCGCGCCAGCTCCCGCGCGACGACGAGCTTTTGCTGGTTGCCGCCTGAAAGTGCTGCGATCGGCTGGTTCTCGTCCCGGCTCTTCACGCGAAACCGCTTGATCAGGTCGCGGGTGTGCTCGCCGATGACCTTGCGGTTGAGCATGCCCCCCGTCGCGAACGGTTTTTGGTCGTAACGCTGCAGAATGGTGTTTTCGCTGAGCGACAGCGGCAAGACGATGCCGTGCTTGTGGCGGTCTTCCGGAATGTGGGAAAAACGCCTGGCATTGATTTCTGCCGGGTCGAGCCCGGTTATATCGTTTCCGTTGAGAACGACGCGCCCGGAATCGACCGGCAGCAGGCCGGAGAGCGCGAGCGATAGTTCCGTCTGGCCGTTGCCGGATACGCCGGCAATGCCGACGATTTCGCCGGCGCGTACATCGAGGCTCACGCCGCGCACGGCCGGAAGGCCGGTCTCGGCGCGGCAGGTGAGGTTTTCCACCGAAAGCACGATGCGACCTGGCGGTTTGGGGCTGCGCGGGAGCTCCATGCGCACCTCACGACCGACCATCATGCGCGCAAGCTCACGCGCATTTGTCTCCCCGACCCTGACCGTATTGACGACGCGGCCGTCACGCATGACGCTGATGCGATTGCTGACCCGCATCACTTCGTCCAGCTTGTGCGAAATGAAGACGACGGTCTTCCCATCCTTCACCAGATCACCCATCAGCGAAAGGAGGCGGTCGGTCTCTTGCGGGGTGAGAACGGCGGTCGGTTCGTCAAGGATGAGCAGGTCGATACCGTGGAATAGCACCTTCAGGATTTCCACCCGCTGCTGCTCGCCGACCGAGAGGTCTTCGACGATTGCGTCGGGACGCACGTCGAGGGCGTAGCGCTCGGAAAGCGCGCGGATCTTTCGGTGGACCTTGTCGATATCGGATATGACGCTGAGCGCCGAACCCTGGCCGAGGATGTAGTTTTCTGCCACGGTCAGGTTCGGTACCAGCATGAAGTGCTGGTGCACCATGCCGATCCGCTGGCGGATCGCGTCGCGTGGGCTTGTAAAGCGCACCGATTGTCCCTTGTAGACGATCTCGCCTTCATCCGGCCGGACCATGCCGCAGATCATGCTCATCAGCACGCTCTTGCCGGCGCCGTTTTCGCCGAGCAGCGAATGGATCTCGCCTTCCTCGATTTCGAGCGAAACGCCGTCGCTGGCGATGATAGGGCCGAAACGTTTGCGGATATTGTCGATGCGCAGGAACGGTTTTGCCGACATGTCGATCACCTCATCTCGTAGGGCTGGCCAAGCTTGCTGGGTGCGGCACCCTTGCCGCGGAAGGCGACGAGCGTGACGATCGTCATGATGTAGGGAAGCGCCTGCAGCACTTGGTAGGGCACGACGATCGATGCTTGCGCCTGGAGCATGAGCTGCAGGGCGTAAAAGAGGCCGAAGAGCAGCGAGACGAAGAAGGCGCCGATCGGCGACCAGCGGGCAAAGACCACGACGGCAAGGGCGATGAAGCCGCGGCCGGAGGTGATGCCTTCGACGAACTGGTTGGAATGGCCAAGCGTGAGGAACGCGCCACCGAGCCCTGCAAGGCCTGTACCGACGAGGACGGCGGCATAGCGGTAGCCAACGACACTGCGACCGGCGACGTCGACGGCCTTCGGGTGCTCGCCGACGGCGCGAAGCGTCAGGCCGAAGGAGGTGCGGTAAAGCACCAGGGTGGCGAGTATGGCGACCAGCACGGTGGAATAGACGATCAGGTTCTGGCGGAAGAACGCTTCTCCGAGAAAGGGCAGATCGCTCAGCCAGGGTATGTGGACCGGCTGGGCGATCTCGATGCCCTTGCCGGTCGAAACGTAATAGGTGCGAAAGAGGAAGGCCGTCAGGCCCATGCCGAGCAGGTTGAGGGCCGCCCCCACCACGATCTGGTCCGCCTTGATGGTGATCGTGAAGACGGCGAAGACGAGCCCGAACAGCATGCCGCCGGCGACGCCGGCCAATAGCCCGAGCGGAATGTTGCCGGTGGCTGCGGCCGCAGCGAAGCCACAGAAAGCGCCGACGAGCATCGTGCCTTCGAGCCCGATGTTGAGCACGCCGGCGCGCTCGGAAAAGACCTCGCCGATCGAGGCGAAGATCAGGGGGGTGGCAAGCCTCCAGGCGGCGCCGACGAGCGCTGCGAGAAAGGTGAGAGAAATCATGTCGTCCATGGGTTCGACCCTCCAGGAATATCGCCAAAGTTTTGTTTTCCCGCGGGCGGTCTACGGCGACGCGGGAGTTTCCATGCTTTCAAGCCACAGTCCTGAGGATGTCGCGCAGCTTTGCGAAGGCGACGACCGAGAGGATGACGATGCCCTGAATGACCAACACCAGGACCTGCGGGATCTGTGAGGTGATCTGGAGGACTTCCGAGCCGGAGCGAAGCGTCGCAAAAAGCCCGCCCGACAGGATTGCCGCCAACGGATTGTTGCCGGCCAAGAGCGCCACCGCGATGCCCTCGAAGCCATAACCCGGCGAAATGTTCTGGTAGAGCCGACGTGTGACGCCCGCCACCTCGAAGGCGCCGGCAAGGCCTGCCATCGCGCCGCTGATGCACATCGCGATCATGACGTTCCTGGCGACGTTCATGCCGGCATAGCGGGCGGCATGCGGGTTGAGACCGACGACGCGCAGCGCAAAGCCGCGGCTGCTTCTTCGCAGGAAGATGTACAGCGCAACCGCCAGAACCACCGCAACGAGGATGCCGATGTGAAGCCTAAGGTCGGTTACCAGGCGTGGCGTCCAGGCTTCGCGCACCAGCCTTGCCGATTGCGGATAGGCGGCACTCGCATCGCGCATCGGACCGGTGACGAGATAGCTCGTGAGGATGAGGGCGATGTAGTTGAGCATGATCGTGGTGACGATCTCGCTTGCCTGAAAGCGCACCTTCAGATAGCCGGCTATGCCAGCCCAGGCGGCGCCCGCAAGCGCCCCCGCCAACATCACAAGCGGCGCATGCACCCAGACGGATAGGCCGTCGATGCTGGTGCCGACAAGGGTTGCGGCGATTGCGCCGACATAGAGCTGGCCTTCGGCGCCGATGTTCCAGATCGAGCAGCGAAACGCGACGCACAGCCCTGCACCGATCAGGATCAGCGGCGTCGCCTTCAGGAGAATTTCTCCGACCGAGCGTATGTCCTGGAACGAGCCGAAGACCATGACGGTGACGACGTCGCTGCCGTTGAAGCCGTTGAGCCAGAGCAGCAGGGCGCCGAAGGCGAGTGCGACGAGAACTGCCGCGATGGGTGTCAGGGCGCTGATCGCAGCCTGCGAGAGTGTCCTGTAGAAAGCTTGGGCTGCTTGAGAATTCACGGTCTCACGCACTCCCTGGTTTATCTCAGCCATGGGTGTGTCCATTGGTGTGATGCGGGAAGTGGCTGCGGCTGGATATCCCGCCGCAGCATGGAGGCAGCTATTCTGCGCCGGTCTTGATCTCGCCGGCGGCGATCTTGGCGCTGATTGCCTTGACCTCGGCGCGGATATCCTCCGGCACGGAGACCGGGCCGTCGTCGCGGAAGGTAAACGAGATGACCTTCGGGTCCTTCAGGCCGAAAACCACGTTCTCCGTGGGCGGGTGGCCTTCCTTGATCGCGCGAACCACTTCGACCACGCCTTGAGCATAGTCGGCGACGTAGAGCCCGAGAATGTTGTTGGGGGCAACCTCGGTAAAGTCGCTGAAGATCGAGAAGGAGCGCACGTCCGGGCCGGATTCGGCAATCGCCTGGTAGCCGCCGACGGTGGCGCCGGAAGCGTTCGGTACGACGAAGTCAGCGCCTTGCGAGATCATGCTGAGCGCCGCTTCCTTGGCGGCGGTCGTATCGGTGAAGTTGCCGATATAGGCTTCGCTGATCGGGAAGTCCGGATTGATGCTTTTTGCGCCGTTCTTGAAGCCGGCGAATGCCTGCTGGATCGGCGGGATTTCCATGCCGCCGACAAGGCCGGCCTTACCGCCCATTTTCGCAGCGATCACACCCATCAGGTAAAAGGGCTGGCTGGTATCGGTATTGAGCCCGATAACGTTGCCTTCGTGGATCGCGCTCGACGAGATCAGGAAATAGGTGTCCGGATAATCGAGCGCGACATCGCGCGCGGCGTCCTGGAACTCAAAACCGTGGCCAAGGATGACCTTGTAGCCCTGGCTCGCATAATCTCGAAACGCCTTTTCGAAGGAGGCCGGGTTCTGCTGCAGCTCGACATAGCTGATCTTGGCGCCAAGCTGTTGCTCAACGCCCTTGAGCGCGTTGTAGCCGATCCGGTTCCATCCTTCTTCGGAAACGCTGCCGGGCACGAGAAGGCCCATCTTGAAGTCTTCGGCGTGCGCGAGGTCCTGCCAGAGTATTCCGGTCAGGGCCATTCCGAGAGTGGACGCAAGCAGCAAACGACGTGAAATTTCAGTTATCATTTCATTCCTCCCATTAGATTGCAGTCCCAATCCCCCCGGAGCAGCCGTTCCCTTTTATGCGTTCTCCTTCAGGCGGATGTTTTCAGTAGTGCTCTGCGAGACCAGGCGCCCGTTCGAAAAGACGAAAGCCCGATCTGGCCCGCCGGCAATCAGCGTGTCGGTATCGATGCAGTCGGTAATGACGAAGTCGGCGCGCGCGCCGGGTCTGAAACCGTAGTCCTTGCCAAGCCCCATCAGTCGGGCAGGGGCCGTCGTGATCATGCTGTGCGCGGCTGAGAGCTCGTCCCCGCGCAGATGGCCTGCAAGCAGTGTCCAGCGGGCGATTTCCAGCATGTCGCCCGAGCCGGTCGGAACGAACGGATCCTGGATATTGTCCGAGGCGGTGGCGATGGTGATGCCGGCGCGATGGAGTTCGGCGACACGCGTCAACCCGCGTGGCGGCAGCATCTCGTAGTCGCGGCCCTGTAGATAGAGATTTGCGGCCGGCAGTGTCACCACGCCGACATTCAGTTTGTCCAGGCGCTCGGCTATCCGCTGGAACTCCCGGCGCGGCAAGGCGCTCAACACCGAGACGTGGCTGAAGACGGTGCGCCCCTGCATGCCGAAGCGCTCGACGCGTTCGAGTGCGGCGTCGATGAGATGCACGCCGGCATTGAGGTGTTCGTCGAGGTGCAGGTCGATAGGCTTGCCGGATTTCACCGCGGCCGAAAACAGGATGTCGAGGTAGCGCGGCGGGTCCTCGGAAACGGCGGGCGTTCCGCCGACGGCATCGGCGAGCGCAACGGCGCCGTCGATGTTGTTGCCGAGCCACTCGAAGTCTTGGCCCGGATGCGGCGTCATGAAGGCGACGAGCTGAAGCGTGATGCGGTGCTTTTCGGCATCGCGAATGGCGGCCAGCGTCTCGATGCCATGGAAACCGGCATCCTTGTCGACGTTGATGTGGCTGCGGATCGCGGTCGTGCCGCGCGAAAGACATCGCCCGATTGTGCGCGTCGCGCGCTTGTGAATGTCGTCGGGGCCGGCGGTGCGGGCGTATTTCGCAAAGGCTTCGCGGGCGCCCTGGAGCGTGCCGGAGGGATTTGGCGTAAACCGCAGCACCCCCGTCTTGTCGAGATGCTGGTGCGCGTCGACGAAGCCCGGCGAAACGAGCATGCCGGAAATGTCTATGCAGGCGCCGCACGAACCGGTGTCGAGAAAGGGCTCGACGACCGTGATGCGCCCGTCGGCGCCGACGATAATGTCGCTTGCCGACTGCGAGCCGTCATCGTTTATGACGGTACCGCCCGTGAGGGCAAAGGACTGACCGGGGATCAGTCTTGCGAGCAACGCAGCTGGATTTTCACGTACCATGTCGTCCCCACCTTGTTGTTATGGCGGGAAACTAAGCACGCGCTTTTAATTCAAACAAATTCATTATTTCAATTATTTGATAAATGGATCGTATTAATTGCCGATCGCCAGGCACCGTTCGAGCGTGGCCAACGTCATGGAAAGAGACGCCTGATCAACTGGTTGACCGGCAATCTGGAACGGGCCGATGCGGTCGGCTTTTGGCATCGGCCCTGGTTCGCATTCAGTGCTTGTATTGCGGTTCCTCGGCGTCGAGTTGCCGGCGAATGGCGGCAAGATGGGCCCGTGCCGACTCCGGGTCACCCTCGCGCATCTGCCGGTAAGCGGCCTCAGCGATCTGTGGGGCGACGGGCAGGACTTCCCGTCCGGTGGACATCGCAAGCACCTGCACTTCGGCCGCCCGTTCCAGATAGTAGAGATCGTCCCAGGCATCGGCGATTGTCGGCGCCAGGACCAGCACGCCGTGGTGTTTCAGGAAGACGATATCGGCGTCGCCCGCTGCAGCAGCAATGCGAGCGCCTTCCCGATGGTCGAGGGCAAGGCCGTTGTAGTTTTCGTCGACAGCGGTGCGTCCGTAGAATTTCAGCGCAGTCTGGCCGGCCCAGATCAAGGGGGCGCCCTCGGTCATGGATAAGGCGGTCGCATACGGCATGTGCGTGTGGAAGGCGACTTTTGCGCGCGGCAGCCGGCGGTGGATTTCGGCATGGATGTAAAAAGCGGTTGCCTCCGGCTCACCGTCACCGTCGATGACGGTGCCGTTGAAATCGCACACCAGCAGCTTTGATGCCGTCAGCTCGCGAAAGGCATAGCCGTAGGGATTGACGATGAAGAGATCGTCATGGCCGGGTACGACAGCCGAAAAATGGTTGCAGATGCCCTCTTCGAAGCCGTTGCGCGCCGCCATGCGGAAGCAGGCCGCCAGATCTTCCTTGGTGCTGCGGATGGCATCTGTGGAAAGGTTGGGCCGGTTCGACCGTGCCGCTTCGGTGCTGCTTTTCAGGGAATGCGCCATGAGTTGCTCCTGGTTTGGCTTGAGCTGGGAGCGGCGGCCGGCCGAAAGCCCTCCGCGCGCAGCGAAGGCTGCGCCCTGCCTGCCCGCCGTTCCGCGGTCCAGCAGCGCGCCCAGATAACGCCGGAAATTGCGCGTGGTCAAACGCAAGGTCGCGTCTGAATACAAGACGTCTTTCCATGGAAACGTCAGTGCACGGATTTCAGCAGGAAGTCGCGAAACCGCCGGGCGGCCGGAGAGAGGGAGCGCGTGCGTTTCTGGATCAGGCTGACTTCGCGCTTGATGTGCGGCTCGGTCGGCGTGCGCACGACGAGGCCCATGGAGGTCGCAAGCCGTGTGACCGCCGATGTCATGATCGCGACGCCGAGCCCGCCTTCGACCATGCCGATAATCGTCAGCGGCAAGGCCACCTCCTGCATTGCCTTGTCGAAGGGCAGCACGATACCGTTGCGTGCCAGCTCGTTTTCGAGGCGGTCCCTGATCGGATTGCCGCGGTGCGGACCGATCAGCTTGCGGTCAACCAGGTCGGTCCAACGAATTTCACGCAGCCTGACCAGCGGGTCGTCCGGGTGAAGGACGATGAGGAATTCGTCGGTCGTCAGCCGGGTCCCCATCAATTCGGTATCGTCCTCCGGCACGGTTCCGATCCCGAGGTCGACCGAGCTGTTGGTCACCTGTTCCAGGACGGCGATCTCAGCCACGTCATGGAGAGCGACGGCAATATCGGGGTAGAGCCGGGTGAAGGCGTTGACGAGCTGCGGCAGCATCAAAGCCGCCTGCACGGTGCCCGCTGCAATCGAAACCTTGCCACGTCTCAGCGCATTCAACTCGCGCGAGCTCTCCACCATGCCATCGATGTCGGCGACGGCACGTGCGGCAACCGGCAAGATGTCCATGCCGGCCTGCGTAAGCCGTAGAAGACGCGTATGCCTGTCGAAGAGACGCAGCTTCAAATTCTGCTCCAGCTGCCGAACCAGCGTGCTCACCGCCGACTGCGAGGAGCCGAGCCTGTCGGCGGCGAGGGTGAACTGCCCCAGATTGGCTACGGTGACGAAGGCTCGAAGCTGTTTCAGCGTGATGTCCATGCCGGTCCATTCATTCAATTCCTATATGAATAAATATGATTGTGCCGATTGTTTGCTGATTTGGCCAGCCGCATGATCCGCTTTGTACGGCGTGCGGTGACCACATCATGAGGCCGAAGTTGCCCTCCCACCGCGCCGGAAGCTGTTCGCTGGGAGGAAAGCGAATGCATAAATCCGATACGACTGATCCTGTCGAAAAAACCTACCCGATCCCAAGTTTGATGGCCCTTGGCCTACAGCATGTTCTCGTCATGTATGCCGGAGCGGTCGCCGTGCCGCTCATTGTCGGCAGCGCACTTCAATTGCCCAAGGAACAGATTGCGATGCTCGTCAGCGCGGATCTCTTCTGTTGTGGCATCGTCACCCTCATCCAGGCGCTCGGCATCTGGAACATCGGCATTCGCCTGCCGATCATGATGGGGATTTCGTTCACCGCCGTACCCTCGATTATCGCGACGGGCACCAATCCCGATCTCGGCATGCCGGGCGTCATCGGCGCGGTCATCGGCTCCGGGGTGTTCACGATCCTGGTCGCGCCGTTCTTCGGCCGCTGGGTACGGTTCTTCCCGCCTGTTGTCACCGGCACGGTGATGCTGGTGATCGGCCTTTCGCTGATGCGCGTCGGGGTAAACTGGGCGGCAGGCGGCCAGCCGATGATCAAGGGTCCGGACGGCATGATCCCGAACCCGGCCTACGGCGCGCCGTTCGCGCTCGCCGTGGCTGCCATCGTGCTCATGTCGATCCTGCTTCTCACCCGCGTTCTCAAGGGCTTCATGGCCAATCTTGCGGTCCTGATCGGGATCGGGATCGGCTTCGTGGTCGCGATCGCTGCCGGCAAGGTGGATTTCCACGGCGTTGCCGAGGCCGACTGGGTGCGCATCATTCACCCGCTCGCCTTCGGATGGCCGATCTTCGAGTTCTGGTCGATCCTGTCGCTCTGTGCGGTCATGACCGTCATGATGATCGAATCGACCGGCCAGTTCCTGGCTGTCGGCGACATGGCCGGACGCAAGATCACCGAGGCAGAACTGACCCGGGGTTTGAGAACCGACGGTGTCGGTAACATCATCGGCGGCCTGCTCAACACCTTCACCTATACGACCTATGCGCAGAACGTCGGACTGCTGCAGATCACCGGCGTGCTCAGCCGCTTCGTGGTGGCAGCGGGCGGCGCCATCCTGATCCTGCTCGGCTCGCTGCCCAAGGTTGCCTTCGTCAGCGCATCGATCCCGAGCTATGTCGTCGGCGGTGCGGCAATCGTGATGTTTGGCATGGTGTCGGCGACGGGGGTGAAGATCCTGTCGAAGGTGGATTTCGTGGCCAATCGCCGCAATCTCTACATCGTCGCCGTCAGCGTCGGCCTCGCCATGGTGCCGGTCGTTGCCGAAAACATCTTCGATCAGTTGCCGGCGGCGATCGAGAAGTTCCTGCACAGCGGCGTGCTCGTCGGCACCTTTGCGGCGGCACTGCTCAACATTCTCTTCAACGGCGTTCCGGCGAAAGAGCCGGAGGAGGCCGAACTCGCGGACGGCGCGCCGGCTGCCGACCCTGCCTAGAGAACAACACCATTAGTCCGGCGGCCGCGCGCCGCCGGAGCCCCCAACCCCAAGAGGATTCCATGAGACGCTTCGACTATCATCGGGCGGAAACGCTGGAGCATGCCTCCCGTCTTCTCACCGAGCTCGGCGACGACACATTCCTGTTCAACGGAGGCACGGACCTTTTGGTCGAGATCCGCGAACGGCTGCGCCGCGTGCGCAACGTCGTCGACATCAAGCAGATCCCTGGTTTGTCCGACATCACCTATGACGAGACGCGCGGACTGACCTTCGGTGCGCTGGTGACCGTCGGACGGCTGGAGAACCTGTCGCTGGTGCGCCAGCGATATCCGAACCTGCGTTCAGCACTCGCCTCGCTCGGCTCCATCCAGGTGCGCAACCGCGCGACCGTCGTTGGCAATATCTGTCGCGCCTCGCCGTCGGCCGATACCATTCCGCCCTTGGTGGCGGACGGCGCCTTCGTGCACATCTACAGCCGCACCAACATGCGTGTGGTGCCGATCTGCGAGTTCTTCACCGGCCCCGGCAGGACCGTTCTCGCCAAGGGCGAAATCGTTACCGGCATCACCGTGCCGCCGGCGGGTGACAATACCGGCAAGGCCTATCTCAAGCACGGCCGTCGAAAGGCGATGGAGCTGTCCACCGTCGGCGTCGCCGTCAGCCTGGCGATGGACGATGGCGTCTGCAGCGACATCCGCATCGCGCTCGGTGCGGTCGGCGCCACTGTTCTGCGCGCGCCGCAAGCCGAAGCCATGCTGCGTGGCACGAGGCTCGATGCTGAGGCTGTCAGGAGTGCTGCCGACAAGGCGATGGAGGAATGCACGCCGATCAGCAACGTGCGCGCCAGCGCAGACTACCGTCGCGACATGGTCGGCGTCCTGACCGGTCGCGCCATCAAACAGGCATTGGAGACTTTCGCATGAAACGGATGGTCGAATTCACCGTGAATGGCGAGGCGCGCGAGATGGCCGTCGATGGCTGCTGCTCCCTGCTCGATGCGCTGCGCAACGAGGTCGGCCTCACCGGCACCAAGAAGGGCTGCGATGTCGGCGACTGCGGCGCCTGCACCGTGCTCGTCGATGGCGAGCCGGTCAACGCCTGCCTGATGCTTGCCGTGGAAGCCGAAGGCCGTGCAGTCGAGACGGTCGAAGGGCTCCAGCCGGGTGTCGATCGACTGCATCCGCTGCAGGATGCCTTCATGCGGCACGGCGCCTCGCAATGCGGCTTCTGCACGCCCGGCATCCTGATGATGGCGAAGAAGCTCATCGACGACAATCCGCACCCGACTGACGAAGACATCCGCTTCGGGCTCTCCGGCAACATCTGCCGTTGCACGGGATACACCAAGATATTCGACGCGATCAAATCGGCCGCGCGCGAGATGGAGGCTGCTAGACCATGAACATGACCACCCCCATTGAACAGCGCGAGTTCAAGATCGTCGGCAAGAGCGTCAAGCGCGACGACGTGCTCGAAAAGGTCACGGGCGAGGCGCAGTATACCGGCGATATCAAGCTGCCCGGAATGCTGCACGGCAAGATCAAGCGCGCGGCGATCGCCCATGCGCGCATCAAGTCGATCGACGTCAGCAAGGCGCTCGCCTATCCGGGCGTCAAGGCTGTGCTGACCCACGAGACCGTGCCACGCGTGCTGCACTATGGGTCGCCGCATCCACGCTCGGCCTCCTGCACCAAGGACCAGTACATTCTCGACGACAAGGTGCGGTTCTGGGGCGAGGGCGTCGCCGCCGTCGCTGCCATCAGCGAAGAGATCGCCGACGAGGCGCTCGACCTGATCGAGGTGGAATACGAACCTTTGCCGGCCGTCTTCGAGCCGGAGGACGCCGCGCAGCCAGGCGCACCACTGATCCACGACGTTGGGCCGGGTGGCAATCTTGTGCTCGACCCGGTGCGCGTCAACCGCGGTGATATCGATAAGGGTTTTGCCGAGGCGGACTTCGTTCTCGAGGGCACGTTTGCCGGCGGGCGGCCGCACCCGGCCTACATGGAGCCGAACGTCTGCATCGCCGACTGGGACGGTTCCAACAAGCTGACCTTCTGGACCTCGACCCAGACCTCTTTCATGGTGCGCGGCATCCTTGCAGAAGTGCTCGGCCTGCCGCTCACCAAGGTGCGCGTGCTCGTCGACCATATGGGCGGCGGCTTTGGGGCCAAGCAGGACCTGTTCCAGCACGAGTTTCTCTGTGCGCTTTTGGCGAAGGAAACCCGCCGGCCGGTGAAAATGGAGTTCACCCGCCATGAGACATTCGTGGCCGGTCGTTCCCGTCACCCTTGCCGGATCTGGCTGAAGCAGGGCTTCAAGAACGACGGCACGCTCGTCGCCCGCGACATGAAGCTGGTCTACGATTCCGGCGCCTACGGGTCCCATGGCCCGGGCGTGACCATCGTTGGAACCACCGCCGCTACCTCGCTCTATCGCTGCGAGAACGTGCGGCTGGAGGGGCGGTGCGTCTACACCAACACCCCGATCAACGGCGCCTTCCGCGGCTACGGCGTGGTGCAGAGCTACTATGCGCTCGACATCCAGATGGACGAAGCGGCCGAACGGCTCGGCATGGATCCGGCCGAACTGAAGCTGAAGAACGTGGTGCGCGCCGGCGACATCGCGCCATCAGGCCATCCGATCCTCGGTCACGGGCTTGAAATCTGCCTCAAGCACGGCATCGACGTGCTCGACTGGAAGGCGCTTTGGAACCGCGACCGGGCTCCAGATCCGAAGCGCCCGCACATCCGCAAAGGGTGGGGCATCGGCTGCGAGATGCACGGCTCGTCTGCCTATCCCGGCATCAAGGAACAGGGCAACGCCACGGTGAAGGTCAACGAGGACGGCACGGTGACGCTGCTGACTGGCGCTGCCGGACTTGGCACCGGAGCCCATACGGCGCTGGCGCAGATCGTTGCCGAAGAGCTCGGGGTCCGCTTCGAGGACGTCGGCGTCATCCATGGCGACACGGACGTGGTTCCATGGGACATCGGGGCCTTTGCCAGCCACACGACCTACCTGGTCGGCACGGCCGCCAAGATGGCGGCCGGCAAGGTCCGCGCCGCCGTGCTCGAACGGGCAGCGATGAAACTTCAGGTCTCGCCCGACGAGATCGACCTTTCCGAAGGCAAGGTCTTCCTCATTGCCGAGCCAGATCGCTCTATGACGGTGTCGGAGGCCATGGGGCCCTCACGTGGCATTCCTGCCGCCAATATCGTTGCCAACGGCACTTACGAGCCGACGAAATCCTACTCCTTCGCCGCACATTTCACCGAGGTGGACGTCGACACGGAAACGGGCATCGTCGAGGTCAAGCGCGTCGTGCCGGTGCACGACGTTGGACGCGTCATTCACCCGATCGCGGCGCAAGGCCAGATCGAGGGCGGCATCCAGCAGGGCATCGGCCACACGCTGACCGAGGACTACGTCATCGACAAGAAGACCGGGCGCTCACTCAATGCGGGCCTGGTCGACTACAAGATGCCGCTGTCGATGGACATGCCCGACATCGAGACGATCATCCTCGAGGCAGCGCCCGACCCGGGTGGTCCCTGGGGCGCCAAGGGTGTGGGCGAAGATCCGATCATCGCCATCGGCCCTTCCATCGCCAATGCCATCCACGACGCCATCGGCGTTCGCTTCCACCACTATCCGATCACACCGGAAGACATCCTGAAAGCCTTGAGGGAGAAGGGCGCATGAACATGCATATCGAACCTGCGAGCCAGCAGAAACTCCCGATCACGATCCTCACCGGTTTCCTCGGATCAGGAAAGACGACACTGCTCAACTACATTCTCACCGAGCGTCACGGTCACCGTATCGCGGTGATCGAGAACGAATACGGCGAAGTGGACGTCGACAGCGACCTGGTGCTCGCCTCGGACGAGGAAATCTTCCAGATGCAGAACGGCTGCATCTGCTGCTTCGTCGACGTGCGCAACGACCTGATCGACGTGATGAAGAAGCTCCTGAGCCACAAGGACAAGTTCGATCACATCATCGTCGAGACCTCGGGTCTTGCCGACCCGACGCCGGTCGCCACCGCCTTCTTCGTCGACCGTAGCGTGGCCGACGAGGTGGAGCTCGACGCCGTCGTCACGCTGGTGGACGCAATGCACATCGACCAGCATCTCTACGATCCGGTGCTCGACGGCAGCGACAACCAGGCGGTCAACCAGATCGTCGCGGCCGACCGCATCCTCGTCAACAAGATAGATCTTGCCGGGGAGGATGCCCTCGGTTCGCTGGAAACATCTCTGCGCAGGCTGAACCAGACAGCACCCATCCTGAGGTCCAGCTACGGCAAGGTGGATCTCTCCAACATTCTCGGTGTCAAGGGTTTCCGGCCGTCCTATGTGCGAGAGCGGGCGGAAATTCTCGACATCGACATGGATGACGATCGCGATGCCGAGCACCATCATCACCATGATTGCAAGGAGCCGTGTTGCGACCATGCGCATCACGACCATGGGCACCACCATCATCATGACCATGGACGCGCGCACGCGACCCCCCTTCGGCCGCACCAGCATGACGCGACGGTGAAATCCCACTCCTTCGTCTATCCCGAAGCCTTCGACGGCGAAAAGCTTGCAGGTTTCCTCAAGGGCTACCTCGGCGAGCACGGCGACGACATATTCCGCACAAAGGGCATCGTTTCCGTTGCCGGCGACGACCGCTTCTTCGTGCTTCAGGCCGTGCACAAGCTCGTCGATTTCCGCCCGGACCACGCCTGGGGCGAAGACAAACGGAAGTCGAAGTTCGTGTTCATCGGCCGCAATCTCGACCGCGAAAGTATCGACAGAAACTTGCGTGCATGCCTGGTGCCTTAGCAGCGAATCTCCACGCCGGACGGCGCTTGCGTAAGCCTTTCTGTCTGAGCCGCCCGCGCCCCTCCAGCGCGGGCGGTTGCTGCTGCTTTCAACGACAAAAATAGCTTTAAAAACAATTGGTTAGCTCATTTTTTGAGTTGACAAGAATCGCGCGAAGTGGTTCCTTTGAAGGCGAGTAGAAGCACCGACAATTGCTCACCGTCTGTTGGAAGATGAGGCTGCGATGTCGATGCTGATCACCAAAGGAACACCCGGTTGCCCCGCCCTGGGAGCTTATGCGCCGGCCTGTTCCCTCCGTCCTCGGCATTTCCTGAGATCGCGGATCCAGGCCTGGCTTTGGCCGGCATGGCGTTCATCGCGCGGCCCCGCATCGACCGGACCCTCTACGACAGGAGAAACCTATGATTATTGACCTGAGCTGCTATCCCACCGATCTGGTGGACCTGGCTTGGCGACACGACGGACCGCCGTTCACCGGCGACAAGCTGCTGAAGATGATGGATGGCCCCTACTATGTGAACGGCAAGCCGCGCCGGATCGACAAGGCCTTCATTCAGCCGCCGCAAGGCAACACCATCTACACCCACGAGGTGATGGATCTCGAGGGCAAGGCCGCCATCCGCCAGTACATGGCCTACACGGAAAAGATGGTGACCGAGCACCCCGACCGCTTCCTCGGCTGCTTCGTCTACAACCCGCGCTACGGCACCCAGAACGGCGCCGAAGAGATCGAACGCTACGCCAAGGAGTTCGATTTCAAGATGGTGCAGCTGCAGGCGAACATGCACGCCTACCGCCCGGACCGCGCGCTCGACTGGCTGCGACCGGCACTGAAGAAGTGCGCGGATCTCGGCCTGATGGTGAAGGTGCATACCGGTGACGGACCGTACTCGATCCCGACGGAGTTCTATCCGATCATCCGCGAGTTTCCGGAGGTCAACTTCATCCTGGCGCATTTCGGCGTTCAGACCGGCGGCGTCTACGTGTTTGAGCCGATGCAGATGGCACTCGACACACCGAGTGTCTACGTGGAATCCGGCTGGTGCCTGCAGTCGCGCATCGTTGAATTCGCCAAGGTTCTGCCCAAGCACAAGATCCTCTTCGGCTCGGATACGCCGCCGAACGAACCGGGCATGTGGATCAACCTCCTGGAGGTTCTCTGCCACGAGCCGCCGCAGGGCCTGAACCTCGATGAGGATACGCTCGAAGATTACCTCGGCAACAACGTCGCCCGGATGATCGGGCTGGAAGCGACGAAGCCACCGGCCACCGTCGAGGAAGCCGAGGCGTATCTGCGCCAGCACGGCGTCGCCCTTGCCGCGTAAATTTGAACGGAGTGAACAATGATCATTGATACCCATCTTCACCCGACCAACCTCGTCGACGAGGCGTGGCGTCACACGGGCGAGCCCTTCACCGGCGAGCGCATGCTCAAGCTGATGGACGGTCCCTACATGATCAACGGCAAGCCGCGCCGGATCGACATGGGCTTCATCCAGCCGCCGCCGGGCAACACCGGCTACCGCGACGGCAACCGCAAGGGTCGCGACGGCATTCGCGACTACATGGCCTATTGCGCCGAGCTTTGCCAGAAGTACCCGGACCGCTTTATCGGCAACTTCAACTACAACCCGCGCTGGGGACCTGAAAACGGCGCTGCGGAGCTGGAATTCCACGTCAAGGAATACGGTTTCAAGATGTTGAAGCTGCACGCCAACATGCACGGTTATCGCCCCGACCGCGCGCTTGATTGGCTGCGTCCGGCGATGAAGAAGTGTGCCGAACTCGGCGTCGTCGTGCTCATCCACACGGGCGACGGCCCGTACACCATCCCGACGATGTTTTATCCGATCATTCGCGAGTTCCCGATGGTGAACTTCATCATCGGTCACTTCGGCATCCAGACCGGCGGCAACTATTCGTTCGAGTCCTTCTGGATGGCGATGGATACCCCGAACGTCTATTGCGAGTCCGGCTGGTGCTTCCAGTCGCGCATCGTGGAGTTCGCCCAGCAGTTGCCGAAGAACAAGATCGTCTTCGGCACGGACAGCCCGCCGAACGATCCGGGCATGTGGCTGCGCGAACTGGAAGTGCTCTGCAAGGATCCGCCGCACGGCATCAATCTCTCCGAGGACGATCTCGAAGGCTATCTCGGCAACAACATCGCCAAGCTCGTCGGCATCGATCCGTCGCCGCCGCCGCGCGACCTGAGGGACGCTCAGGCGCGTCTGAAGGATAGCTATGCCGGTGTCGACCGGGCCACGGGCAAGCACAAGGAATTTGCCTGAGTAAAGACGACGGCGCCCATTCCGGGCGCCGTCACCCCCCAGTCGCGTCGAGGCAAAGATATGACCCAGTACCACAAGCAAGATGTCCGCAGCTTCCTCGCCGACTACAGGGCGGAGCACCCCGAAGATGTCATCACCATCGACCAGCCGGTCTTAGACGATCAGGATGCGACAGCGCTGATCTGGAACCTGGCTGAGCGGGGGCGACATCCCATGCTGCACCTGAAGGATGTCAGCGGCGTCGGCAGCGAGGTCCTCTGCAACATCTTTGCCTCACGCGATCGTATCG
Source organism: Ensifer sp. ENS02 (assembly GCF_014851885.1). Classification (NCBI taxonomy): domain Bacteria; kingdom Pseudomonadati; phylum Pseudomonadota; class Alphaproteobacteria; order Hyphomicrobiales; family Rhizobiaceae; genus Ensifer; species Ensifer sp. ENS02. The sequence goes on along the minus strand of NZ_JACVAO010000020.1, from coordinate 60,877 downwards.
CCCGTCTGCTCGGTTCGACCGCCGACAGGTTGCACGAGGCCTACCAGGCACGCGCCAACCGGCCGTTCACGCCGGAAGTCCTGAAGGAAGGTCCGATCACCGAGGAGATCGTCTCGGGCGATGCCGTCGATCTCAACGCGTTGCCGATGCTCAAGCACTTCGACACGGACCGGGCGAAATACATCACCAGCGGCATCATCATCGGCGAGCATCCCGAAACTGGCGCCGGCAATCTCAGCTACCACCGCGCGATGATCCATTCGAAGAATTCGCTCGCCACCTCGCTGCATTCGCGTGGCCATCTCTGGCGGCTGATGAACATGGCCAAGGAGAAGGGCAGGCCGATGCCGGTCGCGATGGTCATCGGCGGCCATCCGCTCTTCATGATCGCAGCTTCTGCCCGACTTGCCTTCGGTGAAGACGAACGTGATGTTGCCGGCGGCCTGATGGGCGAGCCGCTTCAGGTGGTGCGGACACCAAAGTACGGCATTCGTGTTCCCGCCCATGCCGAGATCGTGCTCGAAGGTGTGCTGGATCCCGAGGCGCATGTGGAGGAGGGGCCGTTCGGCGAGTTCACAGGCTATTCCTCCGACCGCTCGACCAACAACCTTTTCACCGTCGAAACCGTCATGCGCCGGCGCAATGCCATCCTCGTCAGCGTCGCCGGCGGCAATTCGGCCGAACACCTCAATCTCGGCCGCGTGCCGCGCGAGGCCGAGGTGGTGGAGAAGCTGAAGGCGCGCTTTCCCTCGATCACCGCGGTACACTACCCCTCGTCGGGCACGCATTTTCACGCCTACATCGCCATGAACCAGACGCGTGAGGGGGAGGCGCGGCAGGTCATGCTCGGCCTTCTCGGCTGGGACCAGTACCTGAAAACCGTGGTCGTGGTGGACGCGGATGTCGATATTACCCGCGACAGTGAGGTGCTCTGGGCGCTAGCCACTCATTTCCAGCCGCACAAGGACGTCGTCATCATCGAAGGCCTGCCAGGCAATGCGCTCGACCCCTCCGCCAGCGGCATCGGCACGACCTCGCGGATGGGGCTCGATGCGACGCGCGGCCCGAATTTCCATGGCGTGCGCGCCCGCATCAGCGACGAGGCCTGCGCGCGCGCCGCAGCACTCCTGAAAAGCGCGGGATAGGGCGATGACGCATCCAAGACGCATGATCGTTGGCATTTCGGGCGCGTCGGGCGTGGTCTACGGCAAGCGCATCCTCGAACTGCTGCGTGACCTCGAGATCGAGACACATCTGATCATGTCGCGTGCGGCCTGCATCACGCTTGCGGCCGAGGCGACGTTTTCCAGACAGGACCTCGAAGCGTTGGCGACGACCACCCATTCCAACAAGGATATCGGCGCCGTCTGTTCCTCTGGCTCCTACAAGACGCTCGGCATGATCGTCGCCCCCTGTTCGGTCAAGACGCTGGCCGAGATCGCCACGGGCACGACGGACAACCTCATTTCCCGTGCGGCCGACGTGGTGCTGAAAGAACGTCGTCGCCTCGTCCTGATGCTCAGAGAAACGCCGCTTCATCTCGGCCATATCCGTAACATGGCGCATGTGACCGAGATGGGCGGCATCATCTATCCGCCTGTCCCAGCCTTTTACGCGAAACCTCAGTGCATCGAAGACATGGTCGACCACACCGTCGGCCGCGTGCTCGATCTCTTTGATCTCGATCCGGGTATCGTGCGCCGCTGGCGGGGAACGCAGGGAGTGGAGTGAGATGACGATCCGCATCGCCGCCGATCCGGAAACGCTTTCGCCAGAACCGCGCGCTGCCTTCCTGTCGGACGATGCAATCGAAGTACTGTCTTTCGCCGCTCGATCGCTCGAAGAGGGGCAGTCAACGGCCCTCATCACGCTCGTCGAAATTCGGGGCGGCGCTGCGCGCGCCCTCGGCGCGCAAATGGTCGTGCGCAGTGACGGTCTCTATTGCGGTTTCGTCTCCGGTGGTTGCACCGAAGCGGCCGTGGCCGCCGAAACCATCACCGCTCTTGGAAAGGGCCTTGATCGCACGCTTCGACTTGGCGAAGGGTCCCCGTTCTTTGATATTGTCCTGCCCTGTGGCGGCGGCATTACCCTTGCGATCCATGTATTGGCGGATGCGGCAGTCTTGCGCCAGGCGCTTTCCACCCTCCAACATCGCTCGCCGGTGGGTCTACGCTATCATCCTGGCAAGCGCGCCCTTTCGCTGCAGCACGGCAGCGAGGCAAGCGGCTGGTACGGCGAGAGTTTTGTGCGCGCCTACCGGCCGAGGCCGCGGGTCATCCTCGCCGGCACTCCGCTCGAGATCGATGCGGTTGCCCGCGTTGCTGTTGCGGCCGGCTACGAGACAGTCGTGCTCGAGCGCGGGCAAGTGCCTTCGCCTGACGAACTAGACGGCGACACCGCAGTCGCGCTCCTCTTCCACGATGTTGATCGCGAGTTGCCGCTGCTCGATGTGGCGCTGACGTCGAATGCGTTCTACATCGGCGCCCTTGGCAGCCGCCGGACCCATGCGAAACGCTGCCAGCTCCTGCGTGATTGCGGGGGAGATGAGCGTCTGCTTTCTCGCATCAAGGCGCCGATCGGCCTGTTCGACAAGGCGAGGGATGCACGTTCACTCGCAGTCTCGGTCGTGGCCGATATCGCACACGCGCGCCTGCGGCTCGACTGGATGTAGGTCTCCCATCCGAAGACAAAGGGCGCCGATAAAGTCGCTCAATCCTCGATGGAGGCGGAGGTCGCCTGGCATTACCTCTTGCGACTTGTTGACTCACTCGCGGTTGAACAATACCTTGCGAGCTCGGTCGTTAAGCTTGTCCTCAACATGACGGATCAATCTCTTCAGCGTCGCCTTGCCGCCATCGTCGTTGCCGATGTGGTGGGATATTCACGCCTGATGGAGGCTGATGAAGTCGCAACGCTGGCCGACCTCAGGAAACTCCGTTCTGGCGTTATCGAGCCGGCTGTGATGCGTTACACGGGTCGCATCTTCAAGGTCATGGGCGACGGATTTTTAATCGAATTCGGTAGCGCGGTGGACGCGGTCGCAGCAGCGTTGGAAATGCAACGGGCCACCACTGCTGTCGAAGCTGCCGGAGACCGGCGCCTGCTTTTGCGTGTAGGGGTCAATCTGGGAGATGTCATTGACGACGGTTCAGACGTTCTCGGCGACGGTGTCAATGTCGCGGCGCGCCTAGAGACGCTGGCCGCACCGGGAGGTATCTGCATTTCAGCCAAAGTTCACGGCGAGATCGTCGGCAAGATCGGCGACCGTTTCTTTGATGCAGGCGAACGCTACCTAAAGAACCTGGCTCGCCCGGTGCACGTGTGGCATTGGCCGGATGCGCTGCAGAGCATTTTGCCGCTGCCAGAATGTCCCTCGATCGCTGTATTGCCGTTCACGAATACGAGTGGGGATGAAGCGGACGCGCCTTTCGTCGACGGCTTGACCGAAGACCTGATCACCGACCTTTCCCGTACAGCTGGCCTGTTCGTCATCGCGCGCAATTCCGTGTACGGCTACAAGGGCAAGCCGGTCGACGTACGGCTCGTCGCCCAGGATCTCGGCGTCCGCTACGTCCTCGAGGGGAGCGCCAGACGCGCAATGGGTCGTGTCCGCATCAATGCACAATTGATCGACGCGCTTGGCGGCCAGCACTTGTGGGCCGACCGGTTTGACAGGACGGTGGAAGACGTTTTCGAATTGCAGGATGAAGTTAACGCCAAGATTGTTGAAGCCCTCATCGGCCGACTGACCATCCCGACGCAGCGCAATCGGCCGAAGAATTTTGAGGCGTACGATCTGTGTGTGCGCGCCCGCCTGCTGACGGAAGAGTCGCCGCAAACTGCGCGTGAGGCTTATGTGTTGCTTCAGCGCGCGGTTGAGCTTGAGCCATCATATGCCGAAGCGCTCGGTCTGCTCGCCTATAATCGTTGGCTGGCCTGGACTCACTTCGGCGAGCCCGAAGATCCTAACCGTCAGATGGCGGTGACGTTTGCGCAGAAGGCCGTCGACCTGGACCCCAACGATGCCGGCAGCCGTTACGTTCTGGGGACTATTTTGGCTTATGAACGGCGATGGGAGGAATCAGAAGCCGCCTTCGCCAAGGCCCTGGAGCTAGACCCCAACCACGCCGACACCTGGGCCGCCATGTCGGACATGTCCGTGCTGGACGGCAGGGTTGCCGACGGACTGGCACAGATTGAAAAAGCTCTGCGGCTCAATCCCTATCCAGCCTGCTGGTATCTTTGTCATCTTGGGCAGGCGCAATACGCCGCGCGTGACTATGAGGCGGCAACGGCTACACTGCGCAGGAAAGACACGTATCGTACCAACTCACGCAAATTCCTGGCTGCTACGCTTGCGCAAATGGGCCACCTTGAGGAGGCGCGGCGAGAATCAGAATTGTTCCTGATCGCCCACCCTCATTTCACGATCGGCCATTGGCTCAACTCCCAGCCGCTGCGCGATGCATTTGTACGAGACCACTTTGCAGACGGCTTCCGAAAGGCTGGCCTGCCGGAGATGTGACAGCGGGGAGTATGGGCAATCGGCCTGCGGGCAACCTCTGGAGTTGCGTGCGAACGCTATCGGCGGGCGGTGGTGAAGACCCGTAGCGTGCGCCATACGCGTCGAGACCGTTTGCAGGTGGTCGTATGCGGCGTCATGCCGTTACGTTGGATTCAATCGGCAGTGTGAAAAACAAACCTCGATCCTTGGAGCTCGTTCTTTTGTGCCCACAGGCGTCCGCCGTGGGACCCGACGACCGAACGGCAGACCGCCAATCCCATGCCCATGCCGTCGTTTTTTCGTGGAGAAGAAAGGTTCGAATATCCTGCGAGGTTTTGGACCCCGGTGCTGCGTTCTCCGTCGCGCAGTATGTCCATCTAGGCGCGATAGACGAACACCCGGCCACGCGCTCGAGACAGAACTCGTGGCGTAGTCGGTGCTGCCCGGCTCGGGGCCGCATGACCAGCGGCCCGCTTGCATCAGAACTGCTTTCCGGCCCTCACTTTGCCGCCGACGGCTTTTTCGCCATCGCCTTCGATATCGAAGAGCAGATCGGCCGAGAGCATCCAGAGGTCGGCCGTTTGAAGCGAGAGGCCGGCCGTGATCGATGCGAAAAGTCCCGATCCATCCTGGCCTGAATAACCCGCGGTGACGCCGACCTTGGGCGTGAGCGCCGATCCGTTCTCCAGCGTGAAGGAGCGGGCGATTTCGGCGCCGAGGCTGACGCGGAACTGCTCGGCGTCGAAGCCGTCGATCGTTATCTCGTCGCCTGCGTCGTTGCGCACCGAATAGTCATCGACCTTTTCGTTGAAGTAGACGGCCCTTAGTTTCGGCGTCAGCACCGTCGCGTCGTCGAGCTGCCACTCTCCGGTGATCGCGGTATCGATCATCCAGCGCGTCGTGTCGAAATCGCCGTTCCAGAACACAGTGTCGATATCGTTGGTCGAGCCGCCATAAAGAACGCTCGTGTCCCAGAAAACGCCCTTGCCGATTTCGAACGAGGCGTAGGGACCGGCAAGCCAGCCATTGCCCGTCAGTTCCGCATCCGCGTCACTCGGATCGGTCATGCGATCGAAGTGGAATGACAGGCCGACAAGCGCTCGCTCCGACAACAGATAGTCGGCACCGAGATTGAGCATCGCAAAGTTGCCCCACTTGCCGTCGTTCTGGTCCCGCTTGTGTGCGAGGAAGGTGCCGTCGATCCACATGTTGAAGGGCGGCAAGGCGGTTGCCTCGATGCCATCCGCACTGTCCCGCGCCGCATCCAACTGCGCAAGGCTGGTCGAGAAACTGGCTGTCATGCCCTCCTCGGATGGCGTCATCCGCGCGGTGACCGAATCGGTCGCTTGTTGCATCTGCCGACGCTCGAGAAGGCCGGGAACATATATGCCGTTGGCGATCAGGCTCTGCCGCGTTTCGACAAAGCCGCTGACGAGCGCATCGATCTCCTCCGCCACATCCGCCGCGGCATAGGCGAGATTGTAGGTCACGGTTCCGATGTTCGAAGAGCCAAGTGAACTCGTCAGGCGGAAACCGACCCTAGCCGCGCCGGAAAATGCCGGGTTGGGGGTAAACTGGAGGTACCAGCCGATCGGCCCTGTGCCCGGACCTGCCTGGGCAAGCCGCCCCTGGATGATCGTGGCGGTGCCGGCGTTGGGGGGCTCGACGAAGGCCACGTCGGCGCCCGTAAACGGCCCACCGGTCGCGCCGCGGTTCAGATAGATGTCAGGCGGGCTCGTGCCGGCGGGCACGTTCACCACCTGGTCGGTGACGGTCGTTCCGCGTGGCTTGACCGTCATGCTGTAGGTCGCAGAACCGGTTGCGCCGTTGTTGTCCTCGACCACCACGGAGAAGGTGTAGTTGCCGTGGCTTGCGGCATCGAGCGGTCCGGTCAGCTCTCCGGTCGAAACGTTGAGCACCATGCCGTCTGGCAACGCGCCGGAACCGATCCGATAGAGGAGCGGCGCCGCGCCACCCGCCGCCGTGATCTGCTGGCGATAGTCCTCGCCGGCCATCGCATCGCTAAGGGTTCCGGACTGAGGCGTGAAGGCGAAGGTGGCCATCGCCCTGACGGCAAGCGAATAGCTGGCCGAGCCCGTGGCGCCATAGGCGTCGGTTGCGGTGACGGTGAAGCTGAAGCTGCCCGTTGCCGTCGGCGTGCCGCCGATGACGCCGGTTGCGTCGAGCGCAAGACCGGCCGGAAGTGCGCCCGATGTCACGGCATAGGCGTAGGGTGCTGTGCCGTGCGATACGGCAACGGCCCGCGAATAAACCGTTCCCCTGGTGCCGTCAGCAAGAGCGCCCGTGCCAGGCGATAGCACCAGCGTCGGTGCCGTCACCGCGATCGTGACCGTGGCGGCCGAAGAGGTTCCGGCAACATTGGTGGCGGTATAGGTGAAGCTGTCCGTCCCGGAATAGCCGCCCGCCGGTGTGTAGGTGATGTTCGTGCCGGACGCCGTCGCCGTGCCGTGGGCGGCAGGGTTTGCGATCGCGACGCTGTCGGCGGCACCCCCGGTGATCGCAAGCGTGATCCCGTTGGCCGTGGAGTTGGCCGCGACTGTCGCGGTGACGGCATTGGCGATCGGCAGGACCTGGTCGACGACAAGAGCGTAGCTTTGCGCGCCCGAGAAGGGACCTGTGCCGGTAGCCGCGTCGGTGGCGCTGATCGTGATGTTGAAGGTCCCGACCTCAGTCGGTGTGCCCGAGAGAACGCCAGCGGCGCTGAGGTTGAGGCCCTGAGGAAGCGTTCCGGATGTAACGGAGTAGCTGTAGGGAGCAATGCCGCCGGATGCCGTCACGGTCTGGCTATAGGCCGCGCCGAAGGCCGCTTTCGGCAGGGCGGACGGCGCAACCGCGATTGTCGGCGCTGCAATCGTCAGGGAATAGTTCTGCGCGGCTGTGAAGGGCCCTGTCCCGGTCGCGCTGTCGGTCGCGCTGACTGTGAAGGTGAACGTGCCGCCTGCGGTCGGCGTGCCCGAGATAACGCCGGCCGAACTCAGGCTCAGGCCGGTCGGAAGCGTGCCAGTGACGGAGTAGGTATAGGGGCCGGTTCCGCCCGATGCGCCAAAGGACTGGCTGTAGGCAAGACCGGTCGTTCCGCCGGGCAGGGCGCCTGCTGACGGCGACAGAACGATGGTCGGCGTGTCGACGATCAATGCATAGGCACGCGCGCCCGTATAGGGTCCCGTGCCTGCGCTGTCGCTCGCGGTCACCGTGAAGTGGTAGGTTCCCCCACCGGTCGGCGTACCCGAAATGGTGCCATCTGCAGCCAATGCGAGGCCGTCCGGGAGCGAGCCGGCGGTGAGCCCAAACGTAAATGGGGCAATGCCGCCCGTTGTGCTCAACGTCGCGCCGTACGAAACGCCGTTCTCCGCGTTCGGCAAGGTCGCCGGATTAATGGTGATGGTCGGCGCGCCAATGCTGATGCTCGCCGCGCCCGTGCTGGTAAAGCTGCCATTCCCTCCAGAACTGTCGGTGGCGGTGATCGTCACCGTGGCATTTCCTGCGGCTGTCGGCGTGCCGGAGATCACCCCAGAGCTATTGATCGACAGGCCAGCCGGGAGTCCCGTTGCGGAGAAGTTGGAATAGGGAGCCTTACCGCCGTTGACGCTGACGGCTATCCCGCCGCTGTTATAGGCATCGCCCACCGTGCCGGTGGTGGCCGGCAGCGTGACCAGGAAGACGGGATCGTTCACCGTCACGAAGACCTGGCCGACATTGGAGGTGCCGCCCGCGTTGGTCGCGACGTAGTTGAAGGTGTCCGTGCCGCGGAAGCCGACCGGCGGCGTGTAGCTCATGAGCCCGGCGCTATCGACGCTGACCGTTGCGCCATAGGACGAAGCCCCGACCTGATAGCCGGTCGGGCTTTCGGTGGCATGCGGGGCAGCACTGAAGGTCGTGGCCGTGGCCGAACCGGCGTTATAGGCCAAACCGTTGATGGCGAAGGATGAGACCACCGGCGCCGGCGGCAGGACGACCGTCAGCGTCGCCGTCGTATTGGCGTTATAGGGACCTGCTCCCAACGAACTGTCGGTGACGTTGACCGTAACCGTGAAGGTGCCGTTGGCCGTTGGCGTGCCGCCGATGACACCGCCGCCGCTATCGGTCAGGCCTGCGGGCAGGCCGCTGATGCTGTTGACCGTGTAGGGGGGCCTTCCGCCCGAGAACGTCACCGCGGCGCCGCCGGCGTTGTAGGCCCTTTCGACGGTGGCCGTTGTCGACGGCAGCGATACCGTAATCGTCGGATTGCCAATCGTCACGGTGACGGTTGCAGGGCTCGATGTGCCGCCGAGGTTGGTCGCCGTGAAGGTGAAGCTGTCATTGGCATTGCGGTAGCCGACAGGCGGGGTGTAGGTAGCTTGTCCGCTGCTGTCGACGCTGACCGACCCGCCTTGCGCGGTGGTCGCGGAGCCGACCGCGTAGCTGGTTGGACTATTGTTGACATTGCTGGTCAGGCTGATCGACACGCTCGTATTCGAGCCGTCGTTGTAGGGGACGATCGAACCGTAGGTGAAGCTGGAGGCCACCGGCGGCGCGACATAGGTGTACTGGTCGGACGCACTCGTCGCGCTCGTGCCGCCTGGCGTGGCCACGGTGATGTCGTAGGTGCCTGCCGCACTGGCCGGCGCCGTCGCGGTGATCTGCGTGTTGCTGTTGATCGTATAGGTCGCCGTTGTCGCCCCGAACTTCACCGCGCCCGTCGGATTGGCTGCCGCAAATCCGGTGCCGGTGATGGTCACCGTCGTACCGCCGCTCGTCGGACCTGCCGCCGGCGACGTCGAGGTTACTGTCGGCGCCGCCACATAGGTGAACTGGTCGGACGCGTTGGTGGCGCTTGTGCCGCCGGGCGTGGTCACGGTGATGTCATAGGTGCCCGCCGAATTGGCGGGCGCGGTCGCCGTGATCTGCGTACTGCTGTTGATCGTATAGATCGCTGTCGCCGCCCCGAACTTCACGGCGCCCGTCGGGTTCGCTGCCGAGAAGCCGGTGCCCGTGATGGTTACCGTCGTTCCGCCCCCCGTCGGACCCGAGATTGGCGACACCGAGGTCACGGTCGGCGCCGCGACATATGTGTACCGGTCGTTGACATGCGTCGCGCTTGTGCCGCCGACAGTGGTCACGGTGATGTCATAGGTGCCTGCCGAATTGGCCGGTGCCGTCGCGGTGATCTGCGTGTCGCTGTTGATCGTATACGTCGCGTTGGTCGCCCCGAACTTCACTGCGCCCGTCGGGTTGGCCGCTGCGAACCCGGTGCCCGTAATGGTCACCGTCATCCCACCGCCCGTCGGGCCTGCCGTCGGCGACACTGCGGTCACGGTCGGAGGCAGGACGTAGGTGAACTGGTCGGACGCGCTGGTGGCGCTTGTCCCGCCGGTAGTGGTGACGCGGATGTCCACCGTGCCCGTACCTGCCGGGGCGGTCGCGGTGATCTGGGTGCTGTTGATAATGGTGTAGCTGGCCGCCGGCGTAGCGCCGAACGTCACCGCCGTAGCGCCGGTAAAGCCTGTGCCGGTGATGGCCACGCTTGTTCCGCCGCCCGTCGGGCCTGCCGCCGGCGACGTCGAGGATACGGTCGGCGCCGCCACATAGGTGAACTGGTCGGACGCGCTGGTGGCGCTTGTGCCGCCGGGCGTGGTCACGGTGATGTCATAGGTGCCCGCCGAATTGGCCGGCGCCGTCGCGGTGATCTGCGTATTGCTGTTGATCGTATAGGACGCGTTCGTCGCTCCGAATTTCACCGCGCCCGTCGGATTGGCTGCCGAGAATCCAGTGCCGGTGATGGTCACAGTCGTCCCACCGCCCGTCGGGCCTGCTGTCGGAGACACCGACGTCACCGTCGGCGCCGCCACATAGGTGTACTGGTCATTGGCATGCGTCGCGCTCATGCCGCCGGGCGTGGTCACGGTGATGTCGTACGTGCCCGCAGAATTGGCCGGCGCCGTTGCCGTGATCTGCGTGTTGCCGTTGATCGTATAGGTCGCGTTTGTCGCACCGAACTTCACTGCACCCGTCGGATTGGCTGCTGCGAACCCAGTCCCTGTAATGATTACGGTCGTGCCGCCCCCCGTCGGCCCCGAGGACGGCGTTACTGCCGTCAAGGTCGGCGTGGAAGGATAGGTGAAATTGATCGTTGCCGGGGTATTCGAGAGAAAGCCCGCATTGCCGGTATACATGTAACCGGAAAAGCTGTCCGAACCCGATGGCGGCGCGGTCAGGAGCTTTATCTGGAGAACGGAGTTACTTACGTTGAACGTGAATTCATAATTTCCGCCATTGCTTCCGCCCCTCTGCTCGGGAATGGAAAGTCCGGCATCGTTCGCGCCGAGCCCGTAGTCAAATTGGATATCGACCGTCGGCGAATCGTAGAAGCTGCCGTAGGTGCCGTCCGGCCCAGCCAACTCGCAATCGTTGGTGTTGATCGTTTTCGTCTGGCCGACGAAGGTGAAGGCGACGTCCCATGTGCATGCGGCCTGCGCGGCCAGAGCGCTCGCAAGCCAGAGCGATAGCGTGATCGCGCCTGCTCGAAAACTCCCCAAGAAGGCTGACGGAATAGAACCTGATGGCGTTTCAAAGGTCTCAAACCACGCCCAGCAGGCCTTTGGGCCGAGCCTCAACTTAAAGCCAAGGCTCTTCCACGTCGCATTACCCCATGCCCGCACTTATGCAGTCCCCCAACCACATCACCGAAAACAAACAGCTCGGATGACACAAGGTCGGAAGCTGAAGATATCCAGTTTAAATTGCATTCATCGCGCAAAACGCGCAGCATCAACTTGTAACTGCAGCGTGAACCCATAAATTGTTTCGGGTTTGGATGCTATGGGGTGCGTCGCATTTTTGCCTCAATCTCACAACTTATCGTTCAGCCGTAGTGGAATTGACGATTTAGCCATCGGCGATCAGCAATGTGCCGCCGGGGGGCAGGACTCGCAGCCACGCGGCAAAAGCCGCGTCTGGATCGACAAGCGCCCTGACCAGATGCCGGCTGACGATTACATCGTAGTGGTTGTCGGGCTCCATGGTATTTCGGCGTCGCCGAGGGGGATCGCTCGTGCAATTGCGATATCGATGATTGGGCCGTTCTGACGGGCGCCCACTGCTCCAACCGATTGGTCAGCCCTCGGTGCGCTTTGTCTATGCGGCGCAACAAGTCACCATCGGTTAGTAAAGGCCTATAGCCTCTTGAATGCAGTGGAAGTTCAGCAGCACGTGGTCCTATGCGGCAATCGTCATGCCGTTAGATTGGCTTCAATCGGCAGTGTAAAAACAAACGTCGATCCTTGGATCTCGTTCTTTTGTGCCCACAGACGTCCGCCGTGGGACTCGACGATCGAACGGCAGATCGCCAATCCCATGCCCATGCCGTCGTTTTTCGTGGTGAAGAAAGGTTCGAATATCCTGTCGGGGTTTTGGACCCCCGTGCCGCAATCGCTCACGGCAATGCGGACTGCGTCTTCGATACGCGTCGCATGCAGGTTGACGATGCGCAGGTCCGCCGTGGATGTCATCGCTTCTATGCCGTTTCGGATCAGGTTGACCAGTATCTGCTGAAGTTGCACGCGATCGATAGCGACCGGAGGAAGGTCACTTTCGACGTCAAGCTGGATGCGAACGCGGCGCCGCATGGCTTCTTCAACCAAGAGGTTGCGCACCTCGGCAATGACGCTGTCCACCGTTGTGCTCATCCCGGGCTCCACGGATCTCGTGAACAACGCGCGGATGCGGCTTACGACGTCTGCGGCAGCATTTGCGTCGCGCGTGATGCGTTCCACCGTCCTTTGCGCTCGCGCAAGGTTTGGCGGCTCAGCAGAAAGCCAGCGTTGGCATGCATGCGAATTTGTCACGATCGCTGCCAACGGCTGGTTCACCTCATGGGCGATCGAGGCGGAAAGCTCGGCGAGGCTGGCGGCCTGAGTCGCGCGCGCAAGACCATCGCGCGCAGCCCGTAAATCCTCCTGGGCCCGAACTTCGCTGTCGATGTCGATGCAAATGACGTTCCACTGGACGATAAGCCCATCGGCGTCCCTCATGGGCGCTGCCCGGGTCTCCACCCAGCGATACCCTCCGTCCGACCGGCGAAGTCGATGCTTCTGCGCGTAGGGCGTACCGGTGGCCAAGGCATGGCCGCAGTTCTCATGGACCTGAGGCATATCGTCGGGATGGACGGCAGCGCCAAGCGCGCCTGACGGTCGTGCTTCTCCCGACGCATCGGGCGCTTCCAACTTGTATCCCAGATACTCGCGAAGCTGTTCGCTGCGGTAGACAGGATCACCGTTCGGGTCGGTGCATTCGACCATCGCAGGCAAGGTTTCAATGAGTTGTCGAAGCGAGCGCTCACGCTCGCGCAAGACCTGTTCGACGCGGAGCTGATCGTCGATGTCGTGACAAATGCCGAACCATTGCAGGATCTGACCGTTGGCGTCCCGCAAGGGAGCGCCGCGGCACGACATCCAGCGATAGACGCCGTCGGCACGGCGCAGCCGGTAGGTCAAGGAGAAGTTTTCGCCGGTGGCGAAGGCCTCTCTCAGCGTGGCATCCATCTTCGCTGCGTCGTCCGGGTGAAGCGCGGCTGTAATTGCACCGGCGAGAACGCTGCCCGATCCCTGATAGTCCTTGACGTCATGTCCGAGGAACTCGATCAGGCTCTTGCTGAAGAAGACCGGTTCCCCATCCGTGTTTAACCGCCAGAGTGGGCTGGGCACCATGTCGACCAGTTGCGAGAGTTCGCGCTCCCGATCGAAGAGCTGTTGTTGGACACGCACTTCATCGTCGACATCAATCGCAACGGCATACCACTGCACGATCGTCCCGTTTTGATCGCGCAATGGCTCGCAGCGCCCGTCGACCCAGCGGTATGCTCCATCGGCGCGCAGCATGCGATATCTGTTGGAGAAGGGTTCACCGGTAGAGAAGCCGTGCGTGGCGTTCTCCCGTACGGATGCGATATCGTCCGGATGGACGACAGAACGCATCATTGCGCCCGCGCGCGCCACGCCCGGCTTGTCAACCTCGATGGCATCGAATCCGAGGAAGTCTACCAACCGCTTGTTCAGAAAGCTCAGTTCACCGCCGGCGGTCTGACGGGCAATGAAGGCCGGTACCATGTCGACGAGCAGGGACAGCTCGCGCTCGCGATCGTGCAACGCGTTTTGAGCGCGCATCTGATCGTCGATATCGAGCGAAACGCCATACCACTCCTCGATCTCTCCTTCCTGATTGCGGCGAGGTTCGACCCGGCATTCCACCCAGCGATATCCGCTTTCAATTTCAAGCCAACGAAAGCGCAACGTTGCGCTGCTACCGGTCTTGAAACATCTTTGCAGTGTGTCTCCGACGGCTGCGGCGTCGTCGGGATGGATCAGCTTTTGAAGCAGAGTTTCGATACTCTGCTCTCCGTGCGCTTCGAAGCTTGCGACAACCGAGCGGAAGCGGTCCCTGAACTGTTTGTTGAAGTAGACCGAGCCGGTCGATGGCGTCGCGCTCCAAATGCGGACCGGCACTGCGTCGATCATCCGTTGTAGCTGCCTCTGACTGCGGCGCAATGCGTCCTCGGCGTGCGTCAGATCATCGATGTCATGGCACATGCCGTACCATTGGACGATTTTCCCGGAGTGATCCCGCATTGGCTCTGCCCGGCTCGACATCCAGCGAAAGACGCCGTCGGCCCGGCGCAGGCGATATCGCATGGCAAAGGCCTCACCGGTTTCGAGGCAATTGCGAAGCAGATCGACGAACGCGCCTGCCTCGGCGGGATGCACGGAGGCTTCGACCATGGCTGCCAGCCGGGTTTTTCCCGGCTTGTCCGTGTCACAGATGTCCAGGCCGAGAAAGTCGACCATGCGCTTGTTGAAGAAGGTGGGCTCGCCATCCGGCGTCAAGCGCCAGACGTGGCTTGGCACCATGTTGACAAGCTGCAGCAGCTCCTGCTCCCGTTCGCGCAGTGCAGCCTGAGCGCTCACTGCGTCTTCGATGTCGACGGAAACGCCGTACCACTGCAGAATCGTTCCGGCTTCGTCACGTAAAGGGGTTGCCCGGCTCTCGACCCATCGATGGGGACCGTTTGCCCGCCGCTGACGGTACCTTCCTGCAAAGGTCGTACCCGCTTCGAACGCGCGTTTCAGCGCTTCGTCGGTGGCAATGCGGTCATCCGGGTGAATGTCCGTCAGGGATCGCTTGCCATTGGTCGCAATCAGATCCGTCAACGCCAACCCGGTCGTGTCGGTGGCCCACTTGTTGAGGTAGCTCGGCGTTCCGTCAGGCGTGGCGCTCCAGATGAGAGCCGGAACGGCGTCGATCAAGCGTTGCAGCCGCAGTTCACTTTGCCGGGCGGTGAGCAGCGCCAGCTGGTGTTGCCTGGAAATGGCTGCGACGACAAGCGCCGAGAATGCGGAAATCACGAGGAAGAGCTGCAGCATGACCTGCTGTTGCCTCTGCGATCCGGCGTCACCGATAAACTGGCTGTCTCCGGATATCGTGAGCGCCATCGTAATCAGCGTCAGGAGCGTCAAGGCGACAGCAGCGCCTCGAAATTCGAAACGTGCGGCGGCCCAAAGCAGAAGCGGCAAAATGATGTAGGGCGAGGGGAAAAAGTGAGCGCTCAAGGAAAGCACAGCAACGCCGAGGAAGATGAAACAGAGAACGGCCGCCTCCGTCCAGTGTGCCACGGACAGGCCGGTTTCACCGCGCCAGGAGCGGACGAGGACCAGCACCAGTGGCGCTACCAGCAGGATGCCTGTGGCATCTCCGATCCAGAATAGTGGCCACACCGATGCGAATGTCTGGGACTTCACGCCGAACCAGGCAAGGGTTGCACTCCCGACGGTCGCGCTTGCGAGGGGCGCTACTCCCGCACCCAAAACGACGAAAGCGAGGACCTGTTGAAGGGTTTCCAGCCGGACGGGACGGCCAATGGCGCTGCTGAGCAGCATCGCTCCGGCGGAGGCACAGAGCGCGTTGCCGACGAAGATCAAGAAACCTGCAGGAAGCGGGCTGTGAAACCACACGAGCTGGGCAAACATCTCGGCAAAGCAGCCGGCGATGATCCACCAGGGCCAGCTGTAGGCAGACGTGAGGATGAGTGTCGCCATGAACACGCCGCCGGGAGGCCAGATCGAGACGGTGATGCCCGGGACGATAGCAAGGACATTCGCAAATCCGCAGCCCAGCACGTAGGCGGCGAAGAACGCAACGAGATGCAACAGCTGCGGGCGGCTTGATCGAACCCGCCGCCATTGTGAAACCGGTCCGACCGGCAGTCGTTCTGTCGGCGCCCACGGCAACGCGCTCCCCGCCGGCCCTGGCGACGTTCGCTCGAGCCCTTGCACCGGATGATCGACTGTTGCTGAATGGCTGTCGCTAATTGCTCTAGAAGCTGATTCCATCGGCTGCTCCGATCGGACAGAGAAAGCCTGGGCACCGTGGGGGCCCTACCAAGGCGCTGTAAACGAAGTCTGGCGGGACGAACCAACCATTCCTCTAACCCTATCGCAATCACGGCCGTCCTGCAGCCTATGGAAGTCTATGAGAAGGCGTGCTGCCAAGCGAGTCCGGATGCTACTCTTCGCCTATGCTCAAGTACAGCTTAGAATAGACCGCTCAGTTGTCATAGATTTCCATAGGATGCAGGCGAGACGCGGCGAGAATAGGATGGCGGATAGTTTGCGCAGTCCGACTCTCGAGAACAACTGCTATGCAGAGCGCTGATAGTGGCTTTCCTCGTCCTGCAGGAGAAGGCAATGACGAAGGCGTTCGATTCACCTGACGAAATCGGGCTGAAAGCAATGCAGGCGGTGCGGATCATCGAAAGCGTGGTCGGCAACGCCTGGGCGGCGAATTCGGCCGGCGAGATCGTTTGCGTCAGCCCTGCGGTACTGTCGCGGCTGGCCTTGACGCTTGAGGAGTTCGGCTACCAGTCGGATGGTGGTCCGCTGGGCTGGAGGCGAATGATCCATCCGGATGATTACGAGCGGTCTATGGCGCTCTGGCGCTGGTGCCTTGAAACTGGCCAGCACTTCAACATCGAACACCGAACTCTGCGCGCAAGCGGCGCTTACGGTTGGAGTCGAACGTCTGCTCAGCCCTTGCGTGATGGTGAGGATGATATCCTTGGCTGGTACGGCGCGATCATCGACATCGAAACGTCTGCCGCGGCCGCTCGTTTTGTCGATACCGCGGAGGCGGCCGTACAGGAATTGCCAAGCTCATTGAGCGCAATTCACCCCGACGACCGAACCGCAGCGGCGCATGCAGCCGCGCGTGCATTCTGGACGGGCGTTCCGCAGGTAACGAGGCACAGGAAGCGCCAGCCCGACGGCAAGTATCGGTGGACGGAAACACGCGCCGAGCCCGGATACAGCGTCAGCGTCGATATCGATGAGTTGGTGACGGATCGCGAGCCTCGCATGGTTGCGGCATCCGATAGCGCTGGCGAACCAGAACCACTGCGGTCTGCGAGAGCTGTCGAGAGCATATTCGGCAACGGCTGGGCCTTCGATGCGCGCGGACGATGGATTTACCTGCATCCATTTGCGCAGAACTCGCTCGGCGTCACGCCTGAGCAACTGAACATTTCCGTTGACGAAGGTCACACGGCCTGGAAGCAATTGCTGCATCCGGACGACTATGAGCGGACCGCAGCGGTATGGAATCGTTGCCTCGAAACGGGGGATGACTTCAATGTCGAGTTTCGCTTCCGCCGCGTATCGGGAAGTTATGTCTGGGCCAGAACCGCCGCCCGGGCCGCCCGCGATGCCCGAGGCCGCATCCTGGGTTGGTTCGGCATCGCGCTCGACATCGATGTTTACAAGAAGACCGTTGAAGCTTTGCGTGGCCGAGAGCTTGAACTCTCGCAACTTGTTGACATGGTCCCGGTTCACATCCGCCGACTGGGGCCCAACGGCGAACCGACCTTTTTCAACAAGCGCCTGCTTGATTTTTATGGGTGGAAAGATCTTGCACAGTTGGAAACAGCGGCTGGCAGCCGGCTGGCGACGGCGATGGAAATGCTCGTGCATCCGGACGACTCCGCGCGTCTCCTGGAAGCGGTCCGCCATTCCGTGGCGACAGGCGAATCCTACGGAATGAAGTATCGTTTGCGCCGCTCGGACGGCGTCTATCGTTGGGTCGAAGGACGCGCGGTGCCGCTGATCAACCAGGAAGGGGCGATCGTAAACTGGTATGCGATCTCGATCGACATCGATGACGAGATGCGTGCGCAGAACGCGTTGCGCGACCGAGAAAGGGAACTCTTACAGCTCGTCGACATCGTTCCCAGCCTGCTTTGGCGCCTGAACCGTCAGGGCGAGCCAACGTTTTTCAACAAGCGGCTGATGTGCTTTCTCGGTCTCGACGCTGCCAATTCCGAACAGCCAGACCCGGGCCGCCTGGCGTCCGCCTTCAGAGCGTCCGTGCACCCGGACGATGCTTCAGGCCTCGAGGAGGCACTGGGCCGGTCTGTCGCGACCGGCGAGAACTTCTCAAAGCGGTTTCGCCTGCGCCGGTCGGATGGCGTCTATCGCTGGGTTGAAAGCAATGCAGAACCCTTGCGCGACGATAGCGGGCAGATCGTGCAATGGTACGGGCTGTCACATGATATCGACGACCAATTGCGCGTCGAAGATGCGCTGCGTGAACGGGAGCGGTCACTGTGGCAACTGGTTGAGACGTTGCCGGCGATGATCGACTGCGCCGCACCAAACGGCGAGCCGGTCTATCGCAGCCAACAGTTGCGGGAGTTTCTCGGGTATAATCTTGAGGACCTGGACGGAACGGCGAAGTCCCGGCTGGACGCAACGCTAGATGCCGGGGTGCATCCCGACGATGTCGCAGGCGTCAAGGAGAGGTATGCGCATTCCTTGGCCACGGGCGAACCCTATGCGCGCAAGCATCGCCTACGGAGGTTTGACGGCGTTTATCGGTGGGTCGAGACCAGAGCGGCTGCCATGCGCAATCTGGAGGGTGCGATCGTCCAATGGAACGTAATTTGCCTTGATATTGATGGCGAGGTTCAGGCTGAGGACGAATTGCGACTTGCGCAAGAAAGACTTTCCAGAGCCAGTCAATCAGCGAGCCTGGCCGAGCTTTCGGCGTCAATCGCCCACGAGGTGAACCAACCATTGGCAGCGATCGTGGCCAATTCCAATGCCTGTCACCGTTGGTTGCTGGCTGAACCACCCAATCTCGAGCGGGCAAAGATAACTGCCGAACGCATTATCCGTGATGCCAACTCCGCCGCGGAAGTCGTCAGCCGCATCCGCGCCCTGTTCAAGCAGCGTGTCGAGCCTCAGAGCGATAGCGATCTCGTGAGCGCAATCGCCGAAGCCGTTCATCTCATCGCGGAGGAGGCCATGCGCCGTCGCGTTCGGGTCGACGTCGATATCGAGAAAACCCTTCCCTATGTTGCGGTGGACCAGGTGCATATTCAACAGGTTCTGGTGAACCTCATTCGCAACGGCATGGATGCGATGGACGCTGTGGCGCGCGACCGCGTCGTTCGTGTCCAGGTCCGTCGCGTGGGGGATTTCGTCGCGACGGAGGTCAGCGACATTGGCACGGGGGTCGAGTTTCCGGAACGAATATTCGAATCCTTCTTTACGACGAAAGTGAACGGAATGGGGATGGGCCTGGCAATTTGTCGTTCGATCATCGAGTCGCACGGGGGGCGGCTGTGGGTGCAAAACAATGAAACAAATGGCGCAACCTTCACGTTTACCTTGCCGATCGAAGTGGAAGCAGCGGCATGACGAACGAGGAATACACAGTTTTCATCGTCGATGACGACAATCGGATCCGCGAGGCCCTGTGCGAGCTCTTGGCCTCACACGGTATCCAGGCGATCGCCTTCGGTTCGGCCGGAGACTATGTCAATTCGGAAAAACCGGATGCGCCTGCCTGCCTGCTTCTGGATATCGAGTTGCCGGACATCAACGGTCTCGACCTTCAAAGCGAAATAGCCAAAGGGGAGCATCCGCCGATCGTATTCATAACCGGTCACGGAGACATCCGTTCGTCGGTGCGGGCCATAAAGGATGGCGCGGTCGATTTCTTGACCAAACCGTTTACCGACGCGGATTTGATGGCCGCCATTCATGCGGCCATAGCCGAGGATGAGAAAAGACGGGCCGAGCGCGCAGAGTTCGGAAAGCTGAGGCGACGCTACCTTGACCTGACACCGCGCGAGCGGGAGGTGCTGCCGCTGGTCATAAGCGGGCTGCTCAACAAGCAGGCGGCCGCAGAACTTGGCATCAGCGAGGTGACCCTGCAGATCCACCGGCGAAATGTGATGCAGAAGATGAAGGCAGACTCCTTTGCCGACCTCGTGCGCATCGCCGAACGTTTGAAGATACCCGTTACCCATGCCCGCAAGACAGGCGTGAAATCGACGGCTTTGCCGCATCGGCAGGTCGTCGCGATCGTTGACGACGATCCGAGATTGCTGGAGTCCCTGGAGGATCTGTTGGAGTCGGCCGGCTACTCGGCTCGCAGCTTCTCGTCTGGCCGATCTCTACTTTCCGCTGGGCTCCCGGGTCTGGATGCGCTCATTACGGATATAGGGATGCCGGGAATGGACGGGTTCGAACTGAGGGACCTGGTCAGGACGAAAGAGCCGGGCCTTCCTGTTTTCCTGATGACTGGGCGTCATGAGATCGCCGATCAGCTGAGTGCGCGCGACCGGACTAGCTGCTTCAGAAAACCCTTTGACGCGCAGGTTCTGCTAGCGACGCTGGCCGCCGCATTGGGCGACCGGCAGATGGAGGGAAACGATGAAACTTGAGATGCCGCTAGAGCCGACGGTCGTTTCGCAGGCACATTGTCAAAGCGAACGCCCGCCCGTCGTGATCGTCGATGATGCATGCGGGACGAAACAGAGGCCAATCTGATGCAACACGCTCAAACCAAGACGGAACAGCCTGCGGAACCGATCGTCTACGTCGTCGACGACGACGAGGCCATGAGGGAAGCGCTGCTCGATTTGTTCATGGTGACCCAAAAACGGGTGACTGCGTTCTCGAACGGGCCTGAGTTTTTGGAGACGGCAGACATCCGGGCGCCCGGTTGCCTTGTTCTGGATTTCAACATGCCAGGGGGCACGGGTCTGGACCTCCAGGAGCATCTTTCTCTTGCTGGTAGTCGCCTGCCGGTGATCTTTCTGACGGGGCATGCAGATGTCCCGACCAGCGTAAAGGCGATGAAGGCTGGCGCCATGGATTTCATCACCAAGCCGTTCGCCGATCAGGATCTGCTTGAGGCGGTGGAGCGTGCCATTAAGCTCGACGCCGAGCGCCGCAAGGCCGAGGCGGAGCGCGACCGGATCCGGGCGCTGGCGGATACTCTTTCTCCTCGCGAGCAGGAAGTAATGTTTGCAGTCGTGAGTGGCCTGATGAACAAACAGGTCGCCTACCAGCTCGGCATCAGCGAAATGACGGTGAAGCTCCATCGAATGAGCGTCATGCGCAAGATGCAGAGCCGTTCGCTGGCAGATCTCGTGCGGAAGACTGAACAGCTACGACGGAACTGAGCAACTCACAGGTCTGCAGGAATAGACCCTTGCCAGGGAAAGGGAGGCCGCCTGCCCGTGGGCAAACGGCCCCTAGGTGTGCCGGCCTTTGGCGGTCGTGCCGCGGGGAGGGGGCTGCGACACTTGGATCATCACCTCCTAACGAAGGTGCCGGCGAAGGATGATGATGGAAGCTTACGGTCTTTCACGCATCCGCATCACTATACATTCGTTTAGCGGGCCGATCGCGGCGCGGAGCCGGTTGTCTTTCAGGACAGGCGACGTTGCGGGCATGCATCTTGACCAGGGCGGCCGGAAAAGAGGCGTGGTCGATCATTGCCGTCTTTAGCTCCCGCCGAGACCTCACTGCAGCAGTTCCGATTTCCTTACGAGGTCACTGAAGGTCCGGGCCTGCATCTTCTTCATTGCGCTTGCGCGATGAAGTTTGACCATGATTTCGCTGATCCCCAGTTCGAAGGCGGCCTGCTTGTTCATGAGACCTTCCGTGACGAGCTTCATCACTTGTCTTTCACGGGGGGTGAGGCTGTCCGCGCACTGGCGAGCATGTTTTCTCCTTGCAGCCACTTCGCGTTGTTTTCTCCCTTCCTCGATAGCCGCGGCCACTGCAGAAAGCAGATCATCCACCTCGAAGGGTTTCAACAGGAAATCGACGGCTCCCGCCTTCATGGCGGTGACGCTCGTCGGGACGTCTCCATCGCCGGTCATGAAAACGATTGGAAGGTCGAAGCCCGCATCCGACAGTTTCCTTTGATACTCGATACCGCTCATGCCTGGCAGTTTCACATCGAGCAACAGGCATCCTACGGCCTCTGGATCACCCCTTTCGTCGAAATCCGCAGTGTCGACGAACGCCTCGGCCGGTATTCCGGAAGAACCAAAGAGTTCAAGCAGCGCCGAGCGAATTCTCTCATCGTCGTCGATGATGTGGACCACGTTGACGTCGGTGGCGTTTTCGATGGGGTTTGAACGTTCGGGCATCGCTTAGCTCCCTTGATCGTCAAGAACCAACATTCGCCTATTTTATCCGACGTGGTTTTGCTGGCTATAAAACGAAGGTTTGCCCTCCCGTGGGTTCGAAGACCCTTCCGTATGTTCCGTCAGCACTCGATGGTTTGCAGTCAGACGCTACAAAGCGAAACGCACGGTGCGATCGCCCGAAAGGTGACCTCGATCAGCTGTTCGGGAAATGCCAGGCGGGAAACACCAATCAGGTTGCTCGCACACTCCGGTATCTCCGCTCCATACATTTCCTTGCGGACCCTGCCAGCGGCCGCAAACGCGGCGTCCACATCGAGTACGTAGAGTGTCTCTTCGACCACGTCGTCGAGTGAAGCGCCGAATTCGGCAAGGACAGCGACGGCATTGGCGTAGGTCTGCCGCATCTGCTCTTCCATGCTCGAAAAATCGACAGGTCTTCCGGCTGGGTCCAGCCTTGCCGGGGCCACGAGGTTGCCGGCCCTGTCGTGGCTTAGCTGTCCGGAGACATAGATGATGCCTTTAACCTGCACGGCCTGGGAATAGCCGTAGGCTTTTTCTCACGGCACACCGAAGTTTGCGGTCCGTTTGATCGGGGAACACATGAAATCCTCCATTCCTTCCGGGCGAGCGGTGGCCTCAACCGCTCGAAGCTCGTTTCCGTTTCAAAGTCCGGTCGGTTCGACCTCTCATGACGTCGCTCTACCCATACGGCCGGGCTGACCTTGCCGAAAGTAAACTGAAGTTTGGCTATCCAAATGCACTTGGCATCGAGGAGCAGTTCGCCGGAAAAATGCTCCCGGCGGCCGGCGGCGGATTTGCGGGCACTTCTGAGTGTGACGAACCCCCACCGTCTAGTGGAAAAAAGGGCGCCTGAGGCGCCCTTTGACACGCTACTTGGTGATGAAGCTTAGGATGTCCTGGTTGATGACGTCCGCGTGTGTGGTCGCCATGCCGTGAGGGAAGCCCTTGTAAATCTTGAGGGTGGAGTTCTTCAGGAGCTGAGCTGAACGGGGGGCGGAAATCGCGAGCGGAACAACCTGGTCGTCATCGCCATGCAGCACCAGCGCCGGCACATCGATCATCTTCAGGTCTTCGGTAAAGTCGGTCTCCGAGAAGGCCTTGACGCCAAGGTAATGGGCGTTGGCGGCTCCCATCATCCCCTGTCGCCACCAATTTTGGCTGACCGCTGCGGACGGCGTGGCGCCTGGCCGGTTGAAGCCGTAAAAAGGGCCGTTTGCGATGTCGTGATAGAGCTGCGCCCTGTTGGCCGCAAGGGCCTCGCGATAGCCGTCGAGCGCCTCGATCGGAAGCCCCTCGGGATTGTTCGGCGTCTTCAGCATAAGCGGTGGCACGGCGCCGATCAGGACGAGCTTGGCCACACGCCCCTTGCCGTGACGGGCGACGTACCGGGTCGCTTCGCCTCCGCCCGTCGAATGCCCGATATGGATCGCGTTGCGCAGATCCAATTGCCGCACGAGAGAGGCCACGTCGGAGGCGTAGTGATCCATGTCATGGCCACCGCTCACCTGCTCCGATCGCCCGTGGCCACGACGGTCATGGGCAATGACGCGATAGCCTTTTGCGAGGAAGAAGAGCATCTGGTTGTCCCAGTCATCTCCGCTCAATGGCCAGCCGTGATGAAACACGATCGGCTGCGCGTCGCGCGGACCCCAATCCTTGTAAAAAATCCTGGTCGAGTCTTCTGTCGTTACGTATCCGTGACCGGGTTGCTCGGCTGTCATGGCCATTCCTTTCTGTGCTGGTCGTGCCGCATCAAATGGTGGTTTCGGGCCGCGATGCTCAGCTCCCGAAGCGCGGTCCTGCGGTGGGCGCCGTCGCTAACGGAGGACCGTTTCGACGCCCTGCGGGACCTTGTTTCTCCGGGAGTAACGGCCGGCATGCGACGTGAAGACGCTAGCAGCTGGCGCATGGCGGGAAAGGTATACCTTGGTTTCGGCGACCATTCGCGGCCGTTCAAGGGCCTGAACGTCAACGCGATGTCTCGGGACTTTAAAGTCGCAGGGCATGGACCTCAACGGCAGTTGCTATGCCCTCGAGCACGTGTCGCCCGAGGTGTTCGGTCTGCTCGTGGCAGGCTGCCGCGTCCACGAATTCTCCCGAAAGAAGGACGGGACGGCGCAGGCGTTTGGTCAGCGCCTCCAGCTTGAAGGCCCTATTGACGGCTGACCCGATCACGGTGAAGTCGAGACGGTGTCTTGAACCGATGTTGCCATAGTTGACCTTGCCGAGGTGGACGCCCATGCCGAAGCGCATTCGGTCGTCCTGCGGCCAAAGTCGGGATGCCGCCTGATACCCCTCCTGGACCGCCGCGATGAGGTGCATGCAGGCCTGCGGCCGGTCCATGGGAAAAACGGCGAGCAGACCGTCTCCGATGAACTTCAGGATTTCTCCCCCATGCTGTTCGATCGGCTCTCCGACAGCGTCGAAGAAGCCGTTCAATATCTCGATCAGTTCGTCACGCGGCAATCGGTCGGACAGACGGGTGAAGTCCCTCAGATCACAGACGAGAATTGCTGCATCGATCGTGGCGCCCGTCCCTCGTCTGGTTGCGCCACGCAACACTTCTGCAGAGGCATGCGAGCCGACATAGGTGTCCAGCAACGTGCGAGCCAGCTGGCTCTTGACGCGGATTTCGGTGACGAGGGACAACCAGGGCAAAAGCGCGTCGAACAGTGCCAGTTCCTCTGCGCAAAAGCCACCATGCCGGTCCGTCGCAAAGGTGAGGAGGTGGCGGCGGCCCTGCGTATGATCGAGAGGCCACGCGGCGTAGTCCGTGTGGCCGGCGTGCTTCAGTTCTTCGTAGACCGCAAAACGATGTGGACCGACGATCTGCAACTTCTGCCGAACCCGCAATCCGCTGACGATCGCCAGTTGAAAGGGGCTGCGAAGGAAGGCGTCGGTTGCCTCGACGTCATAAGCGATGGTCTGGATCTTGGTGGTCGATTGTCCGCGCACCCAGGTCATGCGCGTACCCAGCCATTGCGGATGGTGCACGCGCAGATGAAGCGTTGCTCTGCTCAGCGCGACGCGGCAGCGCACGAGCCGGCCGCAGAGCTCGGCAAAAACCTTCTCTGCCAAGGGCTCGTCGCGGATCCCGGTTGCGAGCCAGGGCAAAATCTGCTCGCGCATTTCAGTTTTTAGCTCCAATCCCATGGCCTCAACATACGCGCTGATGTGACCGCGAGAGACGTATACGAGCGTTCGAGGAGGGGCAGGCGCGGTGCAGAGTGCGAACCCCGAGATGTTTGCCCAATACGCCTCTGTTTGCGGTCCGGCCTGATCTGCTTGGCGATCAGCAGATCAGGCCGCTGTATTCCGGATGCTGAACGGCATAGTTGGCCATGAACACGCATCGGGGCGCGACCTTCTGTTGCCGCTCGCGCAAGATGGCAAAGAGGCCGTTCGCCAGCTTCGTGGCAAATCCTGCTCCAGAGTATTCGAACGGCACCTCCGTGTGGATCAGCACCAGCACGCCTGCCTCCATGCGATAGTAGGCGGCTGCAATCGCATCCGCGTCGATGGAGAGTTCGAAGCGGCAATTTTGGGGATTATCGAGTACACGATGCGGCAAGTTTGATCTCCTCGCTGCTATTGCAGCCATCGACCCGCAGGCCCGTTGAGGCGGGACCGTGGTCTTTGTGCCAACGTTGCAATCCAACCAGGTCAACGGCCGATTGATGCCTCACGGCGCGCCGTGGGCAGCAATCGACCGGTTGTTATTAATTAGAGCAGTCGTCTGGTTCGCTCCCGACGGAAGCCTTGCGTCAGTAGTCCCACCAGGCCGGAACGAAGCGGTAAAGGTCGCCGGCGGTCGCTACACGGCCGACCGATGGGAACGGCATGTGCGTGGAAACCAGCCAGGAGCCGGTCTCTGCAAGTTCTTTCATGAGCCGCAGTCGAACGCGGGTCGCTTCTTCGGGGTCGTGTTCGAAGCCGTTGTGCCACTCGGGGTGGTCGAAGGAGACGGGGAACAGGGCGTCGCCGCCGAACATCAGCCGCTCGCCGCCGGACGAAATGCGCACCACGCTGTGCCCCGGGGTGTGACCACCGGTACGGGTGACCACCACTCCCGGCGCCACTTGCGCCTGCTGGTCAAAAGTCCGCAGTTGGCTGCGATACGCATTCAAAAACTCAAGCGACGCTTTGCGCGCGAGATCCGCGAGCGCCGGTGGCATGGCGGTAAGCGAGAAGTCGGGCGCCTGCCAGAACTTGGTCTCGGCGGCGCACACATGGACGCGAAGATCCGGGCGCATCCGTTCCTTGACGCCTTCGACGAGGAGCCCGCCGACATGGTCGAAGTGCATGTGCGTCAGCACCACGTCGGTCACGGCGGCGAGATCAACGCCGGCGGCCTCCAATCGATGGACAAACTGTCCGGCCCGCGGGAAATCGGGATACTCCTCGCCCAGACCGCTGTCGATGAGGATCGTCTGGTCGCCGCTGCGCACGACAACGGCGTTCAGCGCCCAATCGAAGGCAACCTTTGAAAGAAACCTGTCGTCGAGCCAGGCGCCCCGCACCTCGGGGTCGGCATTGGTGGCCATCGACTCGGCCGGCGGGGTCAAGATGCCATCGCTAATGACCAAGACGTCGATGTCACCAACCCGTACCGCATAGCGTGAAGGAACCAGCTCATCCGGTGCGGGTCTTTCCTGCGGAATGATCTTTAGGGAACTCGTTTGAACATTCGACATGATGTGCTCCTGTCGTCGCGGTTGAAATATGTCGGTCAGGATTACATCGCGGAGTCTAGATTCCGGTCTTTTGGCGGTCGAGCTACACCTGAGTATGGGACCACTGCCCGTCCCTGGGCGCCGTGAAGCGAGACCAGCTCTTTCATCAGCGCGTCATGCGCGCGCGTTGCCCCGGTCAGCGGTGGGTGGAGTGGTCTCCCCAAACCTGCGTATAGTTTCAGCGGTCCAGTCAATTGCCTAGGCTCGGTCCGGTATGCGCAGGCGGCCGTTGCTCGGCCCGAGACATCGCGAACGCGATGATTGGCGCACCCGCAGGCGGATTGCACTCCATGACAGCCAAAGAGGTTAAATTGATCGCCCTGTCCGGTGCGCAGCCACTGCTGGACGTAGCGGAATACTGCCGGCGCGCGGGCATCTGCGAAGCCGAAGAGCGGAGACTGCTTTTGCTCCTTGGGCGACAGGCGTCCTGCCACGAACTCCAGATGAATATCGTAGAGCGGCGAATGCGTGCACGCTAGCGACCCGTCACAGTTGCCGTGCCGAACACACGCCCCAGAGCCTGTGGTGGTCCAGGCGCTGGACAATTGCACGCCGCGCGCTCGTCCATTGCGCGCCGCGAGCGGCCATGGTCACTCCGGCAAGCCTGCAAGCCGCAAGCCGTCGGCAAACCGCTTGAAATCGTCTGGTCGATGGATCGGCAGCCAATCGCGCAGATTGGAAACGCACAAGGCCGGATCAAGCTGCCGCAGGCGCTCCATGTACCGCCTTGCCTCGTCGGGACGACCGGCAAGCGCATGGCTGGCTGCGGCAAGTGCGACCGCGGCCAGCAGGCTCGGCAGGTTCGCAAGTGCCTTCTCGGCCCAGACCACCGCATCGTCGTAATTTCCGGAAAAGAAATGCGCGATCGCCGTTCCCGTCTGCATTCGGAACATCTCCGGATCGAGTGGGCTCAGGCGAACGGCATGGGTCAGATCCTTGATCGCGCTCTCCGTCTCTCCCCGAAAGACGCGCAGCACGCCACCCAGAAACCACGCGAGCGCGAAATTCGGATTGAGCAGCCGGGCCCTGTCGATCAAAGCGATGCCGGCGTCGAGATCGTCGGCGAGATGGCCGAGCGCATGCCCGCCTCTCGTGAGCGCCACGGCGTCGTCCCGGCCAAGCCCGACCGCGAGCCGCGCCAGTCGTGTGCCTTCCGCGATCTCTGCCGTGCGGTCGACCATCCAGCCGTTGAGCTTGCGCCAGAAGAAGCACCAGGCGGCGCCGCCATAGGCTGCGGCGAATTCATCGTCGAGCGCAATCGACTTGTAAAAGAGAGGCAGTGCCGCCTCGAGCGCCTCGCGGGTGCCGCTGTGCAGTTTTGCCATGCCGCGAAGATAGTAGTCGTAGGCGTCGAGGCTTTCGGTCGGCTTGCGCTTGGCGCGTTCGATCTCGATCCGTTCGAGTTGCGGCGCGATCGCGCCGACAACGCTTTCGGCTATCCCATCCTGCAGCTCGAAGATGTCGTCGAACGTGCCTTCGAAGCGCTCGGCCCAGAGATGCGCTCCGGTCGTGGCGTCGACGAGCTGGCCGGTGATGCGGACCTTGTTTCCCGATCTGCGCACGCTCCCTTCCAGTACGTAACGCACGCCAAGTTCGTGACCGACCTCGGCCGCCTCCACGGTCCGGTCCTTGTAGGTGAAGCTCGAATTGCGTGCGATGACGAACAGCCACCGAATGCGCGAGAGTGCGGTGATGATGTCCTCCACCACCCCGTCCGTAAAATACTCCTGCTCCGGATCGCCGCTGAGGTTCTGAAAAGGCAAGACGGTTATCGAGGGTTTTTCGGGCAAGGGGAGCGCCGGCGCCGGCACGCGTGCCTCTCCATCATTGTGATCGGCGACGCTCAAACCCCGCGCAGGGGCCTCGTTTCCAACGTCGACAAGGTTGACATCGCCGACGAAGCGGAAGCCCTTGCGGGGGATGGTGCGCACCAGATGCTGGTCTTCGCCGTTGTCGCCGATCGCCTTGCGAACTGCGTTTATGTGGCTGGTGATCGTCGATTCCGACACGATCCGACCGCCCCAGACGGCGAGCAGAAGATCATCCTTGCCGACGACTCTTTCTCGATTTTCGATGAGATGCACCAACAGGTCGAAGACCTGCGGACCGACGGCGACAACCTGCCCGCTGAGCGTCAATTCCCGGCGTTCCGGATCGAGCCGATAATCTGCGAACTTGAATTGCACCTTGAGGTCTCCTGGACGACTTCCCCGGCTGGCGATTGCCATCCGCGGATAACCAACACGCCATTGCGTCGTTAGAACATCCCGCCACGATCACACAATCGCTTGGACGGACAATCAAGCTATCCACAAGGGTAATTCAAGACAGGCCCAAGGACTTCCCTGGAGCATAGGGGCACTCTCAGCGCAGATCGACAGCAATGGTGCGGTCGAGAAAAGCAGAGTGAACCCATGAAGATCGTCGTCATCGGAGGCACCG
This sequence comes from Ensifer sp. ENS02, assembly GCF_014851885.1. Lineage (NCBI taxonomy): Bacteria > Pseudomonadati > Pseudomonadota > Alphaproteobacteria > Hyphomicrobiales > Rhizobiaceae > Ensifer > Ensifer sp. ENS02. The sequence continues at coordinate 31,683 of NZ_JACVAO010000020.1, read as the reverse complement.
GCCTTATCGGATCGAAACTTGTGAAGAGCCTGCGCGAGCGCGGACACGACGTGCTCGCTGCCGCACCAAATACTGGCGTCAACACGATCACGCGTGAAGGTCTGGCCGCGGCGATGGATCGGGCAGATGTCGTCGTCGATGTCGCCAACGCGCCGGTTTGGGACGACAAGGCTGTTCTCGAATTCTTCGAGACGTCGGGGCGCAATCTTTTGGCAGCGGAAGCTGCAGCCGGCGTTCGCCACCACGTCGCGCTGTCGATCGTCGGCAGCGAACGGTTGCCCGACAACGGCTATTTTCGAGCGAAGATCGCCCAGGAAAGCCTCATCAAGGCATCCGGTATTCCCTATACCATCCTGCGGGCCACGCAGTTTTTTGAGTTCGTCGGCGGCATTGCGCAATCGGCGACGGTCGACGGCGAGGTTCGCCTTTCGCCGGCGCTGTTCCAGCCTATTGCTTCAGACGACGTTGCCGCGGCACTTGCCGATGTTGCGCTCGCAGCACCGGTCAATGGAACGATCGAAGTTGCCGGACCGGAAGCCATGCCGCTCGATGAGGTCGTCAGGCAATTTTTGCGGGCAACAAAGGATGACCGAAAGGTCGTTCCCGACGTTCACGCTCGCTATTTCGGCGCGCTGCTGGATGACCAGTCGCTGACCCCCGGCAAGAACCCGCGGCTCGGTGCAATCCGCTTCGACGATTGGGTCGGCCAACAGGTCGGGCTTTGAAGTCGCAAGGACCGATATCCGCAAGGTGGTGGCGTCCGAGCGGCGCGCGGCCCTGACATCCTCCTGGCAGCGCGGCCGCTTCGCAGCCAACCTATTTCAACGGGAACCGAGACAATGGATACGCTCGAGCACAAGATTGCCACCGCCACGGGACGCGCCTCGACCGGCGTTGCCGAAAAGCGATCCAGCAAACGAAAGAAGATTGGCATGCTCCTATGCCTTAGCGCCGCGGTGGCCATTGCCGGCGGCTGGGCCTGGGCCCGTCCAGGCGACGAAGTATCGACGGATAACGCCTATGTCCGTGGGGACGTGACGTCGTTGGCGCCGAAGATCGCCGGCTATGTCGTGGCCGTCGAGGTTCAGGACAATCAAAGTGTTCGGGCGGGACATGTGCTTTTCCGGATCGATGACAGGGACTATCGGGCTCGTCTTGCTCAGGCGGCGGCCAATGTCGAAGCTGCCAGGGCCCGGCTCGTCAATGTCGATGCCGAGACAGAGCTTCAGCACGCCCTTATTCGCCAGGCCGAAGCCCAGAAGCTGTCGGCCGTCGCAGAGATGAATCTCGCCGCCAAGGCATATGAGCGCCGGCGCGAACTGATCCGCAGCAATACCATCAGCCAGGCGCATGTCGACGAAAGTGATGCGGCGCGGTCGAAAACGCAGGCAGGCGTATCTGCGGCCTTGGCAACGGTCGAGGCACAGAAGCAACGCATTGCCGTCCTTGCGGCGCAGCGTGAGGCCGCCGTCGCAGCCGTGGCCCAGGCCGAGGCTGCGCGCGATCTTTCCCAGATTGACCTCGAGAGCACGGTCGTGCGTGCCCCGGTTGGTGGCGTCATCGGCAACCGTCAGGTTCGTGTCGGCCGTTTCGTCGCCCCCGGCACTTCCCTGCTCGACATCGTTCCGGTCGACGACGTGTGGGTTGTCGCCAATTTCAAGGAAACGCAACTCGAGCACATCCAGCCGGGTCAGCGTGTGCGGATCCGGATCGACGGGTATCCGGGGCAAGTCCTTGAAGGCACGGTTGACAGCTTTGCGCCCGGGAGCGGTTCAGCCTTCAGCCTGCTGCCGTCGGACAATGCAACCGGCAACTTCGTTCGCGTCGTCCAGCGGGTGCCGGTCAAGATCCGATTTGGCCGCAGCCCCTTGACTGGACGTCTCGTGCCCGGACTGTCCGCAAGGGTCGACGTGGATCTCGGGAGAGGGTCATGACCACGCACCTGCCCGCCACGATAAATCGCGAGGCGTCTGCACCAGGCACGTTGCTTGTCGCCGGCATCGTGCTCGCGGCGTTGACGGAGGCGATCGCCAGCACTGTTCTTTCGCTCGGCCGCGGCGACATCATCGGCGACATCTATGCGACGCCCGACGAATTCGCCTGGCTCGACGTCGGCTACACCGCCTTCAAGCTCATCGGCTTCATGGTCGCCGCTTCGATGCTCAACCGCATCCGGCCGCTCAGTCTCATCATCGGTTCGACGCTCATCATGGGGCTCGCGTCCGGGATGGCGTCCGCGATGGCGTCCGCGACGACGTCGCTCAATCTCTTGATTGCCCTGCGGGTCATTCAGGGGCTTGCCGGCGGTGTCCTTCTCGTTGCGGGGCAGACCACCATCTTCTTTGCCTTTCGGAGCGCCCATCAGCCAATCCTTCAGGCGCTGTTTGCCATGGGCGCGGTGGTCGCACCCGCCACGCTCGCCCCCGCGCTTCAGGGGTGGCTGCTCGACAGCCAGTCCTGGACCTGGATCTTCTACTGCAACGTCATTCTGTCTCTCGGCGCCGCCGGACTTCTCTTGATGGTCGAAGCTCCGGCACCCACGACGACGAGGCAACGTCCCGTTGACTGGGTTGGTCTTTCACTGATTTCGGTCGCGCTTTTCTGCTTCAGCTATGTCTTCAGCCAGGGAAGCCGCTGGGACTGGTTCGAAGAGCCGCGCATTCTTTGGCTCTCGGTGGCTGGCGTAGCCTCGATGTTCCTGTTTCTCGGGCAGCAGGTGCTGCGCAAGGGCACCGGCCTCCTCGACTTTACCCTGTTCAGATCGGACGATTTCGCCTTCGCCTTCATCGTCAGTTTCGTCGCTGGCGCGGCACTTTTTGGCAGCGCGTTCCTGATCCCGTCCTTCGCCGTATCCGTTCTGGCCTTCACGCCGACCGATGCGGGCCTGCTTCTTCTGCCGAGCGGCGCTCTCTTCGTCGGGGCCCTCATCCTGGCTGCCTTCCTCATGCAGGTCCGTCGGCTTCCTCCATTCGCAACCGTTCCCTTCGGTATCCTGCTGATCATGCTTGCCATGTGGATGCTGTCCGGTTCGACGAGTGAAAGCGGTGCCGCCGACATGATGGCCGCAATCCTTTTGCGCGGCCTTGGCCTCGGTTTCCTGTTCCTGTCGATCACGCTGATTGCCTTTACCAATCTCGACAAACGAAACCTCGCCTCCGGGATCGGGCTGTTCAACACCGGTCGCCAGCTCGGCGGCCTTGTTGGCGTTGCCGGGCTTCAGACGCTTATCGACCACAACGTCGCTGCAAATGTCGCGGTCCTGGGCGCGAGCGTCAATGCGGGAGGTCAAGCCGTCATCGAGCGTCTGGCCGCAACGACCGCCATGCTCGCGGCACGGGGCATGGATGCCGTTCCCGCCAGCCGGGCCGCGATGGCGCTTCTCGGCCGGACCGTTGCCGGGCAGTCCATCGTGATCGCCTTCGACACGGCGTTCAATGCCGTGGCACTGCTCTTCGTCGTCGCCGCGCCCATGCTCGTGGCCATCAAGGTCGGGTTGGCCCGGCGCGCCAAAGCTCGCCAGACACACGCCGACCGTTGACCGAACGGGCCGACCTAAACCGAGGTATAGCTCGACCCTCGATATCGCTCGAACCTAGAGTCCAGGCCGTGAACTGTGAAAAGCATTCTTCGATCAGGCAAACAGGAGGGCGTCATGTCGCCGCTAGAAGCAAGATCTCTTACGAACACGACCTTGGAGCCTGCCCCGCCCGGTCGATCGGCTCCGGAAGAGCTGGTTCCATCGCGCTATGCCGTGCGGGTCGGTGACATTGAGGTGCTGGTGGTCAGCGATGGCGTGCTGCCATTGCCAACCACGATGTTGGGACACAATGCCGACGCCGCCGATCGGGCAGCCTGGCTCGACGGCATGTTCCTGCCGACAGACGCCTTCGACTGGTCGCTGAACGTGGTCGTGGTGCGAAGCGGCGCACAGACCATTCTCATCGATGCCGGGCTTGGCCTGGATCCGGACCTGAACCTGCCGCGAGCAGGCCAATTGATCAGGCGGCTGACGGCTGCAGGCATCGATCTTGGGTCTGTGACCGATGTGGTTCTCACGCACATGCACATGGACCATATCGGCGGATTGCTCGTTGATGGCGTGAAGGAGCAATTGCGTCCGGACTTGCGGATCCACGTCGCCGCCGCCGAGATCAAGTTCTGGGAGGCGCCTGATTTCTCCCATGCGGTCATGCCGCAGGGTTTCCCGGATGCGCTGAGGGCAACTGCCAAGCGCTTTGCGAACGAGTATCGCGACCATCTTCGACCGTTTAAGGACGAGTGCGAGGTCGCGCCGGGCGTGGTCGCTGAGCGCACCGGCGGCCATACGCCCGGGCACTGCGTGGTCCGCGTGGCCTCGGGAGGCGACCGGCTGATGTTTGCCGGCGACGCCCTGTTCGCGGTCGCCTTCGACCACCCCGACTGGTACAACGGCTTTGAACACGACCCCGAGGAGGCGGCTCGCGTTCGGGTGCGTCTCATGAAGGAACTGGCCGAGACAGGATCGTCGCTGGTGGCCACGCACCTGCCTTTCCCGTCCGTTGGGCATGTGGCGATCGATGGCGATCGCTTCCGGTGGGTTCCGGTGTTCTGGGACTACTGACGTCTACAATTGCGCGCGTGGCGTGCAAGAACCATCGGTTCGGGTTGCAACAAGGGCGGGTTCGCCCTTGTCCTTTTCAGAACAAGGCGCCACCAGCCGGCTGTAGCGGAGGGAGAAACGCCGCCTCGCCAGGGGAGTGGGAATGGACCAGAAGACGCAATTGTTCCCCGTCCTCGTTTGTGTTCTGGGCATTGCCGGAATTGTCGTCTGGCATCTGCAGGGCAGGGCGCGCGCCACGGCGCGGCTGATCGTGCAGATCGCCTTCTTCGCGTCGATGACGGCGGCGCTCGCCTACAGCGACCTCAATCCGTTTCGCTACGACCGGACCGATCTCGACGGTGCACAGACACTGCTCGTGGCGGCAAAGACTCTCTGGTGGGTTCATCTCTCCTGGGCGGTGATCGGGTTCGTCCGGCTTTATCTTGTCCTCGATGGCCGGCCGCGAGAAGCACGATTGATCCAGGATCTGGTCGTTGCCGTCGTCTACCTCGGCGTGCTGCTCTCGATCCTTTCATTCGTCTTCGGCGTGCCGATCGGGGGCTTGCTGGCGACTTCGGGCGTCATTGCGATCATTCTCGGTCTCGCATTGCAGAGCACGTTGGGTGATGTGTTCTCGGGCATAGCCCTGACCCTCGGCCGACCTTATGTTCTTGGTGACTGGATCTGCCTCAGTGACGGAACGGAAGGGCGGGTGGTCTCAAGCAACTGGCGTTCGACGCATCTACTGACCGCAGCGCACAATCTCGTGGTCCTGCCGAACAGTGTTCTGGCAAAGGTGGGGCTGACCAACATCAGCCAGCCGGACGAGAACCATCAGATCATTGTCTCGGTTCGCGTGGCTCCGACGCGTATGCCGCACATGATCGTCGACGTGATGCATGCTGTTCTCGACAGTTGCAATGCGATCGTGAAGCAGCCCGCTCCCATTGTCGGACTGGTGGGAATTGATGCCAGCGCGATCACCGTCGAACTCCAGTTTAGGGTCACCAGCCCGGCACAGCGCGGCCCGGCGCGCAACGAAGTCATCGACCTCGTCTATCGGCATTGCAGGGCGAACGGCGTGCAACTTGCTTTGCCTGCCGGGAGCCTGCTCATAAAGAACCCTGACAGGTCCGACCCGCAGCACGCCGTCGCACCGGCGCAGGACCTGATCGACGCGATCCCGATTTTCTCCAATCTCAGCCAGGAAGAGCGCGATAGGCTTGCAGCCGCGGCGACGCCGCGCAGCTTTGCCGTCGGCGCCGAAATTGTCAGAGAAGGCAGGTCGTTCGAAAGCCTGATGATGATCAAGAACGGCGTGGTGGCGATGAAGAGCGGCGATGTGGAAATCGCGCGCCTCGCCCCCGGCGATTTTTTCGGCGAGGACGGCCTGCTGGCCGGAATAAAGGCGAAACACGACCTCCATGCCGTCACCCGCCTTACCGTCTATGAAGTCGATCAGGCAGCGTTCGCGCCGCTTTTGTCGAAGCGTCCGGAAATTGCGGAGGATCTGGCAATTCATCTGGCGCAACGCGAGGCGATCGGAGCAAGTTCGGAATTGCCTGCAAACCAGCGCGAGCGACGCAAGCTGGACCTGCTTCATGCCATCCGATCCATCTTTCGAAGCCAGCGTGAAAGCGCGAAGAGCTGAAGCGGTTGCGCGGTGGTTCGGACGCGGGCACGACATCTGCCGAGACAAAATCGCCGCTGCGGCAAACCTACGTATATCTGTTTCTCCCCGGAGGCCGGCCATAGGATCCCACCCGTTGCCAACAACGTGAATGGAGGAGAAATCCATGCGAACATTAGCGATTGGCTTGCTGTTTGCGACGCTGATCACCGGACCGGTAGCGGCCTCCGACGAGCCCTACAATGCCAAGGTGACAGTGGTGTTCGACCACGCGCTTCCGAATGTGCCGGGCAAGAGCATGCGCGGCGTTCTGGTCGAATACGGCCCCGGCGGGCACAACCCGTCACACACCCACCCCAAGAGCGCCTTTATCTATGCGACGGTGATCGAAGGCAGCATCAAGAGCCAGATCAACGACGGTGCCGTGAAAGTCTACAAGACCGGCGAGAACTGGATCGAAGTCCCGGGTGATCACCACCGCGTGAGCGCGAACGCAAGCGACAGCGAGCCGGCAAAGATCTTGGCCGTTTTCGTACTCGATACCACCGAAATGGAGATGGTGTTGCCCGCAAAGTGAAGCCCTTCTTCATGATCGGATGCGGTGATCCATCGACGAGCCCGCAAGGAGCAGAACCATGAAAATCGTTATTATCGGCGGCACGGGCCGCATCGGCTCTAAGGTCGCAGAGCACCTCAGAAATAAGGGCCACGACGTTGTGCAATCGGCGCCGTCCACCGGCGTTGATACGCTGACGGGCGAAGGGTTGGCCGATGTGCTGGCCGGTGCCGAGGTGGTGCTCGACGTCAGCAACTCGCCATCCTTCGAACCGAGTGCCGTACTTTCGTTCTTCGAACGATCGACCGCGAACCTGCTCGCGGCGGAGCGTGCAGCCGGTGTCAGCCACCACGTCGCCCTCTCCATCGTTGGCATCGAACGGTCGCCCGATAACGGCTATTTCCGCGCCAAAGTCGCGCAGGAGAGCCTGATCAAAAAGGGCGGCGTCCCGTACACCATCGTAAGGTCGACGCAGTTCCTGGAATTCCTCGGCGGCATAGCCGACGAGGCAACGGTCGACAGGACTGTCCGTGTCTCATCCGGCGCGTTCCAGCCAATCGCTGCAGACGACGTCGCAGCCTTCGTTGCAGAAGCGACGATCGGCAAACCCGAGAACCAGACGATCGAAATCGCCGGCCCTGAAAAGAAGCCCATGAGCGATTTCATTTCCGAGTATCTGGCAGCCGTCGGCGATAGCCGCAAGGTTGTTGCCGACCCGGACGCCAAGTACTTCGGCACGCGCGTTGATGATCAGGCACTGGTTCCTCTTGGATCCGCCAAACTGGGTAAGCTCGACTTCAGGACTTGGAATGCCAAACACCCTCAGGCCGCCGCTTGAGGTCTTTGCGGAGGGGGCGATGCGGCGACAAAACGCCCACCGTCCCCGACGCGCTTGTCTCTAGTGCGACCACGCACGATCGGATGTTCCGCCCACCGCAGGGCTGACGTCCCGTCGAGGATTTGCGCTTGAAGGGAAGAGGTAAGCCAAGTTTACGGTCCACACCTTCATCGATCATGATAGAAATGGCAGTCGGCGACCGTTCCGAAGCTCGTAAAGGACGGCTCGTGCAAACTTGATGTGCGACATACGGGACCGGCGTCGGCAAATCGCCGGCGCCCATGTTGTGAAATGCAAAGGTGATTTTCAACAAACAGGAATCGGTCGGGAAACCGGGCCATGGCCAATCCTTCAACAGCCTCTGTCGCGTCTGGCGATCCGCTTTCACTTGTGATCGGCGCAACGGCCTGTCAGGTGATTGGTGGCCTCGTTCCGCAGATGTCGCCCTTCGTGGTCGCGGGATTGATTGATGGTCTTGCACTGTCGGAGCGTGACGCCGGTATCGTAGCGTCGGTCGAATTGCTGGCCTTGGCCGTATCGGCGATCCTCATTGCGCCAGTGCTACCGCGGCTATCCTACCGACGTGCCGGGATGTCTGCGCTGGTATTGACCGTGGCGGCTCAAGCCGCCTCTATCGTATCTGATGGATGGACGTCGCTGGTCTTGTCGCGCGGCGCTGCAGGCATCGGCGAGGGAGCGCTCTATGCCATGTCGCTCAGCCTTGTCGCGTCTCATTGCTGCAATCCGGTAAAAACTTTTGGTTTGTTCCAGCTCGTCTGGGCAATCGGCAGCGTGGTGCTGTTCGGCATCGGCGGCGAGGTGACCGCAGCCTATGGCCACAGAGGGATTTTTGCGCTGTTGGCGGGTTTGACGCTGGCCCTATCTCCGTTTCTTCTTCTCATACCGGATCTTCGAGCTCTGAAGCGGACCGCCACCCGGACGCCACCTTCTGTGCCTCTGCTTGGAAGCCTGCTGTTTGCTGCCATTGTTCTTTACGTCGCGGTCTCCGCCGGTCTATTTGCCTTCAGCGGACCGATGGGCGAGCGCATCGGTCTAGACACGGCCGCGGTAGGGTACATTCTCACCTTGTCGACGGTCGTCGGGCTTGCCGGCGCCGGCGCCGCCACGGCACTGAATGTTCGCTGGGGCAGGGCGGTCCCGATCTCCGCATTCTGCCTTGGCTACGTCGTGGTGGCACTCGTCCTTTGCCTCTGGACGAGCCCGGTGGCCTACAGTGTTGCCGTCATCCTGTCCGCCGTCCTTTACTATTTTTCACTTCCGTATCTTTTTGGCCTGGCCGCAGCACTGGACCAGAGCGGGCGCTGGGCGGCAGCAGCGGGGTCGGCTTACCTGCTCGGATTTGCTGCCGGGCCAGTCTTTACCGGCGCAGTGATAGCAGCTTCGGGATACGCAAGCCTTGCAACCGTATGCGTCACCATGACCATCGTCGCCTGGGCCCTTGCCGTTTCCATCGTCGCACGCGCTTTTCACGGAGACCGCTTGGCCGACCGGCTCCGAAATTCGGCAACTTAGGCTGACACCCCTAGTCGGTCGAGGCGACAGGCAAAGTGAATGCCACCGTCGCGCCTAACGCCTCGTTGTTTGCGACCCACAGGCGGCCGCCGTGGGCTTCAACGATCGATCGGCAGATCGGCAAACCCATTCCCATGCCGTTGCTTTTCGTCGTAAAAAACGGTTCGAACACGCGCTCGGGATCCTTGAAACCGCTTCCGGTGTCCTCAACCGAGATCCTGACGGTGTCGGGGTGATCGTGGCTGGACATGATCTTCAGCGAACGCAGTGGGTTCGTCGTGTCCATGGCCTGCATGCCGTTGCGGATCAAGTTTACCAGGACCTGCTGGACCTGAACCCTATCGAGCGAAACTCTGGGAAGATGCTGGTCCAGGGCCAGGTCGATGCGCGTCGTCGTTGCCGCGATTTCATCTGACATCAGATCAAGAACCTCATGGACAAGCCGGTTTACATCCTCGATCGCCCGTTCCTGCGGCTGATGTTTGAAAAGGGCGCGCATGCGGCTGATGACCTCGACGGTCGCCGCGACGTCCAGGGTAATTCGCTCTGCCGCACGCTTGCCTCGATTAACGTTCGGAGGATCGGCCGAAAGCCAGCGCAGGCACGCGTCAGCGTCCGCGGCGATCGCCGCCAGCGGCTGGTTGACTTCGTGCGCAATCGAGGCGGAAAGCTGCGAAAGATTGGCCGCCTGGGTCGCGCGCGCAAGCTTTTCGGCCGAACGGCGCAAGGCAGCCGTTGTTTGCACTTGATCCTCTATGTCGTGGCAAAGGCCGAACCACTGGACGATGTTGCCGTCCTGGTCGCGCAGGGGCTCCGCGCGGCCAGACATCCAGCGATAGGCGCCGTCCGCTCGAAGCAATCGATATCGCATCGAAAATCGCTCCCCGGTCGCAAGACAGCGGGTTAGCTCGGCATAAACGGCGTCGGCGTCGTCCGGATGGAAAATCGTGTCCATGACGGATGCAATGTCACTGACGTTTGACAGGTCAAGACCCAGATAGTCGGCCATGCGCCTGTTAACGAGCGTCGTTGTGCCGTCGGGTGTCAGGCGCCATAGATTGCTTGGAACCATATCGACCAGCAGGGATAGTTCGACGGAACGGGCACGAAGGCTCTCCTCAGCCTTCTTCTGGTGTTCGATGTCGATGGTTTGCCCATGCCAGACGGCGACACGGCCCTGGGCGTCCCTTGAAGGCCTCCCCGATGCGCGAAACCAGCGAAACTCGCCGTCCGCGCCACGCAGCCGGTGAGCGCTGTCGAGCGGCTCGCCCGTTTCCACGCTCCGCCGCCAGGTCGTCGCCACAAAACGTTGATCGTCTTTGTGAATGCGTTCAAGCCATGCGCCGTGGTCTTTCAGGCTGCTGCCGAAGTAGGCGTCCATGCTCCGGTTGCGATAGATGAACCGGCCGGTAGTATCCATCGACCACATGTGGCCGGGTGTGTTGTCGAGAAGATCAAGCGCGAGCTCGGCGATATCGCGAGTATGCTCACGAAAGTGGGCATCTTTCCTCAGTCCATCGTCGTTCGACATCTGTCGCTCCGCAGAAGACGACGGTCAACAAAATGACTGACGCCGAAGCTCGGCGGTGGACCGGCAGCCTTGGTGAAAGAATGGCCGCATTATATCCCGAAGGCCTTCGTTTTCAATCTGACCCACCGTTGGCCGGCGGCCCGTGGTCGAGCGGCGCATAAACGGATGTATAGCTGCCGCACTCGATGCGTTTCCGGCACGATAACAGGCGACCATGTCGGTCAAGAGTGCCAGGCGGAGGATGGAACATCGATGACCCAGCGGTTCAACTACTCCAAGCTTTCTCCCGGCATGGTCAAAGCCATGATGGTGCTCGGCAACGAGATCAAGAATGGCGCGATTGAAGAGAGTATACTGATCCTCGTCGACATGCGGGCGTCCCAGATGAACGGGTGCGCGTTCTGCATCGATATGCACGCCAAGGAAGCGATTATCCACGGCGAGCGGCCGTTGCGCCTCTTCCATATCTCAGCCTGGCGTGAGTCCACCTTGTTCTCGCCACGTGAGCGGGCCGCACTTGCCTGGACGGAAGCGTTGACGAAGCTCGCAGACGGCGGTGTTCCCGATGCAATCTACGACAGCGTGCGGGGTGAACTATCCGAGCAGGAGATTTCCGATCTCACGTTCCGGATCATGGCGATCAATGCCTGGAACCGCATCAGTGTCGCTGCCCGCACCGTTCCTGGTTCCGCCGACAAGGTCTACGGGTTGGACAAGGCCGGTCTCTAGATGGATTTTTATCGGGCAATGGCGGGGCTCTTCATCCTTGTCTGCCTTGTCGGCTGTGCCACGCAGCGTGCCGAGCTCTCACCGCAGACCATCACCACGTCGCCGGCGCCGCAAAGCTCGCAGGCTGCTCGAACGCCACAAGCTTTAGGGGCTCCCGATCTCCTCTACATCACGAACCGAGAGCCGACAGTCGCGTCCGGCAACAGGCTGTCGTACGGTGCCAAGCGTGCCATATTCCTGAGCTTCGGTTCGGTATCGATCCTCCCAAAAGGCAACTCTTCCGCCGGCACGAGCGAATTTCGCGTCGACGCCGTTTCCGAGACTGGCCGGTTTCCGGCAACGCCTTACGGCGTCGTAACGACGGCGAGCGGGCTACGCCGCACGCCTGAGGCCGTCGCGGCACATGAACAGGCTGTCGCATCGCTGCAGGTTGAAATTGCCCGGCGTCTCGCGACAGCCGGACGCAAGGAAGTCGTCGTCTTCGTTCACGGGTACAACAACAGCTTCGACGATGCCGCACTCGCCACGGACGAGATTTGCCGATCGCTGCAAAACCAGTTTGTCTGCATTATCCTGACTTGGCCCGCCGGAGGCACTGGCGGCTCGTTCTTTGGCTACAACATTGACCGCGAGTCGAGCGAGTTTGCGGTTGCGGACTTCAAGAAGGCCGTTCGCGCCATTGCCGAAACGAAGGGTGTAGAGAGGCTGCACCTGCTGGCGCATAGCCGTGGAACCGATGTGCTCGCAAGCGTCATGCAGCAGCTTGCCATCGAAGCCTATGTCAGTCGATCCTCGCTTTGGCAGCGTTACAAGATCGCGAACGCTGTGTTTTTCGCTCCCGATATCGATCTCGATGTAGCGTCGTCCAAATTGTTCGCCTGGGTCTCGGACCCGGACCTTGCCTTCGGGAGCAAATCGACACCAAGCACCTTGCCCTCTCAAGGCTCCCTGCACCTTACGGTCTATTCGTCTCCCAGGGACGAGGCGTTGAAAGCGTCAACGATAATCTCTGGCAGCGTCTTGCGGCTTGGACAGCTTGCCGTCGGCAATCTTCCCAGGGGCAGGAATGAGGCGGCGTCCAAATGGGAAGGGTCGCATATGGGCGGGCTGGTCGATTTCGTCGAATTTTCGGGCGGCGGCGGCTTCATCGGGCACAGCTACTTCTTGTCCGACGCCACCATCAAGACAGACTTGGTTGCGCTCATTTGCGATAGAGCCAAAGCCGGCGATCCCCGACGCCAGCTGGTCGAAATCAAGCGCCCCTTCTGGCGAACGTCGGACGCCTCACAGGCGACGCCATAATTGTCTCAGGAGTTTGGCGGGTCGGTTTCCGTCAAGCAGCGTTGCATCGCTCCTTTGCCAACCCCGAAGGCACTGGGTACCTTGTGCTACCGCTGATGCATTCATTCAGCCGTCGCCGAAGATTAGCCCGTGGTGCGGATTCTGGCCGGGTGAGCGGCGCCCGAGCGATCTTGGGGCAAGGGGCTCATGTCCGACTTCGTCAAAAGATTGAGCCGTGTTCTGAAAACCAGTTATCCGAAACTGAGCCTTTACCGCCGCTTACCTGAACGCGCGATTTCTATGGCGCTCTTGCGTTGGGTATGGCGCGACAAAATTGCCCATTGATGTGCTTGCACGAAAGGGCGATGTGAGGGGTATGCATACGGAAACTTTCATCAGGATATCGCGGCTCATCGAGCAAGCACGCTCCCTTACCCGGAGCCGGCTACCCTGATCCTGTAACGCCGCCATAGCCCCTGCCGCTCCGGGAATCCACTGACCAACAGTGCGGTTCATTATTGACGGAGTGTATCTATGCCCGCGTCTCCAGCCCGCCCCGTTTGCATCGCTTGCAACCGGCATCTTCCCCTTTCTGCTCGCCGTTGCCCGTGGTGCAAGACGCACTGCGCTGCCGCCCGCCGCAACTCGTGCGCCGTGCGCGAACGGAGCGCGCATCCGCCAGTTCTCTGCGCGTTTGGCAGGGGGAGCGGAAAATGAAGGACACCAATAAGAACTATTGCGCCGCTGAGGAGGCTGCCCCGGAAGAGATGCAGCAGGTCGGAGCTCTTCCCTGGCGCATCGCCAAGAATGGCGAGGCAAGGATTTTGCTCGTCACGTCGCGCAGCAGCGGGCGGTGGATCGTGCCTAAGGGATGGCCAATGAAGGGTTTTGCGCCCCGCCAGACCGCGTCGCGGGAAGCGTTGGAGGAGGGCGGTGTCATTGGCGTCCTCTCTAAGGCGCCGGTGACGACCTATCGCTACATGAAACGCCTGGATAACGGCGCAAACGTTGCCTGCCGCGTGGCTGTGTTTGGGCTGAACGTGCGCGGGACACTGGTTGATTGGCGGGAAAAAGCACAAAGGCAGCGGCGTTGGTTTTCGCTCGCCGCGGCGGCGGACAAGCTTGATGACCGCGAACTTTCGGAGTTCGTGCGCACCCTGGATGCCGCGTCTGAATGTTTGGAGCCACCGACCGGCGCAACCGGGAAAAAATCGGCGCTCGACGAGATCCTCATGTTGAGGCGCTAGACAAGTGTCGACGTTCCCGCACCGCGAAAAGTATCGGCGGCCAGTTAAGTCCGTCTGCAGCCATAGGGTCAGTCGCGCACGATGAATGCCTGGCGCCACTACCTGCGACGGCAAGAGCGGCGCCAGGAGCCTCCCGGGGTTGATCCCTCAAATGCCGACCTGTCCGGCCAAATCCGCATACAGAGAGAATAAGCAATGAGCTTCAGATACAGTCATACTTTGCCGATCAGCGGCGCAAACAAGCTGCCCCGATTCAAGCAGTGGGCCGCCGAGAACATCCCAGGTATCGCCTTGTCCCTGCCTCCGCAGGTCCCGGTCAAGAGTACCGCCTTGACCGTCCGCCTCAGGTCAGTCGAGGATCGCGCTACACTGATGGCGAGGCTTGAAGGCGTGGATCTCGATGACAGGAAGACCCGCTAGTATCCCCTGTTGTCCACCGCGCGACCGGTGAGACGGTCGAACCGGCGATTGGGACACTGATCGCCGGTTCTGTTCGTTGCATGAAAGTGGTAGCGGTGGTCGACCGCGAAAGGCTGTGCAAACAAAGCCGAAGGAAAAAGCTTCGGTTCCCCCTCACGTCATCGCCCGGAGACGACGTCATCGATATGGCCGGTCTCTGGCGACGCCCCGCAGCTGAGAGGCGCAGACCAGATGCGCTTGCGCGCAGGTTTGCCACGTTGAGGCGCACTTCTCGTCGATTGGCGCGCCTCGGTAACACTTGATCCTGCCGGTGTCCTTGCTTGCGACAAGCCGGAAGCACCATTCAGCTGTCCGCCAGGGCCGTCGGTGGCACGTTAAGCAGCGCGCCTAAGCCCCACGCCTGCCGCCAGTCGCCTGGCTTGCTCCAGGCACGCCAGCTGCTGATCGGCAAAGCGCTCGGCGCTGATTTCCATGATCAGCGTCGTATCGGGAAGGAAGGTCAGCTCAGAGAAGATGTCATCCCAAGCAATGTCGCCCCAGCCGATCGGCAAATGCAGGTCCCCGATGCCGAGCGCGGTTGCTTCCGCCGGATGATAGAAGCGGTTCATGGTACAGGGCAGGCCGAAACTGTCGTGAACATGAAGGTGACCGGTCACCGGAGCCATGGCCCTGAGTTCATCACGGAAATCGAGCCCGCGATGCGTGGCCTCGATATAGGCATGCGAGAAGTCGATGAGTGCGACCACGTTGTCGGAACCGATCGCCCGCACCGTTTCGGCAACCTGGCTCGGGGATTGGCGGTACTGGCCGCTTTCCGTCGTGAAGATGTTCTCAAGCGCGATGCGAACGCCGTAGCCTTTGGCAATCTCGGCCATTTCTGCGAGCGCGTCACGTTCCATCTTGTCGAGGTCAGCGGCGTTCTCGCCGGCGGCAAGCTGTGCTGCACCGGAGTGGTGGACGAGGATCCCCGCGCCAAGCCGGTCGCACAACTCGAGCATCGCTCTTACGACCTTCTTCTGCAGATGATGGTGCTGGCGATCCATGAAGTTGGAGACGATCTGGCCGTGCAGCGATAGCTTGTTGAAAGTGTACCTCTTCGTGATCTCGGCGACGCGCTGGACGCGGTCTTCGATGATGCGGCCGCCGCTGACGATCTCTTCGCCATAGATCCCGATCTCGCAGGCGTCAGCGCCCGTCTCTGCAATCTCACGCAGGGAAGCATCAAGGGTCGAAAGGTCACCCTTGCCCGTCCGGTTGCAGAATCCTACGGCGGAAATGATGTCGTTCATCACGGTTCTCCTGATTTATGAAAACGATCAGACTGCTTGGAGTGTCGGTTGGCTAGCGGAATTGCGGATGGCACGCGGCTCCAGATCGACCTCGATCCTTCGGCCGGTCTCCTTGTCGAAGAGATGCAGGTGCGCGAGCGGCAGTTCCAGGGTGATCCTCTCGCCCGGCCGCACGCGCGTGTGCTCGTCGACTGTGGCCGCGAAGGGATAGCCGTTCAGTTCCGAGTGGATGACGCGGCCGGAGCCGAGCTCCTCGATGAAATCCACCTTGATCGAGACGCCTTCAGGCGCAACGACACATTGTTCGGGGCGGATGCCGACCGTGATCTGCCTTGCGCCCAGTCGGGTGGCCAGACCTCTTTCGATCGGCATCTTCGTACCGCCGAATGTGAGGCAAGCGTTGTCGACGTCGACCACGGCATCGAAAAGGTTCATTGCCGGAGAGCCGATGAAGGATGCGACGAAGATGCTTGCCGGACGGTGATAGATGTCGAGCGGCTGGCCCACCTGTTCGACCACACCCCTGTTCATCACGACCAGCTTGTCGGCCAGCGTCATTGCTTCGACCTGGTCATGCGTGACGAAGATGGACGTTGCCTGGAGGCGCTGATGCAGTTTGCGGATCTCGGCCCGCATGGTGACGCGGAGTTTGGCGTCCAGGTTCGAAAGCGGTTCGTCGAACAGGAACACGTTCGGCTCGCGAATGATCGCGCGTGCCATCGCGACGCGCTGCCGCTGACCGCCGGAAAGCGCCGCCGGTTTGCGATCGAGATAATCGGAAAGCCCCACGATCTTTGCGGTCTCCTCAATCCGGCGCAGGCGCTCCGCCTTTGCGACGCCCGCCACCTTCAAGGCGTAGCCAATGTTTCCCGCAACGGTCATGTGCGGATAGAGAGCGTAGTTCTGGAAGACCATGGCGCAGCCGCGTTCGCGCGGTTCGAGCCGGTTCACGACCTTCCCGTTGATCGCGATCTCGCCTGAGGTGATCTCCTCCAGCCCGGCGATCATCCGCAGAAGCGTCGATTTCCCGCAGCCGGACGGGCCGAGGATCACGACGAATTCTCCCGACGCAAAGGCGAGGTCGATGCCATGCAGGGTGGGGTTCTTGCCGTAGGATTTACGCACGGCGCGGATTGCGATGTCAGCCATGAGCGCGGACCTCTCTGTTTCTTCTGTTTGGGGAAAGCGGGGTCATTTTTCCGTGGCTACGAGGCCGCGCACGAACCACCGCTGCAGCACGGCGACGACGATGAGCGGTGGCAGCATGATGATCAGCGATCCGGCAAGCGTCACGTTCCAGTCCGGCGTGCCGTTGTCAGCTGGCAGGAGTGCAACCAGCGACATCATCGTGGTCTTGTATTGCGGGTCCGTCACCATCAGGAGGGGCCAGAGATACTGGTTCCAACCGTAGACGAACATGATCGTGGTCAGCGCGAGCATGTTGGTGCGCGACAGCGGCAGCAGCATATCGATGAAGAAGCGGATTGCGCCTGACCCGTCCATGCGCGCAGCCTCCGCCAGTTCGTCCGGCAGGGTCAGATAGAACTGGCGGTAGAGAAAGGTCCCAGTCGCCGTGGCGATCAGCGGCAATGTGAGGCCGGCATAGGAATTGAGAAGGTTCCAGTCGACGGAGACCTCGAAGCCGGTGACGGCGGAAATCAGCAAGCGGATCGGCTGGAACAGGTCGGCGGCGACGGCATAGGTGGGCACCACGCGCACTTCGAGCGGCAGCATCAGGGTGATGAACACCATCCAGAAGAAAAAGCCTTTCAGAGGTGTTCGGAAGAACACGATGGCAAAGGCCGTCAGCGCCGACAGCGCTACCTTGCCGACCGTGACCAGGCTCGCCATGACGAAGCTGTTGAGCATCGCCGTGCCGAGGCTGGCGCGCGACCAGGCAGCACCCATATTCTCGAAGAGGCGATCCTGCGGCACGAAACTGAAGGGTATGGCGTTGACCTTTTGGAAGGTCTGGCTGGCGCCCGACACGATGACGATGAAGGGGCCGATCAAAAGCAGGAAGCCGAAGATCATCACACCATAGGTCAGCGCGTTGGCAAAGGGTGTCCGCTGGATCATGGAAGCCTCACTTGTAATGGACCTGGCGCTCGATGAAGCGAAACTGGATGAAGGTGAAAATCATGATGAGGCCGATGAGCACGAGGCTCTGGGCCGAGGCACCCGAGTAGTTCAGGCCTCGGAACGCCTCCTCGACGATGCGGTAGACCATCACGTCGGTGCCGTGGTTCGGGCCCCCATCGGTCGTGCGTGCGACGATGCCATAGGTATCGGCGCCGACGAAACCCTCGGTCATCATGATCACCAGCAGGAAGAAGAGCGTTGGCGCCAGCAACGGGATCTGGATATCGACCGCGCGGCGGATCGGGCCGCAGCCGTCCATCGCGGCTGCCTCGATCAGGGAGCGCGGGACCGACTGCAGGCCGGCGAGCAGGAAGATGAAGGTGTAGCCCGCCCACTTCCAGGCAAAGACGACGATGACGAGGATGAGTGCGTGGCTGCCGTATTTGGCCGGGTTCCAGAAGTCCGGAAAGGCCGCGTTGACCGAGGCCATCAGCCCGCGCTCGGGCGACAGGATGAAACGGAAGGCCATACCGGCCGCCGGTCCCGCAATCGCATAGGGCAGAATGTAGAGGAACCGGAACGGCGCGGAGCCCGGCAATTGCCGGTCGACAGCAAGGGCAAGAACAAGACCGATGAAAATGGTGGCAAGCGTTCCACAAAGCGCGAATGCCAGGCTGACGCCAACGGAGTTCCAATAGAGCGGATCGGCAAAGACTTCCTGGAAGTTGGCGAGGCCGACGAACTCGGCAGCACCGCCGAATGGGGGCTCCAACGTGAAGGCCCATCGCAAAACGGCGACAGCGGGCCAATAAAAAAAGAGCAGGATCAAAATGATCTGCGGCAGGGCGAATAGGCTGGGCAGCCACCAGCTGCGAAAGGCCGCGCGCTTGTCCATATGTCGAAATTCCAATGCGCAAGAAGAGCGATCGGAGCCCACCGATATTATGGCAGGCTCCGGGCGGATCAGATTTTAGTTCAAAGTCTGTCCGGCGTAGGTCTTTTCGAAGCGGCGCAGAACCGCGTTGCCGCGTTCCACCGTCTTGTCGAGTTCGCCCTGTACGTCTGCGTTCTGCATGAAGATTGCTTCAAGGGCGGTTGCGAACTCCTTGCGGATCTGCGTGAAGCCGCCTAGCCGAATACCGCGGGTGTTTTCCGAGGTCGGGGTGAAGGACAGGCTCTGGATGGCGAGTTCGCGGCCCTTATAGGGAGCCTTGTCGTAGAAGCCATTGGCCTTCATGGCGTCGAAGCCGGTCTTGGTCACCGGGATGTAGCCCGTCACCGTCGACCACCACTCGGCCATTTCCGGAGTTGCAAGATAGTTGAGGAAGGCGGCTGCACCCTTGTATTCGGCTTCCGGACGACCGGCGAGCACCCAGAGCGATGCGCCGCCGACCAGCGAGTTCTGACGCTCGGTGCCCTTCCAGACCGGCAACATGGCGACTTCCCATTTCACATTCTCAGGAAGGGTCTTGCCGATCGTGCCGTGGTCGGCGACCGAGGTCTGGATCATCTGGCAGGTCTGGGACGTGAAGGCTGGGACGATGTCCATGCCGAGCTGCTTGGTTTTGACCACGAAGAGCTTCTCGTCAGCCATCTTCTTGAAGAACTTCACGTGGTCGACGAACTTGGTCTTGTTGACGACAAGCTCGGCGTCCAGTCCGTTATAGCCGTTCGCCTTGGTTGCGATCGGCTGGTTGTGGATCGCCGAGAACTGCTCCATCAGCGGCCAAGTGTCGAAGTTGAATGCGAGCGGGCATTCGAAGCCGGCCGTCTTCAGCTTGCGGGCTGCTTCCTCGACTTCCTCCCAGGTGTCCGGCTTGAAGTCGATGCCGGCCTTCTGGAAGGCGTCGACGTTGTAGTAGAACATCGCGGTCGAGGAGTTGAACGGGAAGGAGTTCAGCTCGCCCTTCGCCGTTGCGTAGTAGTTGGCGATGCCGCCGAAATAGTTGTTCCAGTCGATGGTGTAGCCATTGTCGGCCATCAGCTTCTTTGCAGGCACGAAGGCGCCGGACAGCATCATGTCGAGCGTGCCGGCATCATAGATCTGGGTGATCGCCGGCTGCTTCTTGGCGCGGTAGGCGGCAATCGTGTTTTGCAGGGTGGTGTCGTAACCGTTTTGCGAGGTGCAGACGATCTCGAATTCTGACTGGCTCTCGTTGAACTTCTTGCAGGCATCCTGGACGCGTTCGCCAAGATCGCCCGAAAGGCCGTACCAGAACTCGAATTTCGTCTTTTCGGCGGCTGCGGCTGGCGCGCCAAACGCGACGCTAGCCATCAGGCCGAGGAATACGGAGGTAGTGACGGAGACTCTCATTTGCAAAACGCTCCTTGCAGGATGGAGGACACCAGGATCGGTGGCACGATGAAGCCGGGGCGCTTGCTAACAGTTGCGTGTGACAGTCCGTGACAATCTGCATGATGATAAAATGAAAGTTTCGTAACGCTGGCGCGAGACAGGCAGCTCAATCAATCTCCCCGTTTTGCCCTTGATGGTGCAAAGTTGGGCAACCTCAGGAAGTGCGTGCGCCTCCGACGAGCCCCATTGTGGTCCCCAGGAGCGAAAATGCACCCCCGAATTAAGGGCCATGAAAAGGAATGGCCCCGTCGGGCGGCGACGAGGCCATTGGCTTATCGGGGCTTCACTTCCGGAGGGATGGTGAAGGCGTCACCCTGATCGGGGGCTCAGGGTTCCACAAAACGAAAACGCAGATGCCTCGAACAGGTTCCATCTTCTCTTCCGAAAAGTTGGACCAGACCATTGCTATCCCGGAGGAGGAAAGTCGTCGTCGGGATCGTATCTGTCCGGATCAAAGATGCTTTCGAGCTCTATTTCCTCGATCTCGTCGAGATCGTCTTCGTCGTCGGGTTCGTCAAATTCCGGCACTGGCTCGCGCGGTTCGCGCAAATCGCCCTTGCCGAGCGGGCTATCGTCGGGGAAATCGGTCGGTTCGCGTCCGTGTGCTGTCAGCCTATTCGCGAGGCTCTCGCTATTACCGCCTGTGTTAGGCATCACCGTTCTCCTTGCGTATGCTTTCGCCGATCGTCGAAAGTCCGTTGCTTCGAGGACAACCGACGCGCACGAGGACCCGGTCAGCCCCGGCAATATCCTCGGCGATACGGCGGACAAAATCGTCACCACTACTATGGCTGACCTGACCCTCGATGACGACGGATGTTCCGAGCACTCTGAAGCAGAGATTTTGCGTATCGAAGGGCGCTTCGGAAGCAAGAGCGTATTTGATCGAGGCGATCAGCCCTGAGACGTCGGCCCCTCCGCCGCCCCGGCAATCGAATTCAGGTCGTATAAAAATCATAAGCAAACTCCTTCTCGGAGTCTCAACTCACCGATGCAGACCTTGTTCCTTGTCGGGTTGCTAATTTATTGATGCCAAAAGAAATCGCCCCGAAAGGCGCCTGAGGGCGATGAGAGTGCGTTGTCTGCGTGGGCCGGCAGGATGGAATACAGCGGCCCCGCCCTAGAAACCGCCCGCGATGAAATCGGTCCCGTTCCCGCTTAATTTTCTCCTCGTCGCCAAGATGGAGGCCGAGTAGCTCAGTGGAGTGGGGAGGTCCTATCCTTGCGAATGATGACGCCGGCCCCTTCCTCGAACATCTTCTCCTTGGCATCCAGCATGAACCACCGGTTATGCGCCAGTTCAATCAACGCGTCGGCGACCTCGCGCTCGCTCCAGCCGGCCGCCTCGCCATATTCGGCGACCGATTGGAAAACATCTTCCATTGCCATCTGACAGTCCAGATCTCGATCCGGGTACAAGCCCGTCTGTTTCGGCGATACGTATCTTGGATGCTTTGCCATAACGGACCTCCTTGGATCCGCAGTAGAGCGCATCAAGCTATCCTCAAGCTTTCGCTAAAACGCGTGCGACTTTCCTGTTGTTCCCGGCTCCGCGCCATCATCGTTGAAGGGTGCGCGCGAGACGGCTGGGCCATCCGACGCGTTTGAAATCACGGGAGCCTTCAAAGCGCGAAGGGACGCAGTCCCATCTACGACTTTCCTCGGGGCCTCCGGCGGGCAGCGGGAGAGCTTTGCCTGAACTTGGCGAGCGAGCGCCTGAGTTTCGCGATGTTCTTAGTGACGTGCTCGATGATGAGCAAATGTTTCCGTCGGCCCAGCGCGATGGCGCTTCCGCACCTTTCACAGGGGACGTGCTCGTCGTCCCTCACTCGGTCGACCGGTGTCCCGTTTTCGTGGCCGCACTCGGGGCACTCGATTTCGATCTCATCGTCAAACATAAAGCTCCCTCGATTGAGAGCGGATACCAACACGTCTGAAATTGGGGATCAATGCTTAGGCGCTTACTCAAATGGGGCTACAATTCCGCCGCGACCTGCGCATCATCACCCCGACCATTGCCACTCGGGTGATCCGGTTTCGACAGGTCCTGCAACGTTCCAGGCCAGGTTGGCCTTTGGCATCGGGACCTCGCCGTCTGGCTTATTTGTGCGTCCGTTCTAATATTAACAGTTTGGTTGGTGCTGATCGGCAGTGCCTATGGATGGATGACGCCTGCCCGTAGCTTGAGAACCGCCGGGCCGGAGGGTTCGCAATTGGAGACCAGAAGGGGTACGCCTGGAAGGTCCCGGGAGGTTCGATGCTGAGATTTTCGCGCAAGAGTGGGAAAGAACCGGTCAATATGGCCGTCGAATTGCATCCGCTGACCTTGTCGCGGGCAGCTGCCGAGACTTCGAAACTGCCAACGCTTGCAGCAATTGCTGCAACGGTGGCGGTGCTCTACATTGCCAGGGACGTCTTCCTTCCCCTGGCGATTGCCATCCTTTTGACGTTTGCTCTTGCACCCGTTGTCTCAAGGCTGCGCCGCGCCGGCTGCCCTCGCGCGGTCGCGGTTACCGGGACTGTGACGATGGCTTTCCTTTTCCTCACTGCATTCGGCGTCATAGTGGCGCTGCAAATCAGCGAGGTCGCGCGGGATGTGCCGAGATACCAGTCAAATATCGTCGAGAAGGTCCGCTCCCTAAAAGAAGCTGGGTCGGACAGCCAGATACTCGATCGATTGAGCCGGGTGATGGAGCGGATCAGCATCGAGCTCAGCCGACCTGAAAAAGATGTGGCTGTGTCGCCCGTGACCGCGCCTGAACCGAAGCCGCTTCTGGTCGAGATATTTTCGCCGCAGCGCCCGGTCGAAATCCTGATGAGCGTCATCAATCCGCTGCTAGGTCCCTTGGCAACCGCTGGCCTCGTCATCGTCGTCGTCATCTTCATGCTGTTCGAGCGGGAGGATCTGCGCGACCGATTCATCCGGCTGGTCGGGTATGGCGATCTTCATCGAACGACCGAGGCGCTCCAAGATGCGGGCGCTCGGGTGGGCCAGTACTTGCTCATGCAGCTTGTCGTCAACATCACCTATGGGGTGCCGCTCGCGATTGGCCTTTGGTTCTTAGGGATTCCAAACGCACTTTTGTGGGGGATGCTCGCGATCGTGCTGCGCTTCGTGCCCTATATCGGCCCGGTGATTGCTGCTGCCTTGCCTCTGTTTCTCGCGTTCGCAGCAGCTCCGGGCTGGAGCTTGGTGGTTCTGACGCTTGGGCTCTTCATTGCCCTTGAACTTGTAAGCAACAACGTTGTCGAGCCCTGGCTCTATGGGTCTCGCACAGGACTGTCTCCCCTTGCGATCATTGTAGCTGCCATCTTCTGGGCCTGGCTCTGGGGCCCGGTTGGACTGGTACTGTCGACCCCGCTCACCGTCTGCCTGGTTGTGCTTGGCCGCCACGTCCGCCAGTTCGAATTCCTCGAAATTCTGTTGGGCAATGAGCCCGTCCTCAATCCAAAGGAGCGCCTTTACCAACGGTTGCTGGCGGGAGACCCGGACGAAGCAACGGATAATGCAGAGGAGATGCTTGAGGAAATGTACCTCGTCGAATTTTACGACACGGTTGCCATTCCCGCGCTGCTTCTGGCCGAAAGTGACCGTATGCGTGGTGCCTTGACGGAAGAGCAAGGAGCACGGGTTGCCGAAAGTGCAGGTACACTGGTTGCCAACCTCGAGGAGATCGCGGTTGAAGAGGAAGACGAAGACAAAAGCGAAGATCCCGACCGCGACACCGATGAAAAAGAGAACGATTATGAACTCCCTCCCGGTGAAGGGCGATCCGTGCTTTGCCTAGGAGGGCGAAGTGCGCTCGACGACGTCACGGCAATGATGCTCCTGCAGGTTCTGCGGGTACAAGGCGCGGACGTCAATTACTTCAGCCATGAAGCTCTCAGGCCGCAAAAAATCAAGGAGCTGCCGATCGAAGGTCGGCATGCCATCGTTCTCACTGCTCTCGATCGAGAATCCATGCGCCACGCCAAATTCCTTGTCCGTCGCCTGAAGCGACTGGCTCCTGGAGCGCGGGTCGGCATAGTCCTATGGCAAGACGTGGACGAACACGAAGCCGCGAAGTTCCTCGTTGAGGAAACGCAGGCGGACTTTGTCGTTTCTGCGATCACGGACGCCATCCGGGAGGCGCTATCGACGGAACCACCGCAACCCTTCAAGTCGGCACATCCGGGGAGCGCCGGTCGTGCGGCGGTGCGAGGGCCGGCCCATGACGCTTAGGGCAGCCCCGGTGAGCCAATTCGTCGGACGGATCCAAGTCGAGTGCTATTCGTCTGGAAATGCTTCCCCCGAAAGGCGACAAAGCACGGGTACGTGCTAAACAGATTGTTCAGCCGGCACCTTGAGAGACACTAGGCAGCCAAAGTCCTTCAGCCCCTGGCCACCCGACTGTTGGAATGTCGCATTTTCTATCGAACTCGCCCACGGGCGCCTTTCGTACGCACTTCTTCAGCGCGCGAAATTCTAGTCCACCGGCCTGTGCACGGTCAGTTTCATCATCAGCGATTGCGACCATCGGGACGGCCAGCGCTGTGAGCACGAGAAAGATCCTCACCATGTTCGCTCCTTCGAAATTAAGTAGATTCTAAATCTACAGTAGTGGGAGCCACTCGGTCTTTAATCATTCCGAACTAGTACGGACGGATATTTACGAGCAGTCAGGATGATCCATTTTTCCATGCGGGCAGTTTGGAGTAATCATACGATCAGGAGGCTCCCTTTTAGGCCAACAACCGTCGTTTGTTGATCTCATCTGCTTTCCGACGTCGATTGACTACATGCTCCGGCAGGATCATTCTTGATGTTCCCGTCGCGGCCTTTTTGGACCGCTCCGATGAAGTGACGGCAACGGTTGCGCGCTGTGGCTGTCAAACGCTCGGCTCGGGATCGGAGTGGTGGAGCTGCTTCATGAATTCCCTTCGTGCCGCTGTCTTGCTCTTGCTCTTTTTTGTGGGCTCCCCCGTCTGGGCCGAAAAGCGCGTCGCGCTGGTCATTGGGAACTCCGCCTATAGACACGCACCTCAGCTCGCGAACCCGCAGAATGATGCCGGCGACATGGCGTCGAAATTGACAGCACTGGGCTTCGTGGTGGTAACGGGTCGGGACCTCGATCTGACGGGAATGCGGGGAGTGATCCGAGAGTTCGTCGGCAAGGTCGAAGGCGCAGACGTGGCGCTTTTTTTCTATGCCGGTCACGGGCTGCAGGTGAACGGTGGCAATTATATCATCCCGATCGACGCGCAGCTGAAATCGAACAATGATCTAGACTTCGAGGCGCTACCGATAGAACTCGTGCTTGCTGCCATGGAGCGCAACGCCAAGGTCAATCTGGTTTTCCTCGACGCTTGCCGTGACAATCCGCTCGCTACGACTTTGGCCCGGTCGCTCGGAACACGGTCCGTGGTCGTCGGTCGAGGCCTGGCCAAGCTCGATACAGGTGTGGGGTCGCTGATTGCGTTCGCCACGCAGCCGGGAAACGTCGCCCTTGACGGCGCCGGTCGAAACTCCCCGTTTACGTCGGCCTTGCTTCAACACCTCGGCACACCCGGGCAGAGCATAACGGATGACCTGATTGCTGTGCGTCGCGCCGTGTTGCAGGTCACCGGCGGTAAGCAGATTCCCTGGGATAGTTCCTCACTGACGGGCCCGGTTGTGCTGAACCCGGCGAAAATCCCCGAGACGCCAACGAACTCGGCGGTGGTCACATCGGACACCGACAGAAGTGTGGAGCTTTCCTTTTGGAATTCCATCAAGGACGCGACCGAGAGGAACTTTTTTGAAGCCTACCTTCAGCAATACCCAAGCGGCGCCTTCGTCACGCTTGCGAAACTGAAAATCGCAGCGATTGAAGCGCGGGATAAGGAACGGGAGACGGCTGAACTGGGGCAGGGCGACCTCAAGCGTGCCGCCCTGCCGAAGGTCACCGGCGTGCCACCCGAACTTGCTAAACTTGAGCAGACCACACCAGGCTTGAAGGGATCAAGCGATCCGACCAGCCAAATGAGTGCCGGCGAGCTCACACTGATCACCCAAAGGGAACTGGTACGTGTCGGATGCCTTGAGCAGGTGGACGGCAAATGGGGTAGCGGCAGTCAGAAGGCGCTGCAAGCCTATGCCGAACGCAAGGGGATCAAGCTTGCCTCGCTCACCCCCACCGAGGAGCTCGTGAATAGTCTGAAGGCGGCCGGTGGCCGTGTCTGCCCCCTCGTCTGTGGCAACGGAATGGAAGTTCGCGGAAATCGTTGCGTGGCGGCTGGTTTGAGCGTGTTCAATGGCGTGTGGAAGCTAACGAGGCACGCTACGACGGACTGCGGTGATTGGCGTGAGCTTTCAACGTCCATCCTGGTAAATGACGGCGTTGTATCCTCCAGCTCGGGGCTTTCGGGGAAAGTCGCGAGGAATGGGACTATTAATATGACCCTCACATTCGTCCATAAAGGCCGCAAGGGCGGCAACATCCTCACCGGCATGATAAAGAACGACAAAGGGAAAGGCAGGTTCAAGGGGACCGGGGCGGGCAGCGGTTGCTCAGGAACTGTCACGATGAGCAGGATGTAGTCTGAAACTCCCCGGCATGGGCTCTTGCGATCGATCGCCCTCAGACGCTTCCCTCGACGCCGTGGACATGAATGCCTGGAGATCGACGGCTTGCTTATTCACGGTGGAATGCCCACGGACAACTTGTCTGCGCTCTGAACCAACGCTGCAGCTCCTGTCAGCCAATGTGCTCGATACCAAGCGCAATGTGGGGCATCATCAACTGCAACGGGTTCGATCTAAGCTCGCGCCACTCGTCTTTCCAATAGATGCCGATAGATAAGCGGCTTGACCAAATCCCTTTGGCGGCCTATTAGGGAACGATCGTTTCCTAATAGGCCGCCAGATGAATTCCGAAAGACACTCCCATCGCTCCGTCGGGCGCCCCCGCGAGTTCGACATGACCCAAGCTCTGGATGCGGCGATCCGCATATTTTCGGAGAGGGGCTATCACGGAACCTCCATCGCAGAACTGAAAGCCGAAATGGGACTGACTGCCGGCAGCCTGTACAAGGCGTTTCAGGACAAGCGTGACGTCTTCGTCGCTGCCTACGACCGCTATAAGCAGGTCCGAGCTGACCTTTTGGAACAGGTATTGTCTTCAGCCTCCACCGGTCGCGAAAAGGTTGCCCGCGTCGTCAGTTTCTATGCCATGTCCGCCTGTGGTGAGACCGGCAGGCGTGGATGCCTGGCCATCGGTGCCGCCGTGGAACTGGTTCTGTCCGATGCCGAGATTGCCGCCAAGGTCGCAGGACACAATCGCAAGCTCGTCACGCGGCTCGAAGGTTTCATTCGCGATGGCCAGTTAGATGGTTCAATTCGCCATGACGCCGATCCCGCGAGTACCGCGCTTGCGCTATTTTCCTATCTGCAGGGCGTGCGTATCGCCGGCAAGACCGGAGAGCTGGAGAACCAGCTGCTCCCTTCCGGTGAAGCAATCTTGCGCATTCTCGACTGATCAACCCGCCCGCCTCCTTTCTCCCAAGGCACATTCCATGACAACTCCAGCTTCCCTCGCCCAGTCGCAGCGCCCGGCCGGAATCTCCGCCGGCATGACTTTTCTGATGGCCGCCGCCTGCGGCCTGATTGCCGCCAACCTCTATTATACCCAGCCACTCGCCGGGCCGATCGCACTCGACATCGGCCTACCGGCTGAGGCAACAGGCTTGATCGTGACCGTGACCCAGATCGGCTACGGCCTCGGGTTGCTGCTCCTCGTGCCATTGGGTGATCTCCTGGAAAATCGTCGGTTGATTGTGACCATGATCAGCCTGGTTACTCTTGCCCTGATCGCGGCCGGGCTCTCCACCACACCTGGACCCTTTCTCACCGCTTCGCTCGCCATCGGGCTTGGCTCGGTTGCTGTCCAGATGATCGTGCCGTTCGCTGCCAACCTTGCACCGGATGCCGTGCGGGGTCGCGTCGTTGGCAATATCATGAGCGGTTTGATGGTTGGGATCATGATGGCGCGGCCGATTGCCGGATTAATTGCCGGCGTCAGCTCCTGGCATACCGTGTTTTATGTTTCCGCGATCGTTATGGTCGGGCTTGGAGCCCTTCTATGGACGCAATTGCCGACCCGCATGCCTGCGGTGGGTCGATTGAGCTACGGCCAGCTGCTCAAGTCGATGGCCCAGCTTCTCGCGACGCAGCCGGTCCTGCAGCGGCGCGCCGCCTATCAGGCCTGTCAGTTCGCGGCATTTAGCATCTTCTGGACCGTGACGCCGCTTTATCTTGCAGGGCCCAGCTTTGGGTTGGGTCATAATGGCATTGCGCTTTTCGCCCTGGCCGGTGTTGCGGGCGCAATTGCTTCGCCCATCGCTGGGCGCCTTTCTGACAAGGGATTGGTGCGGCCGGCAACGGCATTCGGCCTTGTCAGTGTCGCGGCCGCCTTTCTGATGACGCAAATCTCTGAAGGTTCGACCTTTGCGCTCACACTTTTAACGCTTGCTGCAATCCTGCTCGACTTCGGCGTCACCATGACGTTGGTGACGGGGCAGCGCTCGATTTACGAACTCGGCGCGGACTTGCGCAGCCGGGTCAACGGTCTCTTCATGGCAATCTTCTTCACCGGCGGCGCCATTGGCTCTGCCCTGGGTGCCTGGGCATTTGCCTCTGGTGGATGGTGGCTCGCATCCATGATCGGCCTCGCACTGCCCGCCACAGCGTTCACCATCTTCCTGACCGAGACCCGGTCAGAACGGTGCTCGGAGAATTGAGCGAGTTCGGCATCGCATCCGTCATCGATGTGCGCCTCCGCGCGATGTGTCGGGGATGTGGTCTCTTCCTGCGGCCCACAGTCTTCTTTTGAGGTCTCTGTGCCCCGCCCCTGTTGGTCATAAGCGCGCGGATAAAGCATCTGTCCGCCCATGTGGCTCAGCGATGATCGTCAACGATCGCCGCTGAGCCGGCCAATGGCGCTGTACGGAGAGCGGAGATCTCGAAACAGATCGCTCGTTCGAGCTGCCAAGGTCCGCCCAGATATCTCCAGAGATCCAGGCCCTCCAGCGTCAACGATCGTGGTTTGAAATCGTGTGTCAGTTGCCGGTGCAAGGTGTCTGCGGCTGACCGCGAAACCCTGTTCTGGACGGTGATATGCGGCTGCCACCTCTGCATGTCCTGACCGCCCAGCCATGGCATGAAAGCGCGCTTTAGTTCTGCATAAAGGTCTTCAAGCGCAAGACTTCTGATCGTGAACGCCACGCCCGCGCCGAGATGGCGAACACTGGCTGCCTGCGCGCGGATCTGGTCACGCTTGGTGGCAGCGGCCTGCAATTCTCCAACGATCCGCTCGAGGTGTTCGCCGGGTAGCCGATGAAACATCGTGAGGTGAGCGCGGAGGAAGTTTTGCTCCGACGGGAAATGCGCGTTTCGAAGGCGATCGAAGATCTCAAGATCGATCTCCGCGATCCGGGCTGTGAGGATAAGCGGTTTGCGTGTCTTCAAGGCAATTCCTGTCGATGCTGAGTAGAGTACTTCACCAAGGCAGATCACCGCGTTCGTCGAGCGTCACCCTGGTGCCGCCGTTCATTCGGCGCATGCGCGACGCACAGTTCCAGTCATAGTAAGGTTTGCTGCACTGGCTCGTCGGCAGCGGTAGGTTCGAATTCACCGCGCCTTTGCAACTCGGTCTGGGCGCTGAAGCGGATGTCGCTATCTCTATCGCGAAGAAATTCGGTGAGCGTCTCAGTACTAAGGCGATCCCAGCCCTTCCCACGATCAGGCCCGGAGGGCACGCGCGGCAACAAGCCCGGCTCGGCACTCCACGCCAGCAACTGATCGAGCGATGCAGCGTTCAACAGATCGCGCAGATGATGGGCCGTCACGTAGGCATCCGGCATGCCTCGATGGGCCGGAAGACCTATCTCGTGAACGAGCCCTTCCGGCATACGCTGGTAGCGGAGCATCTGGTTGGAAAATCGTGGCAGATCGGGCCAAATCCGTAGGGCGCACTTCCAGGTACAGATCCAGGGCAAGCCGCCGGTGAGACGAGGCGTGCAATACCGTTGTTCGAAGGCTGCACGATGTGCGGCCAATGCGTCGATCCCGCCGTGCGGATGCAACACTTCTGGCGCCACATTTTTCCAGTAGGGCGCGCCGGCGACTTGTTCGTCGAGAATATGATGGATGGCCATCGTGTCGGGCGAAATCGGCCGCCCCGGATTGACCATCAATGCGCCGCGTTCGTCGTTGACGACCCACCGTCCATTGTCTTCAAGGACCACGTCCTGCCACCCGATTTCGCAGACGTCGTTCGGTCCGTTGCCGGCCGTTTCCAGATCGATGACGCGAACGCGGGATGTCGACAATGCCTGCTGTCCTTCGTCCTACTGCGGCCACCATGCTTTCGATGCGTGCCGGCCACTACGGCTTTCTCTCCTCCACCATCAAGGCAGCGGTGCTCAATTATCTAGTGCCGCAAGGTCATGCCTGCCACTTCGAATGACGTTGTGCAAAGTCGAACTTGTATCCCTGACGAGCCATACCTCGTTGTCCAAGGACTGAAACCGTCAGGATTGTGGAAAATTCGCCACTGTATCCACGGAGGACCGCAAGAGGACGTCGCTCCTCAGACCACGTTTCACCTGCCGCGGCGTCAGACGCTCTTCCGCGTGACGAAGCGTGTTTCCAGATAGGCCTCGATCGCTTCGGAGCCGCCCTCGGTGCCGTAGCCGGAATCCTTGATGCCGCCGAAGGGGACTTCGGGGAGCGCCAGGCCCAGATGGTTGATCGAAATCATTCCGCTTTCGACCTCGCTTGCCAGGCGGTGGGCGCTGCGCTCCGATCCGGTAAAGGCATAGGCCGCAAGACCGAAGGGCAGGCGATTGGCCTCGTTGATCGCCTCGTCGAGATCATGGAAGCGATTGATGATCGAGACCGGGCCGAACGGCTCGTCGTTCATGATCCGGGCGGAAAGCGGCACGTCTGCCAGAACCGTCGGCTCGAAGAAGTAGCCGCGGTTGCCGATGCGATGGCCGCCGGTCGCCAATCGGGCACCATGCTCGAGCGCGTCGGCAACCAGGCTTTCGATCGCCGGGATGCGCCGCTCGTTGGCAAGCGGCCCCATGTCGACGCCGGCTTCGAGACCGTTGCCGACCTTGATCGTCTTCGAGGCGGCGACGAAGCCGTCGAGGAACTGATCGGCGACGCGCTCCTGCACGAGGAAGCGGGTCGGCGACACGCAGACCTGGCCGGCATTGCGGTACTTGCTGGCGGACATGATGGCGACGGCGCGTTCGACATCGGCATCATCGGTGACGATGACAGGCGCATGCCCGCCCAGTTCCATCGTCGCGCGCTTCATGTGCTGGCCGGCAAGGGCCGCCAGCATCTTGCCGACCGGGGTCGAGCCGGTAAACGACATCTTGCGGATCACCGGATGGGCGATCAGGTATTCCGAGATGACCGAGGGCACGCCGTAGACGAGGTTGACGACGCCGGCCGGAAGCCCGGCATCGACGAAGCAGCGGATGAGCTCGGCCGGCGACGCCGGTGTTTCCTCGGGCGCCTTGACGATGATCGAGCATCCGGTGGTCAGCGCCGCCGACAGCTTGCGCACCACCTGGTTGATCGG